>NZ_CP016809.1:1572500-1884000 GCF_002741055.1 Paenibacillus ihbetae | reverse complement strand
CGCCAACAGCGGAATTGAAGCGCTGGAGATTTTGAAGACGCATAAGGTGGATTTGATTATTCTGGACGTCATGATGCCGAAGATGGACGGCATTCAGGCATGCATGAAAATCCGGGAGGAGAACAACACTCCGATCATCATGCTGTCGGCGAAAAGCCAGGAGATCGATAAAATCGCAGGGCTCAGCATCGGGGCGGACGACTATGTCACCAAGCCTTTCAGCCCGCTGGAGCTGATTGCCCGCATCAAATCCCAGCTTCGGAGGTATAAACAGCTGAACAGCAGCACCGCTCGGAACGAGAACGAAATCCAAATCGACGAGCTGATCATCAACGCCGCTTCCCACCGGGTCACGGTGGCGGGGGAAGAGGTCAAGCTGACGCCAAGGGAATTTAATTTGCTGCATATGCTGGCGATCAATCGGGGGCTCGTGCTCAGCATGGACAAGATCTATACGGAAGTATGGAATGAGCCGTTCATGGAATCGAAGAATACCGTCATGGTACATATCCGAAAGCTGCGCGAGAAGATCGAGAAGGACCCGCAGCATCCGCAATATATTAAAACGGTTTGGGGGATCGGGTACAAAATCGAGTAAACTAAAGCAGAGGTGACTGACTTGAGAAGAATACAGCCGGATAACATCCGCATCAAAATGCTGCTTATGCTGCTTGCAAGCATCGGCATAACGGCAGCCCTGCTGGTTACGCTCTATGCTTTAAGTTCCCTGATCCTGACGGTTCCAACGCTGAACGTTCCTTTGGCCTGGGTGGTCAACAATATTGGATCGGAGCCGGTTATGATCGTGGTTGGCATGATCCTGTTCTTCGTCAGCTATTACATGAGCACGAAGTGGTTCGTCCGCGATCTGGCGAAGATCGAAACCGGCCTGCAGGAGGTCGTCAGCGGCCGCTTCGATTATAAAATCGCCCTCTCTTCCCGAGACGAGCTGGGCCGCGTAGCCGAGGGCATCAACCGAATGGCCGACGAATTGAATGTTTACCTCGAAGAAATTACGCGCGGTCTCCGGGAAATCGCCAAGGGCAATTTCGATACCGAAATCCCGGAGCATCCCGGAAGCCAGCTCGGCGAGGTGGCGGCCAGCATCAATCAGATGAGCAAGCAGCTGTATCAATCGATACTGGAGGAGCGCCGTGCTGAGAAGACCAAGAACGATCTGATCACCGGCGTTTCCCATGACCTGCGGACGCCGCTGACGTCGATCCTGGGGTTTCTGGAAGTGATTGAGGAGGACCGCTACCAGGATGAAGTTGAGCTGCGATATTACGTGAATATCGCCTACGAGAAGGCGCAAAACCTGAAGAAGCTGATAGATGATTTATTCGAATATACGCGGATTAACAACGGATTGCCGCTCGAGGTGCAGGAGATCGATATGGCGCAATTCATCCGGCAGCTGATCGAGGAGTCGGTTCCGGCTTTGGAAAAATCGGGGATGGAATGCCGGCTTGAGGCCGAGGAAGGGCTCACGATTATGGCTGACGGCAGCCAGCTCGTTCGCGCTTACGAGAATCTGATGTCCAACGCGATCCGGTACGGGTCCTCCGGCGGAGCGGTTGATATTGCGGTTTGGGAGGTGGACGGCTTCGTCCTGGTCAGCTTCACGAATTACGGCGATCCGATTCCCGAACGGGACTTGCCGTTCATCTTCGACCGCTTCTACCGTGTGGAGAACTCGCGTTCGAAGCAGACAGGCGGAACCGGCCTAGGTCTCGCAATCACGAAAAGCATCGTCGAGGTTCAGGGCGGCGAAATCTCGGTGCGCAGCGATCGCCGTAGCACCACCTTCGCGACACGGTTTCCCAAAGCGAAAGCCAATCAAGAAACAAAAGGGAGATGACAATGATGAAGAACGTATACGAACCGGGGCGGAAGCGGCTGGCAGCAGTCATGCTGGCCGTTCCGCTCTTGACCGCCTCGTCCTGGGGCGGGGTCGCCGGCGCTGAACCGGTTAGCGGGGCAGCAGTCCAGGAGAAGCAGAGCACAGCTTCTGCAGGGGCTGTTGCTCAAGAGGGACAAGGCTCAGCTTCGGCAGGGGCTGTTGCTCAAGAGGGACAAGGCTCAGCTTCGGCTGGGAAGGCAGCCCAAGAGGGGCAAGGTGCAGATTCTGCCGCGAAGGCAGTCCAAGAGGATCCAAGCGCAGCTTCGGTCGGAAAGGCAGCCCAAGAAGGGCAAGGTTCTGTTTCGGCCGGGACAGATGCCTCGAGTGATGCAGTACAACCGGCAGGATCTTCGGCTGGGGCGGAAGCTTTAGCGCAAAGCTCCGAAACGCAAGGCAACAAGCTGGTAATATCTACGGGATCCGCTTCTTATATATTCAATGGGAAGCCTGTAGCCGCGGCGCAGAAGATGATGGTCCGAAAGGGATACAGCTATGTGCCGGTCAGCACGATGGCTAAGCTGTACGGCTGGGGCTTGTCCTATGACGCCAAGACCAAGGAGGCCATTGTAAAGGGAAGCCAAGGAGAGTGGCGGTTCAAGAACGGAAGCTCGTCGGTGCGGAAGGGTGGATCGTCGGTTCGAATGGATGCGCCTGCCATTACATACCGGGGAAGCATGATGGTGCCCGTCCGGAGCTGGGCCACGCTGACGGGAAGCAGTCTTGCGGTGACAGGCGGCAAAGTTGCGTTAACCTGGGGCAAGCGATCGACGGCAGCTTCGCCTCCCGTTGCGGACTTCACGACGGACAAGATAGAATACCGTCTGGGCGAGCCGGTGGTCTACCGGAATACGAGTCATGATCCGAAATATAAGATCGTGAAGGAAACGTGGAAGGGAAATGAGCCGGCATTCTTCACACCCGGCGAGCATGAAGTCACGCTGGAAGTGATAAACAGCGAAGGCGTATCGGCCTCGGTCCGCAAAACGGTGAGCGTGGTGGATGAATGGCTGTACACGAAGGAGCAGTATGATCGTTTATATACCCCCATGGGTAATAAATTCGATATCGACGGCGCATCTGTACTGATGATGGACGAAATTTCTTATTCAGTCACCCCGGACGAAAGCCAGCAGTTTATACGCAGCAACAGCCCAGAGCATTTAACGGAAGAGGGCATTGCTTATGAGGATACGCTAACCGGTAACGTGCGGATTAATATTCATAATCAGAACCGCTCGAAGAAGGACTTGAACGTCTACCTGATCGCTACCAACCCTGGTAACTCCGCTGCTTCGGTCAAGGTAGGCGCGGCCGGGATCGGCGGCCCGGCCCAGTATGTATCCACGAGCGGAAAGGCGGCGGTGACCCGCTATTTGGAAGCCTTGAGCTCCGGCGGAATAACGGATACGGTACGCATTCCCGCCGGTGGATCGGCCGTGCTGCTGCAGGAAGGGACGAAGCTTCCGTTGAAGCCGAGCCAGGTCCGGACCATCTACGCGGATCTGGAGCTCGAGGGCGACATCAAGCTGTCCGTCGTTGCGGTCGACCCATCACGCGATCCGGTGGCCGCGCTGAAAGAGCTGACGGTGCTTCCGCGGGACGGCAAGCATGTACGCGGAACGTTTACCGGCGCAGACCGGGAGGTCCAGGTCGACGGCGTCGTCGGCGAAAGCCCGCAGCGGCTTGTGCTCGGGGATCCTTCGCTCGACGGGTATTTGGAAGGCGTGGATGCCGTTACCGGCGAAGCCGAGAAGAATGTTGGCAACACCGGCGTGCTCTATTCGATGAGCCTGAAAGTAGCGCCGAATACCCTGGTCGCGCTGAATGCGCGTGGCGGGCATTATGCGGGCGCTCTGCTCGTGAACGACGAAGTGGTGCAGATGACAAGCGGCAGCATTTTGAAAAATTCATCCGAAGCCGGCGTCCTGTACCGGACCGGAGCGCAGGAGGAGACGGTTCGAATCGGCTTCATTCCCGCGTCGGGCAGCAACCTGCCGGTGCATATGCTGTTTATGCCGCTGCCTGAGCAACACGATTGATGAAGCTCGTGAACGCCCCCTTGATAGGGGGCTTTTTTTTCGTCGGTTCGGCAGTAAGATGGTCGGACAGAGAGCCTTGACCATCTTTCCCGGGCCGGTGATGAACTTTCTTGTTTCGGGTCTCATTTCAAATTCTGCCCCCTAATGCCCTCCGCAATCCGGAGTCGACTTCGGGCCGCCGTTGTAGGGGAGACAGCGAAACCCGCAACTGCGGTGTCTGTCGGTAATCCTCCATCCTTAACATGATCTTGCCAAGCGGCTCCATTTATTCAGCAACCTTTAAGCGGTTCTTAAGATCTGCAGGCGGCTTCCGTTAAGATGTCTTCCTTATACTGTGTCTCAGATACAGACAAGGAGGCAGTGGAATGAAGAAATCATGGGGTACATTCACGAACAAATTCAAACTAACGAGGATATTGCCAACATTGGTGCTCGCGGCGACCGTCCTTGTGACGGGATGCGGGACGCCGGTACCGGATGAAGTGACGATATCGCTGGACGGGAAAGAGTTCAAAGAGCCTGCTGCGGAGATTTATGAGGGACAGCTGATGGTTCCCGCATCGTTTATACAGCAAGCGTTAGGCAAGCGGGTGGAATGGGAGAAAGAGACCGATAAGAAGGGTGAGGAAGAGAAAGAAAAGGCCAAGGCCGTACACTATTCCGGCAAGGTTGGCGTCCTGATGTATCATGACATCATGGAGCAGCCGGACCGGGACGACATCTTGTCCACCCAGCAGTTCAAGCAGCAGATGGAGCTGCTTCGCAAGGAAGGGTTTGTGCCGATCAGCATGGAGGAGTACTTGGATTTTATCGGGAAGGGGAAGCCGGTTCCGGACAATGCGGTATTGATTACGTTTGATGACGGGTACGAAAGCTTTTACCAACTTGCCTACCCGATTCTCAAAGAATATAAATATCCGGCTGCAAACTTTATCATCGTATCGACCATCGATAAGCCTGCTGCCAGCGGCAGACCGAAGCTGACCTGGGATCAGATGCGGGAGATGACCCAGCATGACATTGGCTTCTATAACCATACCTATGATATGCATCGATACGGGGATACCGATGGGAAGGGCAGAAAGAAGCCGGTCACGACCCGGCAGCTGTATCTGCAGGACAAGAAACGAATCGAGACGGAGGATGAGTATAAACAGCGGGTGAAGGACGATCTGATTCGCGCCGAAGCCAGACTGAAGGAAGAGCTCGGCAATACGCGGAGCGCGGTAGCTCTGCCGTATGGGGCTTACAACGACAAGCTGCTGGCCGTGCTGAATTCCATCGGCGTAGAGGCTTCGTTTATGGTAAAGGAAGGCCGGAACGGAAGCGGTGACCGTAACGGATTCCGAATCAATGGAGGAAGATCCGATCAAAGTCCGGAGGCGGTCATTGCGAAGCTGAAGGGGCAGGATCCGACCAAGCGTAAGCTGGTGACAGGAGAGGGAGCCAAGCTCAAGATTGACGGGGAGGCCGTCCAGTTTTCCAAAATGCTGACCGGAGTGGCGACGGAGGATATCCTTGTTCCGCTGCGAGAGATCTGCAAGAAGTATGAGATCAAGGTGGATTGGAACCATAAAAAGAAACGGGCGGTCATGACCACATCCCAGGCTGCGGATGCGGGCGGTAAAGAGTAGGAATTGCGTAAGCTCCCTTCGAAGGAAGGGAGCATTTTTCGTTTCCAAATGCGAACGCATTGCCTTATAATAGCGTTTACATGGTAAAGGTTTGTATTCGAAAGGGTGATTCCTGTGCGCTCACGTTTATCGATCAAGAAACGGCTAGGCATAGTTCTAGCAGCAGCGATCTGTCTCTCGCTGGTCCCGCTGCCGGTTCAGCCGGTGAAGGAGGCCGGCCCCACGGTATATGCGGACGGTACGGGGAGCTTGAAGCCCGGAAAGGTCACGCTTCGGCAGAAGGTCGTTTTATATGAAAATGCTCCGTCCCGAACCAGAAGTCTGCGCAATCACAGCGCCGCCTATTACGGCCATCCGGGCGAGACGTTCCGGGTTAGCGATGTCAAGGGAGAAATGGCCTTCATTGAATCGGATGAGCTGGGCGATGTGTGGCTCCCGGCCTGGTATTTGTCCAAGGAAGCCGGGCAGGTCCGGAATATCGATCCGCTCTCGCTAAGGCTTCCGGCCAACAGCAGCATCTACGCGGCTCCTGGCAGCTCGGTCCGCTGGCCAGCCTCTCAAGCCGGCGAGATGCCCCTCATTGCCGTATCGAAGTGGCAGGATTGGTACGGCGTCTTGATTGCCCCGGATCCATGGAAGAAGGAGCACACCCTCTATCGTCCGGCGATCATGTGGGTTAAGGCCAAGGATGTGAAGTCTAAGGAGAAGCTCCCTGCCGGGATGCTGGAGCCTTCATCGGAGCTGCCGATCGAAGCTGTGCGGCATTTGACGGATTACCTGGTGGATGAAGGTGACAGCAAGTCCTATGTTAAGCAGCTGCTTGGCGAGCCGCAGGTAAAGGAGCATTCGCGGAATCAGGAGCAGCGCTCGGGCCGGCCGCCGGTGATCGGCGAGACGTGGAGATATGAGGCACGGGAGGCGTTGTTCACGGCGACCTTCTCCCCGGCCGGGAAGCTGACCGCCTGGGAATGGACCTTCCCGAACGCCGCAGCATTTGAGGGGAACTATTATGCGGGCAGCCATGATCCATTCAGCTATCGGTTCTCGGCCATGCCGCTGCTGCGGACCATTGAAGCTGGGCCAGTCTGGAGAAATCAGGGTAACCTGAATTTCACCTTCCTTCTGGAAGCCAGCCGGGACGCCCTGCTCATCAAGGGGGATGACGGCGGATTCAGCGGGATGCATGACAACTCCTCCCTGTATGCGATTGACCGGAGCACGGGGAAGAAGCTGTGGCAGCAGGATGCCGGGTTTGGCTGGTATACGGCTGTCCCGGATCGAAATCGGGAACATATCACGATGTACTCGGCCTATAATCCGGAGAAGAAGGCGTATGAGTCCAGGGTGCGGCATATCCGGTTAACGGACGGGCGCATATTGTGGGAAAGAAAGCATAAAGCGGAATTCGGGCTTACGATGACCGCCGCCTCGGGCGCGATCCTTCTGTTAGAAGGGCTCGACTTGAATGCCAAGAAAAGCATGCTCAGCGTCGTGGATCAGCAGACCGGCAAGCTTCGTTGGAAGAAGACGCTGTCCGGCGAGTATCGGCTGCTCAATCAGGGCCCGGAAGATCCATATGTGCTTATTGAGCAAAGCGGCAAGCTGACGGCGTACGCGCCGATGACCGGGAAGATCGCCTGGACGTACAAATCTGGCAGGAAAGTGATGGATGATCCGGGCTGGGATCCTTACTTCACCGGCGGGTACCGATATGAGCCGTTGTCGCCTGCCGGCACGACCACCAGATGGATGCTGCTCGGAGACAAATGGACCCTGCTCAATATGAAGAGCGGGAAGCGGGAGGGCAGCTATCCGGCAAATGAGATGGAGCGGATCGAGGTGCTGGATGAGCGCTATCTTTTGGTGCAGCGGGCGCTTGATGGGAATTATTTCACAGGGGCTAAATCATATGAGACCGTGCTGTACGATGCGGTGAATCAGCGGGAGCTGTGGACGGTGAAGGGCAGGGCCGCCCGCGGTATTATGGAGGGGGATGTCATTTATCTGACGCTGAACGGGATCCCGGCGGCCGTCGAGAAAGAGACCGGGGAGACGATCTGGAAGATGGAGACCTCTTTAAAGAGCAATGAAGATGTTACGCAGCTTGTCGGCAGCAGCTTCGGCATCCTGGACCGGTATTTGCTTATTAGCTTTGGCGGTGACCTAATCGTCCTGGACAAAGGGAACGGCAGGATCCTTGGCAGGTTATTCGACATCGCCACCGGCAACGTCGATCTGCGCGAGCAGGCGGCAAGAAGCGGCGCACTGAATATTGCCGATGGCGAAGTCTATATAGGTACGGTCAACGGGGCGTTCGTCCGCTATGATGCGGCGGAGTTGAAGGAACGGCTGGATGAGCGGGGGGCGGAGCTAGACGCTGCTGGGGGGCAAAATTAAGAAGTAAAAGAATCGTCCCCGTGGTCGGGTAGAGGCTGCGGGGATGATTTTTGCATAAAAGGCTAGTGCTTGAAAATTGGATATTGTTTCGAATCTATTAAATGGTATAATATTCCTGGTTCGATTGAACTAGAGTGATAATATATTCCAATAAGAGAAGAGGTTCGTGCATGTTTAAGAAGTGGTTCGTTCTGCTGCTCGCGGTATGCCTGATGATTCCGACCGCGGCCGGCGCTGCGTATGGGGAATCCGCCAAGGACAGCGCCAATATTTCCATGCTGCTGCCAGACGGCACTCCATTGATGAAGGATGGGACGGCGTGGATTACCTATACCCGGCTTCCATTTGATAAAATTCCGGTACCGATGGGAGAAGATTTGGAGCAAATTGCCGGCACAAGCGAATATGGCTTCGGTGTAGCCCGAAGCGGCGAGCTCGCCATGTGGGACCAGAAGGGTTATCGTTCCATAGCAGGCCAGAACAACGTCAAGCAGGTGGGGGAAGGCTACTGGCTGACCAAGGAAGGGACAATCTACCATTTGGTTAATGATGCGCCACAAGCTGTTAAAGGCTTTGAGGGGATCGCTGTGTTCGATGGACAGTCCGGAATCGTGGGCGGTATTACGCAATCGGGAACGGTGTTGTACCATAACCGGAGTTATACTCCAGAGCCGGTTACCCTTGGGCAAGTGCCGGATCCTTCGAATATTCGCAAAATGAAGGTTGCCGGCGATTATACGGCCGTCCTTTATCAAGACGGAAGAATCATTCTGTTCAGCACGCTCCGCATCAACGGCAGTACGACGTATTTGTCCCAGACCCTGTTTCAAGACGGGGCGGATATTTCGTTTGGCAAGGAGCAAAAACTGCTGTTCGCCAAAAAGGACGGAACCGTGTGGAGTGCAAAGCTGGATGTGTTTACCCAAACCTTTGAAACGAGCCCGGTATCCGGAATCAACGGGGTTCGACAGATTGTCGGCATCGGGGGCACCAAGAGCTTTTTTGCCCAAATGTCGGACGGCACCTGGATCGAGTATGAAAACGGACAGAAATATGATGTTCCGGTTCCAAGCATTACGGCCGTGACGTTCAAGGTGGCGAACGCCAAACCGAAGGTGGGCAGCACCATTACGCCATCGGTAGAGTTTCAATATGGCAGCGGGGAGAAACACAAAGTTCCTGCAAACCTCGTGACGTTGTCGATCGATAAGCCTCATCTGCTCAAGGCAACGGGGAACGGCACATATAAAGTGCTGGGTGTAGGCGAAATCAATCTGACGATCGAAGCGGCAGGCAAGATGCAATCGGTGAAGGTCGTGTCAGGACTCGGAAAGCCGCTGCAAAATGCAAAGCAGGAAAAGGGCATCACCTACCTCCCGCTGAAGCCGGTTTTTGAAGCGTTGGGAGGTTCGGTTCAATATCAAGCATCGTCCAAAACCTTCAATATTGTTGTAGGGACGACGGAAATTTCCGTGAAGACTGGCAGCAAGCAGGCTAAGATCAACGGCAAGACCGTCAACATGAAAGGGGCTCCGATCCAGAACAAAGGAGAGACGCTCGTCTCGTCTGATTTGTTGGCGTCCGCCCTGGGTGCCAAGCTGAAGTGGGATTCCAAAAAGCAGCAAATGACCGTCACGCTGGGGTCCGCCCAGTTTATCGTAAAGGGCGAGCAGAAGAAGGGTCAGAGCACCAGTTCAGGAGGAAACTCCTCGGGTAAAAGCAAAATGTCTGCCGTTCCCGCAAGCGGAAGCATGGCGGGCTGGAAGCTGCTTAAGGGGCATGAATACGAAAAGTCTCTGCGTATTTATTTTCAATATAAGAACGGGATATTGAAGACCAAAACCGAGGATATCCGCAAGGTGGATTTGAACAAAAAAGTGACTTGGGTCGACGATTACGGGTACAAGCATACCAACACCGTCCGCGAAATCTATACGCTGCTGTTCTCGCTGAGCAATCAGTATACCTCGGATTGGCTGCATAAGAAGTTCGGCAAGTTGTATGAGGACTGGCTCCTCACCTCACTGGTCGATGCAGGACGCATCGTCGAGCAGTATCTTCAAGAAACCGGCCAGATGCCGAGCTATACGCCAAACGTAACGCTGACGCCGGAAGCCGAATTCGAGTATGAATAAGGCAAGACGTAATGAGAAGATGAGGCATCGTTTATCTATGAATGGTGACTTGGTTTAATATAGCTAGCAGTGGATGGCTCCTGAATTGATCAGGGGTCATCTTTTTTTATTGTTTCGCGGAAGTGTAGTGACCTATGGAATCGAGAACGTGAGCCCTTACTTCTTTTATATGACTTTAATAATAAATAATCCATAAAATGTCCTTTCTTGGGTTGCAGTTCAAGCTTTGAGTACGAGCAGATGGCGGGAGGCGCTGCTTGGAAGAAGCCTACCATGGTCGCCGTTAAAATGAACGATACCCAAACTCAAGTAACGAAGATGGAATACGATGATCAGGGGAGCGTTACGAGTTATGTCGTGTCTGAGGGAGCCGGGGCCTCACCACTCGCACAGTCCGAGTATGCGTATGATTCTTACGGAAACCTGACGCTCACCAAAGTAAGGGATACATCTCGTTTTATTGAGCAGACGTATAAATACGAGTCCCCGTACGGGCTTCATCTGCTAACAAACGAATCCATCGTCGTCCGGGATGCTTCCTCTGGAACGTCCGTCATTGCCAGCGACTATTCGTATTGGCCGACAGGCGAACTGAAAAGCAAGAAGGACGGCGACGGCCACGTGCAGTCCTATTCGTATGATTCGTCCGGCCGAATCACGCAAATCGACTACAGCGATGGTACACGCTCTTCCGTGCGATATGACGATACCCTGAATCGTATTACACGGACAGCCCCGGACGGCGTGATTACGACGGAGCAATATGACCCGTTCGGGTTGCTGGTCCAGGAGCAGACTCATCAGGCTTTATTCGAGTATGAATATGACGAAGAAGGCAATATGACGGTTGTGACGGATGCCGAAGGCAATGCCACGACCCAAGTGTATGATGCTTTTGGCAGAAATACAAAAACGGTATTTCCGGACGGCACCAGCAGCAGTACCGATTATCAACTGGTTGATCGGACGATCACTTACACGGATGCAACTGGGAACAAGCAGCGTGAAGTGTACGACCTTCTTGGCAGAACGACGTCGACGGAAGAGTGGAAGAACGGCGCTTACGTGCCTCTGCAACAAATGGAGTACGACTTGCTTGGACAGATTATTGCAACGGTGGACGGCAATCAGCAGCGTACGGAATATGCCTATGATGTGATGGGACGTTTGACGTCGGTGAAGGATCCAAAAGGAGATGTCACCCGCTACGTCTACAGCATGGCCGGGGACCTAGTGCAGGTGGTGTTCCCAGACCAACAAAAGGTTTTAGAATACTTTGTGGCCGGTATTGAATTTGGAACTAGACTTATAGGTGGTACAGCATCTAAAGGATTTACTCGTTTAGGTATAAAGAATCGAAAAGGTCCTGAAATTAAAATTAGTATCCAAAAAATTGATGATAAATACCTGAAAAAGAAAGGAATAGATGCCCACGAGGTTAAAAGGGAGTTCCTGGGGAAGAAAGCTCCCAATAGCAGAGTATGATCTCTATATTGATAAAGGGACGGGACAAGTGTTTATATACAGGAAGAAAGGTAAAGGCGAGCCTATCCCAACAGGGATTTTTATTAAATGATATGGAGGTGCACAAGTGGATTATACAAAGGTAATGGCGGAGTTTAATATCTTAGGAGATAGTTTTCCAGTTGAAGATATTACGCTAAAGTTGTCGATTATACCTACAGAATCATACAATAAAGGTGATTTATCCAAATATAATAACATCAAGAAAGAAACCTGTTGGTGTATAAGTACGGGATACGAGGAGTCAATGGATATAAACGACCAACTTTCGAAGATTATAGGAGAGATTAGAGACAAAAAGGATATTTTGATTCAATTAAAGAATCAATATAATTTAGAATTTCAGTTAATGATCGTTTTGAACATCATTGATAATGACAAGCCTGCAATATATTTGGATAAAGATATCATCCATTTTGTAAGTGAAATTGATGCATCAATTCAGTTTGATTATTATATTTATTCATAGCTATTTTGTGAGGTTGTCCCAAAAGACATCATAGATGACTGAGGGACAACCTCTTTTTTTCATTTGTTAAATAAAATGAAAACTACTCTTCGGTAAAATGGAAGTACCATCAACCATTACCCTTAAAGAGAGGATTCTTTATAACATTCAATATACATGGATCAACTCTGTTCACCAATGGATTTAGAAGAAGATATTCCAGCAAATCACCTCGTTCGCGTCGTCAACGCCGCTGCCAATCGTTTCGACGACGCCATCTTCGACGCGGCTTACCGTGGAGGCGGACGAGACAGCGGGGCAAGACGAAGGGGCAGGCAATTGTCTGCATCATGAGAATGCTGGTTAATATCGTCTACAAGATGATGAAGAACAAGACGGAGTATGTAATACCTGCTATGACAAAGGGTGCTGTATAATAATGGATAAAAAAGCGGTGTAAATCCGCTTTTTTCGTAGAATTGAGCGGATGGGGAATCCGCTAACCTAAAATTTGTATGCCTATGTAGGGAATAATCCGCTTATATATGTGGACCCCAGCGGAAATGTATGGAAATGGGTCAACGACGGATGGAAATGGATTCAGAAAGGGGCCAAATCCGCGATAGACTTTCTGATAATGGATGATTTGCGCGCATTGGTGGATCCAAAGTCCTCCTTCTATGACCGAGCGATGGCAGCGATTGGATTCATTCCTGTAGGGAAAGCCTATAAGGGCGGAAAGGTAATCATAAAATGGGCGAATAAAGACGGTAAAGTGGTGGAAAAGGCCTTAAAAGGTTGTAACTATTTCACTGCTGGAACAATGATCCAAACAGACGAAGGGGAGAAACCTATCCAGGAAATCGAGGTAGGTGATAAGATTCTTTCCAAGTCCGATGAGACTGGAGAAGTGGAGCACTCTTGGAACACTAAATATAAGACACACGGAGAAGCATTCTTGAGTGATATTGGTAAAATAATTGATGGTGGAGAACAGTATCGTTTGTGGGTAAGGGATCTTTGAAAAAAGATGGTGAAGTGTTTAAATATTTATAGAGGGCAATGGCGTGACAGTTGCCACTAAACCAAATGGAGCGTTTGTTACTCTACTAGAATAAAGAGAACATTAAAAAAGCCATAGATCAATTGGCTAAAGGTGGCGCCTTTTGGCTAATGTTTCTGTTTGTTGCAAGTAAAATAAGGGAGCAATCGATATGGTAGGAATTAAGCTTAGAGCACATTTCGGCTCTGGATTTATCCATATATGATAGGATTGCTGTCGGCAAACTCTATAAAGGAACGATCCAGTGTACAATAATAGATTAGAAGAATATATCTGTAAGGGCATGATTGAAGAGGCAATCATATTAGTTAGGTTTGTAGGGGGAACGAAAGATAAAACATATCGGAGTCTATTGCTTAAGCATCTTAAGGCTACAGATAGTAAAATACTAAGAAATGAAATTGCCCTCGCCCTTTCTGATATGGGAAGTAATGAAGCAGTAGACAGTTTGGTTGAAATGTTGATGCATCCGATAACAAAAGGAAGCAGAGGTACATTATTATATGCGCTTAGAGAACTCGATTATATAGATCTTATTTCCAAAATAACAGATTTTATTGGTGTTTCGAGTCTGGAAGTTAGTATGGAAGCATTCTTATTACTCGAGAATGTGTTTGGTAAGTTGTCTGATGAACAAAAACGAAAATGTAAACATATTGTCGTGCAAAGTTGAAGGTTGATGAGAATGAGCATATTCAAGATGCGCTAGATATGTTCAAATAAATGAGAGTAACCGAAACTACTACGGCGAAGAGACCAAACTGATTGCTTTAGCTGGTGTCTCCGGAGGCAAAGCCGTCATTACGTACGCCTATATCTACGACCTGTACGACCAGGGGCAAGGATTTGACAACTTAAAAATGGTAAATATGGGTCAGCTACATTAGAAAAGGATCGGGCAATAAATTCTGGAGCCGGCACTCATGGAGGTAGTTACTATAAACTAAAAATAAGAGGCGAGAGTGGTTATTGGAGTATTACCAAGGAAGGAAAGATACTTAGACGAAAAAAATAAAAGGATGTATGAATATGACAATAGAAAGCGCGACCTGTGAAGATGTTGCATCAATCGAATGTTACTTTAAACGATTGGACATGGAAGAGGAAACTGATCTAGACGACTATACTGTGGGTGTACTTGATGTCTTCCCGTATATTCTTTCAGAGAAAGAAGCTGAGCATCTCTTATCCTCATTCGAGAATCATAATCTGAAATACGAAGTCAGATTTATTGAAACAATTAGAAAAGTATTCTATAAGAACGGGAAGGAGGTTCTGATCTATTGTCCTAACATTAATGAGTACTTTTTAGAGCACACTGAAGAAGAAAGTCTGTTAACGAAAGATATAGTAAGATTGCAATCAGATGTTTTCAAAGTTACGTCAGAAAAGTATTTAGAAGAGTTTATAAAGCTATCGACACGAGAGTTACAATTTTCGAACTTCTATTTTACTAATATTCCTACCGTAATAATAGGAAATTATGACTTGAGCTTTCCTGTATATTGCTTAACAAAAGTTGATTTTGATTGGATATGCAAGCAAGCGAAGCAAGAAGGTTTATTTATACGACAGTAATATTGACGGCGCATGTGAGTGAAGGCACTCCATGCGTTTTTTCTTAGTTTTTGTTTTATTAAAACTGAAATATTGGGATTCGTTAGAAACATTCCATAATAATACATATTAACTTTTCGTTGTTTAGAAAATGTTATTTAGGCTAATTATGCAGACGTGTGAAGTCATAGACCCTCCATTTTCTTCGGTGATTGTACAGTGTGGTAAAGTATTCCAATAAAAAATATGCTAACTGCTACTTTGAGGTTTTTATTGAGGAGGCCCTCGTTACAGTAGGAACATAATTCCTTCGATATTTCGTTCCGATTAATAACCGTTTGTCTTCTTTCCCGACTCTTCAAACAGCGAATATTATACCTCCCATCAAAATATAGTTGAACTGACAGATGGCCAAGCCAAGTGGCGTATAGATGTGTATTTCGGAAAATTTAGGATGGCACGTACCTGCGAAAAGGGAGCTTACGTAGCGTCGAGCGACTAACAAGTCCCTAAAAGGGACTTATGGCGCGGAACCCGGCCACGCGAGGCACAACAAGTCCTAAAGGGACTTGTTGTGGACAAAACGGCCACGCGAGCCCTCACAAGTCCCCAATAGGGACTTGTTTGACGCGCACCCCGGCCGCACCGGCCCCTTCGCTGACGAGCCAGTGCCCGGCGCCTTGCACGCTTGTGCCCGCACGCACCTCGCACCACTGCCGCCCTGGTCCGCGGCCGCGGCACCCAGCCGTCTAACCCCGCAGGCCCTGCCGCCTGCCATTTCAAACCCAAGGGGGATCCCACATGAAGCCAGCTGCGCACAGTCGATCTCCTGAGCAAGGAGCCGTCCCAAACCCAGCGCGGAGGCGCAACCTGTTTTGGCGCCTGTTCGCCAACTATTTTCTGCTCATCCTCATCCCGGTCATTGCCGCCAGCGTCCTTGCACAGGTGCTGGTCGTGCGGATCATCGAGCAGGATGCGGAGCGCCTGAACGACATCGTGATGAGCCGGTTCGCTGAGCAGACGGACGCTTCGCTCCAGGCGCTGAAGACGAATATGATCCAGATCCTGAGCACCTCCAGGCTGCGAAGCGTGCTGATGGGCTCTGCCGACTCCCCGGGAGGCAGGCTGCAGCCGGAGCTGCTTCATTCGCTGCGGGAGCAGCTGCAGCAGCTGGAGTCGGATGAGCTCGTGGAGCGGGCGTATTACATTTTCGTACACGAGGACCTGATCATCGATGCGGAGACGTATACGAACAAAGCCTACTATTTTACCACGCGTTATCCAATGGAGCCCCGAAGCCGCAAACAGCTGGAAGCCGAATTGACCGGCAAAAAGATGATGAATTTCGCCGACCCCGGCAGTTCCCTGACGGCGGTGATGAGCTATCCCTTCAATACAAATGCCCCCGATGTGTATCTCCTGGTTGATCTGAAGACGAACAAGCTCCAGGAGCAGATTCATATTCCGGAAAGCTGGGTCCGCGGGACGGCGATCATCGACGATCGCGGCCGCATGATCTCCGAGAACGGTTTAAGCGAGCGGGACCGGCAGATCCTGCAGCAGCGGATCCATGCCGAAGGCGTATCCCCGCAATTTACGATTTCGGACAAGACCGGACTCTCGCTCATGAAATCGGCATTCGACGAGAAATGGCATTATATCAGCATGATCGAGCTGGGAACATTGATGAAGCCGGTATACGTCACCCGTTTCATAAGCTGGGCGTTCCTCGCATTTTTTCTGGTCGTCGGGGGATGGGTGTCATATTACTTGAGCCGGCGTTTATACCGGCCGATTGCGGAAATCCGGAATGGACTGAAGTCGCACCGCCGCACCGGAGAAAGTCCTGCGCATGAAGGGAATGAGTTTGACGTCATCAAACGCTATTCCCAGTCCATCATGACCGAGAACCGGGAGCTGTCCCACATGGTCCACGGGATGCTGCCGATCGTGCAGGAGCAGTTCGTGACCAAGCTGCTGCTCGGTCAATACCGCGACGCCCTGTCCATTGAATACTACGCCAAGGAGATCGAGTTTGCGTACAACCCCGTAGCGGCCAGAACGGTGCTGACCATTGCGCTTCACGACAATCTCAATCTAGATGTGCCGGAGCATCCGACGGAAACGGGAAAAACCTTTCTGCTGGCCGAGATGAAGGACAAGATCCGTAAGCTGGCCCCGGGCCGAATATGGCTGTGCCAGACCAAGCCGAATCTGCTGGGCTGCATCGTGCAGCATGACAAGGCGATGAGTGATGGCCCCGAGCATATAGCGGAAATGGCGAAGCTCATTTTGCTGCAATACGGCGACTATTTTAAGGCCACCATCGGCATTGGCAAAACCGTTCAAACGATGGAGGAGCTTCACCTTTCCTACGAGCATGCCGTCATCGTGCTCCAGTATCGGGGGCTCAACTCCACCGTTGAAATTTGCGGGAGTCAGCCCGTCCGCGATTTGCAGGGAGGCGATTCCTTCCTGTCCGTGCAGGAGGTCAACCGGATTCTGAACCAGTGCAAAACCAGGGAATACGACAAGCTGCTCCGGTCCATGTTGGATCTGCTGGAGGAAGGGCAGCGCAGAGATGCGGCCGCCGAGCAGATGAAGTATCTGCTGGCGGATGTGCTGAACACGTGGATCCGGGCAGCCGAATCCGAGCATAACGAGCTGAACGTTCCGTATTACTCCCGGTTATTTGAACGCATGAACCGCTGCATGACATGGGGTGAGCTCAGGGCGTGCTTCGAGGAGATTCACGCGTTCCTCTTTCGGCGGCCGGCACCCGGCACGCGCGCTCAGCAGATCGCCGGCATTGTGGCGTACATTCACGAGCATTACGACCAAGAGCTGTCGATCGAGGCTTTTGCCGGCATGATGAACATGTCCATCGGCCACTTCAGCCGCACCTTCAAGGAAGAAGTCGGGGAGAAATATGTGGAGTATATCGCGAAGTACCGGCTCATGAAAGCGAAGCAGCTGCTGCTCGAAACGGATCTGAAGCTGGACGAGATTGCCGAGAGGGTCGGATATTGGGGCCGAAACTCGCTGATTCGGGCCTTCCGCAAATATGAGGGCATTACGCCGGCGAAATACCGGACGCTGCACCAATAGCGTTACAAAGAGAGAGACTGATTTTTTTCGAAAAGTCTCTTTTTTTGCATGGACGAAGCCGCAAACCCTTGCTCCACAAGGGATGCAAGCTTGGCGCCCGCAGGAAAAGATGCGCGCTTTACGCCCCGGGCTTAGGCTCGTATAGTGGGGACAACAGCCGGAGGTGTAGACTACAGAAACGCCAAACAAGGAGGTGGTGGGGATTGGCGCAGCTATCGCGTATCGGATATGTGCTGAAAAAGCACAAAGCATTGTACCTGCTGATGCTGCCGGGCATTCTGTATTACCTGATTTTTAAATACGCGCCGATGTACGGCATCATCATCGCCTTCAAGGATTACTCGATCGGCCGGGGGATATGGGGCAGCAAGTTTGTCGGCCTGAAGCATTTCATTGAGTTCTTCTACGTGACGCCTGATGCGTGGAAGCTGATCCGCAACACGATCATGCTGAACGTGTACGATCTGCTGTTTCACTTTCCGGCGCCCATCATTCTGGCGGTGCTGTTCCATGAGCTGAAGAGCAAATGGTTCAAGCGATTCGTGCAAAACATCAGTTATATGCCGCATTTTCTGTCCACCGTCGTCATTGCCGGTATTCTGGTCACCTTCCTGTCGCCGACGACCGGGGTAATCAACCACCTGCTGGTGAAGCTGTTCGGGATCGAGCCGATTATGTTTCTCGGCATGCCGGAATGGTTCCGGACGGTATATGTGGGCTCGGAAATATGGCAGAAGGTTGGCTGGGGCACGATCCTGTATCTGGCCGCCATTGCCGGCATCGATCCGATGCTGTATGAAGCGGCGAAGATGGATGGCGCGAACCGGTGGCAGCAAATTCGGCATATCACCTTTGTTGGCATGGTGCCGGTCATGATCATTTTGTTCGTGCTGACCCTCGGCAATTTCATGGAAGCCAGCTTCGAGAAAATATTGCTGATCTACAACACGATGAACTACGAAACGTCCGACGTTATCAACACCTTCGTTTACAGGCGGGGCATTCTCGACGCCGACTTCAGCTTCGCCACCGCGGTCGGCCTGTTCCAATCGGCGATCGGATTCATTCTGGTCGTGGCGGCGAACCGCATCGTGCGCAAATATTCGGAGACCAGCTTGTGGTAAAGGAGATGCGCCATGAAACAAAAGGTGAGCCTCGGCTCGAGGCTGTTTGACTTCTTCAACATCACATTCATGATCGTGCTCATCATCGTGATGGCTTATCCCATGGTATACGTATTCTCGGCATCGATCAGCAATAATGCCCTCGTCGCCAGCGGAGCGGTGCTGCTATGGCCGAAAAAGATAACGCTGATCGCATATGAGCAGCTCATCTATAATCCGGATTTGTGGGTCAGCTATTGGAATACGATCCGGTATACGGCGCTGCATACGGTGCTGACCCTCATCGCGACGTCCGCGATGGCTTATCCGCTGGCGAAGCGCTGGCTGCCGGGACGGAGGGTGATCCTGCTGATGGCCGCCTTCACCCTCCTCTTCAGCGGGGGGATGATTCCGACCTTCCTGATCGTCCAGCGGCTTGGATTGCTCGATACGATCTGGGCCATCGTCCTCCCGTCGCTGATCAGCACCTGGTATTTGTTCATCATGCGGACGTTCTTCGAGGGACTGCCGGAAGAGCTGGAGGACGCAGCAGCCATCGATGGGTGCGGCTCCATGCAGATTTTAGTGCGGATCGTGCTGCCGCTGTCGCTTCCCGTGATGGTGACAATCGGCCTTTTTACCGCCGTGAATCAATGGAATTCGTTCTTCAGCGCTTTGATCTATTTGAACGACCGGGAGATGTATCCGCTGCAGATCATGCTGCGCAACATTTTGATTGCCGGCACGAATGTGCAGGGCGAAGGGGATCTGACCCACCTCGAAACGCTGAAGTACGCGATGATTATCATCGCGACGCTGCCGATACTATGCGTCTACCCGTTCATTCAGAAATATTTCGTCCAAGGGACAATGATCGGCGGAATCAAGGGATAACGGTAACGGTAGCGATGGATGCAGGCTCATCCGTTTCTATAAGGCATGCTGTATTTTTTGAAAAAAGGGAGGTTGTGTGCATGACGCGGAAGGGTTTCAGGAAGGCGCTCCTATTGATGCTGCTGTGCGCCCTGCTTGTTACGGGCTGCGGCGGCGGAGGCGGGAAGGATGACGGGACGCTGAGCCCGGACAATCCCGTTACCTTCTCATGGCTCGTGTATGACCGGGTGGAGGGGAAGGTCAGGGACGACTGGGAGATTTTTAAAGAAATCGAGGCAAAGACGGGGGTCAAGGTGGAATTTCAGGTGGTCAGCCAGGAAGGGCTCGAAGAGAAACGGCAGATCATGATCGCCACGAACACCGCTACCGATTTCATCCAGGTGCCTACGCAGGACGGCAGAGAGCATGGACCGGAGAAGGTATTCCTCAACCTCCAGGATTATCTCGACAAGGCGCCGAATCTGAAGGCGTTCTACGAGAAGTACCCGGAAGCCAAAGCGCTGGCAACCGGCACGGACGGCGGGCTGTACACCGTCCCTGTGCTCGAAGGCGATGCGGAGGGGAAGGGCTTTAACTTCATCTGGTATGCACGCAAGGATATTCTGGATCAGCACGGCATTAAGCCGCCGACGACCGTGGATGAGTTCTACCAATTCCTCAAAACGCTGAAGGAAAAATATCCGGACTCCTATCCGCTCATTTCCAACTCGATCGTCGGCGATACCGGTCTCTTCACGACCTTCGGCCGCATTTTCACCGGCATTCACGGCTTCTACAGCCTGGATCCGACGACGGATCAGTATGCCTTCGCGCCATATCATGACAATTACAAGGCGATGCTGGAGTTTCTGAACAAGTTGTACACGGAGAAGCTGCTTGATCCGGAATTTTCGCTGCTGACGCAGGCGCAGTGGGAAGAGCGGATTCTGACGGGCAAATCGCTCGTCACGTATTTCTGGAAGGCGGATCTGGAATCGCTCGTCGCGAAGGCGCGGGATGCAGGGATTCCGGAATACGATTTGGATGCGATCCCGTCGTTTGCGGCTGACGGCATCAAGAACTATCAGTTCTCCCGTCCCGTCGTCGGCACCGTCGGCCGGGCGATCTCGGCCAAAGTGAAGGATAAGGAGCGGGCCGTGCAGTTCCTCGACTATTTGGTCAGCGAGGAGGGAACGAATTATCTCTCGCTCGGCATTGAAGGTAAAACGTATACGATGGAGGACGGCAAGCCGGTCTACAACAAAGATTTTGGCGCCTCCCCGTTCAATACGCTGCGGAAGGACTGGGGCGTCTGGTATGATCTCATCACCTTGAACAACGCGCTGTCACGCGAGGCTTGGGAGCGCGGTCTAAGCGAGAAGAGCAAGGACATCAACGCGCGCTATGCCGAGTATATCATCCCGGCGCCGAAGCAGATCGTCAAGACGGAGGAAGAGCTGGAGCTGGAGAAGTCGAAGCTGAACAACCTGAACAAATTCCTGGAGCAGAAGGTGACGGAATTCGTGACCGGCAAAACGCCAATTAACGACGAGACGTATCAGCAATTTATCGATCAGGCGAAAAAGCTGGGCGCCGACGAGCTTCTGGCCATGTACAATACGGCCTATACGCGCACCTATGGCGGCAAGTAAGGAAGCAGATAGGGAGGAGAGGAGGAATCCGAACGTGGAGACGAAAGTGGAGACCTATAAGATCATCGACGTCGATGTTCATAACGAGCAGGATGACCGTGCCCTGCTCCCTTATCTCGAGGAGCCATGGCGCTCCCGGGTAGCGGCTTCCGGCATCGGTTATGCAGGCTCCGGGTACTATTCGCCGATCGGCGTGATGAAGAAGGATTCGATTCCCCCTGGCGGAGGGAAAGCCGGGTCTGATCCGGATTTCATGATCAAGCAGCTTATCGAAGGCTACGATGTGGAGTATGCCGTGCTGACCGGCGTCGTCTATAACATTTCATCCACGCATGATCCGGACTACGCGGCAGCCATTTGCTCGGCCTACAACGATTATCTGATCAACGAATGGCTCGGCAAACATAAGGCGTTTAAGGGCGCGATGGTCGTGGCGACCCAGGATCCGCTGCTTGCGGCCCGCGAGATTGACCGGGTCGGCGGGCATCCGGACATCGTCGAGGTGATGATCTCCAGCGCGGCGCGTTCCCCGCTCGGACAGCGCCACTATCATCCGATCTATGAAGCGGCCGAGCGGAACGGCCTCCCGGTGGCGATCCATCCGGGAGCCGAGGGCGGCGGCAGCTCAACGGCTCCAACCGCGGCCGGCTACCCGGCCCGGTACATTGAATGGCATACCTGCCTCTCCCAGATGTTCATGGCACATCTGGTGAGCATGGTATGCGAGGGCATCTTCGTGAAATTTCCGAAGCTGAAGGTCGTGCTCGTGGAGGGCGGGGTGGCCTGGCTTCCGGCATTGATGTGGCGCCTGGACAAAAACTACAAGGCGCTCCGCTCCACCGTGCCTTGGCTGAAGAAGATGCCGAGCCAGTATATCCGGGAGCACTGCTACCTGTCGACCCAGCCGATCGAGGAGCCGGACCATCCGCAGCATCTGATCGATCTGTTCAATATGATCGATGCCGAGAACATCCTGCTCTACTCCAGCGACTACCCGCATTGGGACTTCGATTCCCCCCATCACATTTTGCGGGGGCTGAAGCCGGAGGCAAGGCGGAAGATTTTCTACGAAAACGCGAAGCAGCTGTACCGGCTGGATTAATCCGGGGAGGAAGCAGGCGGTACGGCCTGCGAGCATTGCCGGACTCAAGTGACGCGGCAGTCTGGTCACCCGTCATCCTAGCATTCCCGGACCGTGCATCATGCGAAGGTCGCAGTGCGTTACGGTGCACACAACAAGGAGTGGATGTACGAACCAAGACCGCCGCCTCACAGATTAGGTTGCGAGGTGCAATAAATCGTATGCTTTGCGAGTAAAGGAGGGGGATTATGGCTGTACATTACGTACTGACGGAAGATGCGATCCCGGAGGGCGGCCGCGCCGTCGTCGAAATTGACGGCCGCGAGATCGGCATCTACCGCGTGAACGGTGAATATCATGCCATCCTGAACTACTGTCCGCATCAGGGAGCTCCGATCTGCGCCGGACCCGTCTCCGGAACGACGCTTCCTTCGGAAGTGTACAGCTACGAGTACGGCCGTGAGGGAGAGGTCGTCCGGTGCCCTTGGCACGGTTGGGAGTTCGACCTGCGTACAGGCGAATCGCTGTTCAGCGAACGGATTCGGGTGAAGAAGTACAAGGTGGAGGTGCATGAAGGGAAGATCGGGATCGTCTTGCGGAGATAGGTGAGTAGAACAAATAGTAGAAGAAGTAGAATAGAACAAACAGAAGTAGAACAGAAGCAGAAGCAGAAGTAGAAGTAGAAGTAGAAGTAGAAGTAGAAGTAGAAGCGGAAGCAGGCGAAAAATAGAAACGGGGAAAAACGAAATCAGGGAATGAAAGTTATAGAGACCATATGATGCAGGACTTGGGGATGACTCCGGAATGATCGGGAGTCGTCCTTTTTTAGAATTAAGTTATGAAATCATGTATCATGTAGGGAGGGGACAAGCCCTGCCTTACAAGATTGCATAAAGGAATGAGCACTGTGAACAAAAACACGCGAAGAATTGGAATTGCTGCCATGGCTATTATTTTGATCGGCCTGGGGATCTTTTTTGCTTATGATTATTTCAAGGCAGAAAAGCAATGGACGATGCCGGAGCCTAATATTGAGGTTCAAACGAAAACGATTGACGGCATGACCATTGTATTACGAAACGCGGACTACCTTGATGATGAGGTTACGATCGGCTTCGAACTCCAAGGCGGCGGACCAGAGGAAAATGATCTGGGCTACAGGTTTTACAGCAATGGGCAGCTGCTCGCAGATACAGAAAGCGGAGAGCAGCATAAATTGGGGGAGAATCATTATTACTTAACGGCTAAGGCTAAAGGTGTCTCAGCCCAACCCGATCCTTTAAATTTGAGGGTCCATATTTTGGCGACATCCAATATAGAAGCTCAGGATATTTTATTTAACTTTGATTTGACAGTGCAGAGCGATTCTTAGGGAAAGTACAGTGAGGCCCTTCTCGAGTAGATTACCTTTTGCTCCGTATAGAACAGAACTCGTTGCCAATCAACCTAACATTTAGAAAAAGGAAAAGGCATCCCTGTGAAGGAATGCCTTTTCCAGTTGTTCATTTAAACCACCTGCGACAGCACCAGTCCGCCGTAAGCGAACGCCGCTACGATGACGATCGCCGGGTGAATCTTGCGGATATTCATCGCCCAGAAGGCGGCAGCCGCGATGCCTAGGGATTGCAGCAGCCCGATGGAGATGACCGAGCTTTTGCCCATCTGCCAGGTCAAGGTCAGCATCATGATCGCGATGACCGGCTGGACGAGAAGCGTCATGCCTTTGACGACCGGGGACGTGCGGTATTTCTGAAGCAGGTTCAGCAGCCAGATTAAAGCGGCGGCGGACGGGATGACGGTAGCTGCGAGAGCGATCGCCATGCCTATCCAGCCGGAGACGCCATAGCCGACGAAAGCGGCGATTTTGGTGGCAATCGGTCCCGGCAGCGCGTTGCCGAGCGCCAGCATATTCGAGAAATCGGGATCGCTCAGCCACCCGTGATGTGTCACGATTTCCTTATACATGAGCGGGATGGAGGCGGGGCCGCCGCCGTATCCAAGCACGTTGGAGATGAAGAAGCTGATCAATAGCTGAAGCCAGTCTTCCATCAGGCCGATCCCTCCTTATCCCGGCGCTGCTTTTTAAGCTTAGCCACGACTTTGAAATGCACGGTTCCGTAAGCCAGGAACAGGACGATCACGATGGCGGGGTGAAGCTGGACCGTCTCCAGCAGCAGAAACGAGATCACAAACAGGCCAATGCCGACATAAATGCCAAGTCCCTTGACGGCCTTCTCCCCGAATTCGTAAGCCATCGTGCCCAGCATGACGGCAATGACCGGCGTCACGCCGGCAATCATCCCGGCAACAATTTTGGAGCTGCTGAGAAAGGTTACGGCAGAGAGCAGCGCCACCATCGCGACGCAGGTCGGGAGAATATGGGCGAGCACAGCGATAATGGCGCCGAGCACGCCCTTTTCCCGGTAGCCGAGATAGGCTGCCATCTTCGTGGCGATGGGACCGGGGAGCGCGTTGGCAAGGGCCAGCACCTCGCCGAACTCGTCATCGTTCACCCAGTGATACCGGACGACCGCCTCGTGGCGGATGAGCGGGATGACCGAAGGCCCGCCGCCATAACCAAGGATGCCGGTTCGGAACATGCCGAGCGTCAATTCGATGTAGGGATTGCGGTTGTTAGAGCTCACAATATAAGTCCTTTCTTTCGTAAAGATAAACGCACGGCATCAGAGTCTGATGCCCATCCGGCTTTTATAACGCTTGATGAGGATCTGGGTATCTACGCTCGTAATGCCCGGCAGCGGATACAGCTTCTCATTTAAAAACATTTCCATTTGTTTATGGTCCGTAAACAGCCCGTGCATATGCAGCTTGCTCGGTCCAGTCATGTGGTACAGGCTTGTGACATGCGGCTCGTTCTCCAATGCGTCCGCCACCTGCTGCAGATGCTTCGGCTCAACCTCCACATTAAAAAAGGCGGATACCATGATTCCGACCTTCTCCGGATTGATCACCGCCGCAAACCGCTCGATGACGCCGCTGTCCATAAGCGCGCTGACTCTCGCCTGCACCGCGACGCGGGACAGGCCGACCTCCTTGCCCAGATCCGTATAAGAGATTCGGCCGTGCTTTCCCAGGATGGAGATGATTTTGCGGTCCGTTTCGTCGATCGGGAGCGAAGCGTAGGTCCCGTCGGTATGAACATCCATAACCGATCCAGCTCCTTCGTTTTTAATGATTATGTAATGAATGATAGCCATCATGACAACAAAACGAAATCGAATAGATCGTTTTGATTACGACATGTTTAAATATATGAGAAATTGATTTCACTTTCAATATTTCTCTTCTGAATTGAAACTTTTTGCCCGCAAATTCAGTCTAAATCTATGAAATATCATGAACGAATGGCATTCATTGGAGGATTATCGTTCTATTAATTGGATGAATTAATAGAATTACCCTTTTCTATCAATTTATGATAGAATACTCCGGTGAAGAAAATGTTTCATAGGATTTCATAGAAAGGCGGCAGCATAGATGAAGAAATTAATTGCCCTCATTCTGGTATGTGCAATGCTACTCCCTGTTTCCATCGTATCAGCCGCGTCGGCTGGCGGGACCGGGACGGCCACGAGCAAGACGAGTGCAGCAACCAAGACGAATGCTTCCAAGAACGAGCCGATCGATCTCGTTTTTGTCGGGGATATTTTGCTGGACGGATATGTGGGGAACCAGATCGAACGCTTCGGGAATCTGTATCCGTTCAAGAAGGTTGCTCCTATATTGAAAAAAGCGGACATGGCCTTCGCCAATCTTGAAACGCCGGTGTCCGTCCGCGGCAAGGCCGCGAACAAAACCTTTGCTTTCCGCTCCAAGCCGGATACGCTGAAAGGCCTCGTATACGCAGGGATCGATGGTGTAACACTGGCCAATAACCACATTCTGGACTATGGCCAGCAGGCGATGCTGGACACCATCACCCATCTCAAACGTCAGAAGATCGGATATACCGGTGCAGGCCGCAACATTGACGAAGCGTTCAAGCCGTATGTGCAAACGGTCAAAGGGAAAAAGATCGCCGTATTAGGCGTCAGCCGCGTGCTGTCGGACAATTCCTGGATCGCAGGGAAGAACCATCCGGGGGCCGCATCCGCCTATACGATGGAGCCGATGCTCAGCCAGATCAAGAAGTCGGCGAAGGCGAATGACTTTACGATCGTTTATATTCATTGGAACCAGGAATTCGCCGATTACCCTGATGATTACGCACGGAGCATGGCGAAGAAAATGATTGACGCGGGAGCGGACATCATCGTCGGTTCGCACAGCCACACGCTCATGGGGATTGAGTATTACAAGAACAAGCCGATTTACTATTCGCTCGGCAATTTTGTCTTCAACCGCTCCACGCGCGGCGGAGACAAGACGCTCCTGTCCATGATGGTCCATTTTGAAATTCAGGGCTCCAAGATTACGAGCCGGATCACTCCGGTGAAGATTCTCCAGGGCCAGCCGAACCTGATGGACAAGAAGTACAACAAGGAGATCATCGCGAAGCTGAACAAGCTTTCCTATAATGCGAAGATCGATGCCAACGGCAACGTGACGAAGAAGTAACAAGCACTGGGCAACTTTAAGACAACCGCAGCCTCTCGTGGCAGCGGTTGTTTTTTTGTCCGGCTCGGATCGTGTAGAGGAAGGGAGAGGAGGAGCAAAAAGCGTCGAATGACGGCAAACCGCCCCAATCTAATCCTCTCCTGCCATTCTACAATTTACGCGCTTACGGCATGATGGCAGAAATTCCTGCACAAACAATAAAATAATATTTTACAAAATCTATTGTATTTTGAAATTAAATTTCAATATGATTAGAGAAAGAGGATTCCGCTAGCTTGGCGCAAACGCCTCTTTCAAGTTTTTAAGAGAGTTAACTTCAGATTTACAGAGAAAGGAGGTGGACTTAACAAGTCACCGTTATACTTCCGTAAGCAAGCCCGTTATTCGGGCGGTCTTCAAGCATGAGGAAGCACCCCCACAAGAACGAAGGAGGAATTGATGATATGTTTCGAAGCAAGAAAAGAATATCTTCACTGCTGAGCGGTGTGATGTTTCTTTCCCTGCTGTTCCCCGCCGGTACGCTTCAAGCGGCGGGCCCGGCAGCAGCAGCTGCCCCATCCGGCCTTATTGATATGCGGCAAATGGAGATTGGACCGGGGGCTACATATACTTGGTTGAACATGCACAAGGGGAGCGGGGAACAGAAGGTCCATATGGTGGAATTCGATCCGGCGCAAGGGCAGCTTGAGCTCCAGCCCGGACTGACCGACGGCAAGGTCTACGGCATGCAGGGCGTGAGCAAAATGGCAGCCGATGCCGACAAGGAAGGCAACCGGGTGATTGCCGCCGTCAACGGGGATTTCTACGATATGTCGACAGGCATCCCGCTGGGGCTGTTCATGGGAGACGGAGAGCTTCTGACCGACCCGCCGAACGGCAGGAACGCTTTCGGCATCCGGCAGGACGGGACAACCTTGTACGGAAGTCCAAAACTAACGAAGACAGTCCGGATCGGCGGGACCGATACCGGCATAACGTCCATCAACCGTCTGAGAGGGACGGACGCACTTGTGCTGTATACAGAGAAATTCAACAAGACGACGATGACGAACAGCCTGGGCGATGAGGTTGTTCTGGATATCGTCAGCGGACGGGCGGCAAGCGGTGAAACCCTGGTCATGAAGGTCGCATCCGTTCACAAGGACCGGGGAAATTCCCCAATCGGCCCGAATCAGGCCGTTCTGTCGGCTTCGGGCCAGCAGCGGGCCAAACTCGCGAATCTTCAGCCCGGCGATGAAGTGACCGCCCGGTTCGAGTTGGAGGACGCCTGGAAGGACGTGAAGATGGCCATCGGCGGCACGGTGATGCTGGTTAAGGATGGCGTCGTGCAGCAGCATTCGGATCCGGCCATTCACCCGAGAACGGTAGTTGGCACGAAGGCGGACGGCTCGGTCGTTCTGTTCGAGGTGGACGGCCGGCAGCCGGGCTTCAGCGAAGGCGTCAATTACATCCAGCTCGGCGAGATGCTGCAGGAGCTTGGCGTTGTGAACGCGCTCAATCTGGATGGCGGCGGCTCGGCAACCTTCGTCGCCCGCTTGCCGGGAGAGACCGAACGCAAGGTGCTGAATTCCCCTTCGGACGGCGGAGAACGCAAAACCGCGAACGGCATTCTGCTCGTGAACAAGGCGCCGGAAGGACAAGCGGAGAAGCTTGTCGTGTCGCCGAACCTTGCGCGGGTGCTGACGGGATCGTCCGCGGTATTTACGGCAGCCGCTGTTGACGCGAACCTCCATCCCGCCGCGATGCCGGGAACGCCAGTATGGCAGACCGATCCTGCATTCGGGAGTTTCGACGCCAGCGGCAGGTTCACAGCGGGCAGCCAGCCGGGAGAGACGGAAATAGCCGTTCAATCGGGAACGCTCAGGGGGAGTGCGAAGCTGGAAATCGTCGATCAAATAACGGAGCTATCCTTCCGGGATGAGGTAATGACCTTTCCGTCCGGCTCCACGAATACATTAACCGTCACGGCCCTCCGTAACGGTCAGGTCATTCAGGCCGACAACAGCCGCTTTGAGTGGCGCGTCGAAGGGGATATCGGGACCATTGACGGCACCGGCACATTTACGGCTGCCGATAAGCAGAATGTGAGCGGCAAGATCTATGTTAAATACGGCAGTGTGGAGACCTCGATCGATGTGAACGTCGGGCTCCCGCCGGTTATGCTGGAGGATTTCGAGAATGGCCTTGGCCGGTATAAGGAAAGCGCGGGCGCGCAGTTTAAGTCGACCCGGGTATCGGTCGAGACGGATGATACCTATGTCCGATCCGGCAGCGGCGCGTTGAAGCTGGAGTATGATTTTACCGGTATGACGGGGACTTCCGGTGCATATCTGCAGACGAACAGCGCGGCAGACAATATCGAAATTCCGGGCTATCCCGAGAAGATCAGCATGTGGGTGTACGGCGACGGCAACGGGCATTGGCTCCGGGCTCAGCTTCGGGACGCTAAGGGAAATATCCCGTTGAATTTTACCGATGAGAGCGACGGGGTGAATTTTGTCGGCTGGAAGTACCTTGAGGCTGACGTGCCGAAGGGAAGAACGCTTCCGCTCGTCATGGACATGCCGGTCCGTTATATGGAGACCAAGGCGGACAAGAAGAACGCCGGAGCGATCTATGTGGACGAAATCCGGGCATTGTACGGCCCGGCTAACGACGATATTGAACCGCCGATTCTCAAGGGCTTCTCGCCTGCCGACGGCGAAGAGATCACGAAGAACACGCCAACGATCACGGTATATGCCGAGGATGCGGGCTATGATCCTTCGAAGCATCCGGGAACGACGCTGATCGATCCGGACCGGATTCGCTTCTATGTAGACGGCGTGCTTGTGCAGCATACGCTGTATCCGCCGGAAGGAAGAATCCACTATACGCCAAGCGTTCCGCTTGCCGACGGCATCCATCAAGCGAAGGTGACCGTCCGCGACCTCTCCGGGAATCAGACGACCAAGGAGTGGCATTTCACGATCCATACAGGCGCAGACGCAGCAAAGATCGTGTATGATACGCCGGACACCGTCTACTTGGGGAACAGCTATACGCTGGATATCGGCGGCGTCAACACGTCCCGAATCCGCAGCGGACATATTGAGTTCCAGTTTGATCCGATGAAGCTTGAGAATGTGCGGCTCATTCGAGGCGACAAACTGGATTCTTCCCAGGTATGGGCGGATATCGATCAAGCGAAAGGAACGGTTAAGGTGACCTGGAAGGACATCCATACCGCATCTTTAAGCGATGATGAAGTGATTGGACGAATTGGATATGACGTGAAGAAGGATACGGAAGGCACCAGCGTGATCTCGCTGAAATCCGGCGCGCTAATTTTGACGGACACAGGGGATACGGAGTTTACGTTCTTCGGCCTCCCGATCACTTCCAAGATTGCTGCACATTTGGCGCTGAACTGGAATGAAGAGGGAGCCGTCGAAGGTTATGAGACGGTATTCCACGTAACCGACGCCCAAGGTGCCGCGGTTCAAGACGTGCAGATTACGGCGGACGGCGCGCAGATCGGCACGACGGACACGGCGGGCGAGCTGAGGACAAGCGCGTTAACATCGCAGATCAAGACCTATACCGTTCAAGCGGTGAAGGACAATCAGTACAGCCCGGCTTTGGCGTTTAAAGTATCTCCTCTGTTTGGAACCGAGACGCCAACAAACATCAGCGTTGGCATGGGCGCAGATCCGGCGACCTCGCGGATGTTCAACTGGCATACGCACCCGGCGATCGAGCATACGGTGGTCGAGCTGGTGAAGCAATCCGAATTTACCGGGTTTGATGCGCCGAACGTACAGAAAGTCAGCGGGACAAACGAGCTGTACCACACGCTCGATCTGGGGACGGTTCGTGTCCATAAGGCCGAAGCCGGCGGCCTAGAGCCTGGAACGGCGTACGTATATCGCGTAGGGGACGGCCAGGGCCATTACAGTGAACAAGGCTCGTTTGAAACAGTGTCCCTGACGGAGGAATCGACCAAATTCTTGTACTTTGCGGATTCCCAGGCATCCACCGCGAAGGAATTCGAGCTCTGGGGCCAGACGATTGACAAGGCTGCAGGCGAGCATCCCGATGCGGAATTTATGGTGCATGCCGGGGATATGGTCGATAAAGGCTTCTTGGAAGCGCAGTGGAATGACTGGTTCCGGGAAGCGCAGCCGCATTTCCTGAATACGACGCTTGTATCGGTGATCGGGAACCATGAAGTGATGGGATCGAAGGAGAACGGCGATTTTCTAGCCCATTTCAACCAGCCGGGCAATGGCTTGGACAGTCTGAAGGGTACGAACTTCTCGTTCGATTACAAAAACATTCATTTCATCATGCTGAATAGTGAATATGAGCTGGAGGAGCAGAAGAAATGGCTTGAGCAGGACCTTGCGGGCAACAAGAAGGAGTGGACGATCGCGATCTTCCACCGCGGCCCTTACGGAAGCATTTATGATTCCGCTGAGGTGCGCAATCAATGGGCGCCGGTTCTGGAGAAGTATGAAGTGGATCTTGTATTGAACGGTCATGACCACATCTATGTCCGCTCCTATCCGATGAAGAATCTTGCGATTGCTCCGGACGGCAGCGGAACGACATACGTTGTGGCCGGCTCGACCGGGCCGAAGTTTTATTCCCATACCGAACGGGGCTGGCACCAGGTTGTGGATGAAGAGAAAACCCAGATGTACGCCTCCGTGGAAGTGAATGGAGATGAATTGCGGTTTGTTACGAAAACGGTCGGCGGCCGCCTCGTCGATGAATTTACGCTCACCAAATCCGGAACACCGAAGCCGAAGCCGGAGAGCATCGTCGTATCGCCGAAGCAGCTCAAGCTTGCCGTTGGCGACAGCCGCCAGCTGACAGCGGAAGTGAAGCCGGACGGCGCGGAAGCTTCGGTTACGTGGTCAGTGTACAGTGCCGAGCCGCAGCAAGCCGTCAGCGTGTCGGCCGACGGCATCGTGACCGCCAACGAGCTTGGCGAGGCCATCGTTCGGGCGACAAGCACCGTATCGCCGGAAGTCTTTGCGGATGTGCGGATTATGGTCGGTAAGGAATCGGATATCTCCCTCGAATCCATCCGTTTCAAAGGTAAGCCGGTGCTGAAGGTGGGCGACACCGACCAGACCGTGACGGAGGCCGTATATTCGGACGGCAGCCGAATCCCTGTCATTGAGGGCGTGACGTATGAGAGCAGCAAGCCGGAAGTGGCCACCATCGATGAGCGCGGGACCGTCCGGGCGCTGGCTGAAGGAAGCACGGTGATTTCGGCAACCTACGGAGGCTTCAAGTCGGAGTACGGCTTGAAGGTCATCCGGACCGGCGGAAATCCGAATCCGGATCCTTCGCCTCCGGTGGACCCTCCGGGTAAGCCTCCGGTGTTCCCACCGGTAAAGCCGCCGGTGATACCGCCAAAACCGCCGGTTACGCAGCCTCCGGGCAGGATTACCGTAACGGCTGAGGAATTGGCCGACAAACTGGCAAATGGGAAGGCTGTGTTGACGGTGAACGGCGAATTCGAGGAGCTGATCCTGCCGGGCAACGCGGCTGAGCTGGTCAAGGAGGGGTCGATCCGGATTGTGGCTGATCATATGACAATCACGATCCCGGGCGAAGTTCTAGCTCAGCTGCGCAGGCTTGAACAAGGGGATGAACCGGACAAGGGCTCTATCAAGCTCAGCAGCGTGAAGCTGGAGGAGTCGGCTGCTAATCGTCGGATTGCCGATGCTGCGCGTAAAGAAGGGGCGCAGCTGAAACGGATAGGAGCTTTGTACGAGCTCGGCCTGGAATGGGTGTCCGCCAGCGGTGCGGCCAACAGCTTGAAGGAATTCGGCAAGGCCATTACTCTAGAGCTGCCGCTGCCATCAGGCACCGGTGGAAGCAGAGTCTCCATCTACTATGTATCCGACTCTGGAGAACTGGAGTATATTCCGGGGATCTTGAAGGACGGCCGCATGTCGGCACCGATCCAGCACTTCAGCGCATATGGGCTCCTGCAATACGAGAAGACGTTTGCCGATGTGCCGTCCACGTTCTGGGCCGAGGAAGCGATTGGAGACTTAGCGGCCAAACAGCTGGTCAAGGGCGTTTCCGCGGAACGCTTCGCCCCGGCCCAGAAGGTAACCCGGGCTGAATTCGCGGCGATGCTGGTCCGGATCCTGGGCATCCAGGCTGAGGGGCCGGTGCCGTATAGCGACGTCGCCTCCGGCGAGTGGTATGCAGACACGGTTGCTGCCGCAGCCGATGCAGGCATCGTCTATGGGTTGAGTGGCGACCGCTTTGCTCCCGAAGCGCCGATCAAGCGGCAGGAAATGGCGGCCATGCTTGTTCGTGCCTACGGTTACGCGATGAAGCAGCCGAATGGGGCGGACGTGACCCGCAGCGGATTTGCGGATATCGCCGGAGCTCCGGACTGGGTGCAGGAGGCGGTCAATTCGGCATATGCTCTCGGCTTCGTCAAGGGGCATACGCCAAGCCGCTTCGAACCGGAAGGATACGCGACTCGCGCGGAAAGCGCGCAGGTTATGTTCAATTTGTTGAATAAGCTGCAATAATCTCTGATGTTCCGCCCTCCCGACCTGCAACGATGCAAGGATGGGAGGGCGTTCCTTTTGTATGATGTGTACCGTACCTCCTGTAAGGTCCGGTGATCCGTGACCTTGGCGCGGAGGACGCAGCACTGTCGCCGCGAAACGAACCGTAGCCGGCGAACATCATATAACTCCGTAAACAAAGCCTCCCGAGGGCGCGTCAGGCTTTCGAAATCAAGATGCCGGAAAATTTTAGTTATTTTCATACGCCAAACTCCTTTATAATGAAATTCAAGGCGAAGAAGGGCAGCTCAAGAAACTTACTTTGAGTATGCAAGCTGGAAAGGGATCATTTTTTTGACCACAGCAAACATGAGGAGGAGTTAAGATGCAGGAATCGAAGATCAAATGGGGGATTATGGGGACCGGCTGGATCGCCCAGCAATTTGCCTCCGACCTGGCGCTTGTCAGCAACGGAGAGGCGCTGGCGGTCGGGTCGCGTACGGCGGGAAGCGCCGCCGAATTTGCTTCCAAATATGATATTCCGCGGTCATACGGAAGCTACGAGGAGCTTGTTCAGGACCCAGACATCGATGTTATCTACATAGCCACCCCGCATCCGCTTCATCATGAGAACGTCCGTTTATGCCTTGATGCGGGCAAAGCCGTATTATGCGAAAAGCCGTTCACCATCAACAGCCGCGAGCTGGAGGATCTGGTTGCCGCGGCGCGCGAACGCAAGCTGTTCCTCATGGAAGCGATGTGGACGCGGTTCCTGCCGCCGATCGTGAAGGTTCGCGAGTGGCTGAAGGAAGGACGGATCGGCGAAGTCCGTCTGCTGAAAGCCGATTTCGGATTTCGGAGCGGCTGGAACCCCGAAGGACGACTTCTCAATCTTCAGCTTGGCGGGGGTGCGCTCCTGGACGCAGGCATTTATCCGGTATCCTTCGCATCCATGATTTTCGGAGCCGAGCCTGATGGAATATGGAGCACGGCACATATCGGGGAGACGGGCGTAGACGAGCAGTTCTCGGTGATCTTGTCCTATGATTCCGGCAAAACCGCCTCGTTAAACGGGGCCATCCGGCTGGGCCTGAACAATGAAGCCTACATCTACGGCACGAATGGACATATTCATATTCCTTCCTTCTTGAATGCCAAATCGGCAACGCTTCACGTCGACGGTGAAGACACCGTGCATTTTAACGATGACCGCAAGGAGATCGGATATGCTTTCGAGGCTTATGAAGTGGGCCGTTGCCTGGCCGAAGGGCGGCTTGAGAGCGATGTCATCCCCCTGAATGAATCGGTTGCGATTATGAAGCTGCTGGATCAAATCCGGGGCCAATGGGGCTTGAAGTACCCTTCGGAAGGCTGAGCCAGATCAGCTTAGATGGAGCGGAAGGGACAAGGCATTCAATTGGCCGATGGATAGCAGTAAAAAAAGCAGTGCGGAGCAGCCCGCGCTGCTTTTTTTAGCCATTGAGTCCCTCAGTGGCTCAGTAATGTAATTATTTACATAAGTTTTAAAAGGGGATAACAAGGGGACAAACTCCTCTTGCTGTGCTGGCATGGATAGATTGACACTGCGGCATCGACTATTGCCTCCCCTTATATGTCCCAGTATTCTTGTGTGATGCTGTATAGATTATGATGTTCCCAAACACCATTTATTTTAAGATAGTATTCCGAAAAACCGTCATATCGAAATCCGGCTTTCTCTAAAACACGGATAGAGGCCTTGTTTCGAGGCATGGCCCCAGCTTGTACCCTATGTAACCCTCCAGGCCCAAAAGCGAATTGTAGCGCCAAGCGAACAGCTTCCGTGGTAAATCCTTGTCCGTTATATTGCTCATCCAAGAAATAGCCCAGGGTGCAGCTTTCCCACGCCCCACGGACTACATTGCTTAAATTGACTCGTCCAATGAGACTATTATTGTTTTTCAAGAATATCCCAAACCCGTACCCAGAACCGTTACGCCAATTCTGTTGTACTTTCTCCAAAATGCTTCGCTGCCCCTCTACCGTGTAGTGAGAAGCGGGAGTGGATGGTTCAAATGGTTTAAAGAATTCCCTGTTTCGAATTCGTAAATCGAGTAACGAATTCAGGTCATTCCATTCCAATCGACGAATATAAATACGGTCAGTATCTAGTCTCAATCTCTCACCTCAAAATTCACTTCTTAGTCAATTTGCCAAATAGCGTACACCATGCCTTAACATAGCCTTATTTTAAGAGCGTTACACATGATTTACAACGTTCCCTGCGAGCGACTACGACGTCTACGCCATCACGCTTCCAAATTCCTGCTGGTTGTCTAAAATTTTATTTTATAAAAACTATTGAATTTTGAAACAAAATTTCAATATGATAGAGGCAGGATAATCGTTGGTTTTATTTCCCTTCGGTTTTCCATATCACGCGCAGGAGGTGGGCGGCAGCTCTCGATGTAATCGGAAGGTTGTCATTACCAATATTCCACGAGTTTAGTGGCAAGGAGTGAATTAGTGAATATGATCACCTCAAGGAGCGTTCAACGAAGCAAATCCTTTATGTCTTTGGCTTTGGCACTGGCTGTCATGATCAGTTCGGTATCCGTGTGGGGCAGTTCGGGAGCCGCTTACGCAGACGATGTTCCGAAATCGTTTGTAGTCGAGGAGTTTGAAACTGCCGGAAACATAACTGCCTCCGCCGTCAGGGGGAAAGCCCAACTGGGGATGATCAGCCATCCCGATCCGGTATATTACGGGTATCATGCTGCGAGTTTGAGCTATGATTTTGTCGGCAGCGAGTCGGGCACGTCGGCAGCGTATCTCAATTTTAAAGACCTCGACGGCTCGGCGGGCAGAAGCGTTCCGGGCAATCCGAAAGCGCTCGGCTTATGGGTATACGGGGACGGCGGGAATCACTGGCTTCGGGCGCAGCTGCAGGATGCGGCAGGCGGCAAATATGCTGTTGATTTAACCACCACCTCGGGATTCAGCTGGAAAGGCTGGAAATACGTCAAGTTTTCCGTTCCATCCACCATCAAGGCTCCTCTCAAAATCAATCAAATTTATATCACCGAGTTAAAAGATACAAATAAAAACAGCGGCACGGTGTACTTCGACCGATTGACCGCATTCTACACCGATTCCCAGATCTACGGGCTCGATATCGGCGGATTGACGCCGATGGGCGTCGGGGAAGCCATCAAGCCTCAGATCTATGCGACGTATGCCGGCGAGTCCGAACCGGTGCCATTAACCTCAGGCGTGAAGCTGACGAGCAGCGACGAGACGATCGCTACGGTTACAGGAGCTACATACGACACGATTGAAGCGCTTTCACCGGGCGTGGTTACAATTACGGCGGAATACGCCGACGCGCCGAAGGCTCAGCTGGAGCTGCATGTCATGGCAGATGCGCCTTCCCCTGGCCAATTGCTTGTATCCGGTCCGGTTCATCTGGAAACCTCGGTTACCGGCGCCTTGAGAACAAGCGTGGTTTATTCCGTTTACGGTACGGCCATGGAGCCGGTTCTGCTGGCGGAGGGGGTTGCTTATGCCAGTGACCGTCCGGACGTCGTCACCGTGGATAGCAGCGGAAGCCTGCAGGCTGTCGGGAAAGGCACTGCGGTGATTACCGTTTCTTATAAAGGAGCAGCCGCCCAGCACGCGATTACGGTCACCGATCCGGTGCCCGTGCTGCAGAGCATTGCACTGCAAGGATTAACCTCGGTTACGGTTGGGGATTCGTTCGAAACGTCTGTCTCGGCGACCTATTCGTGGATGGAGGAGCCGGTAACGATTACGGAAGGCGTTGCGTTTACCAGCAGCAATCCGGCAGTGGCATCCGTCGATGAGAAGGGAGTTGTTAAAGGCTTGAGCATCGGTTCATCACGCATTACGGCGACTTATGAGGGGAAGACCAGCTCGCTCTATATCATCGTGAACAAGCAGGCTGAGCATCCGAAAGCCGAGATGAGAGCCGCCTGGATCGCCACGGTGGACAATATCGATTGGCCGGCCAAAGGAGTTACCGATCCCGAGCAGCAGAAGCAGCAGTTCATCCGGCTGCTTGACGAGCTGGAGGCCGCCGGGATGAACGCGGTCATCATGCAGATCAAGCCGACGGCGGATGCCTTCTATCCGTCCGAGTACGGTCCATGGTCCGAGTGGCTGACCGGCGTCCAAGGCAAAGACCCGGGCTACGATCCGCTCGCTTTCCTGCTGGAGGAAGTGCATAAACGCAACATGGAGTTCCATGCCTGGTTTAACCCGTATCGGATCAGCCTTCAGGGAGATATCAACAAGCTTGTAGCGGATCATCCCGCTAGGCAGCATCCGGAGTGGGTGGAGGCTTACGGGGGCAAGCTGTACTTCAATCCGGGCATACCGGAGGCCCAGCAGTTTATTCTGGACGGCATTATGGAGGTAGTAAGAAACTACGATATCGATGCCGTGCATTTTGACGACTATTTCTATCCGTATCCCGTTACGGGCGTTGATTTCCCGGACGAGGATACGTATGCCCAGTATAAAGGGTCCTTCACGAACAAGGCGGACTGGAGAAGAAACAATGTGAACCAATTCGTTCAGAAGATCAGCCATGCGATTAAACAGGAGAAGAGCTATGTGAAGTTCGGCATCAGTCCGTTCGGCATTTGGAAGAACAAGTCCAGTGATCCAAGCGGGTCGGAAACGAATGGACTGGAAAGCTACAATGCCATTTACGCCGATTCGAAAAAATGGGTTGAAGAGGAATGGATCGACTATATCACGCCGCAAATCTACTGGAATATCGGCTACTCGGCTGCCGCCTACGACAAGCTGATCGAATGGTGGAGCGATGTGGTCGCCGGTCATAACGTGCATCTGTATAGCGGGCAAGCCGTATATAAAATCGGGACAACGGCCGAGTGGTCCAATCCGGAGGAAATGCCGAATCAGGTGAAGTATAACCGCGGCTTCGAGGAAGTCCGCGGCAGCATGTACTTCAGCTCGAAGTGGTTCGCCGAGAATGCGCTTGGCTTTACGGACCGGTTGAAGACAGATCTGTACCGGTATCCGGCACTGGTGCCGGCCATGCCGTGGCTCGATATGGAGGCTCCGTCCGCGCCGCGGAAGCTTAAGGCCAATAAGGCTCATGGCGTAAACCTGAGCTGGGAGCCAGCCGGGGACGAGACCTACTATGCGATCTACCGGTTCGACGGGGGCAATGCCGGCAGCATAGACGATCCGGCAAACCTGCTGGGCACGTTCAGAAGAACCGGTAACGGGACGCAGCATTTCTCGGACGACACGGTGATCAAGCATCAGACCTATACGTATGTGGTGACTGCCATTGACCGTCTTCATAACGAAAGCGCGGCGACCGCCGTCCTAACGGTGAAAGCCGGGGGAACCGGCAAGCCGCCCGGAAAATCGAAGTAACCGGGAAGCACGGTACCTAAAAGCATGGAGCGACCTGAGTAACTGAGAAAAGAAGTGCCTGAATGAAAAGAGAGAGATCAGCTTTGTCACGAAGCTGATCTCTCTCCTTTTTTGTTTTGGAACCAAGCCCAGACGGCCATGATCTCCCGTTCGTCCATCCCGACCAGGCTCTCGTTAATGTCGCTTAATATCATCTTCACTTGAAGGGACAGCAGCCCCCGTCTTCGCTGTCTTCGTGTGCCGGTAACCTCGATCGCAATGATCTGCGGCCGCCGGATATATTTCGTGGAAAGGGCCAGGAACCTGCTGCGAATCGTAAGCTGCTTGCCGGTAATGTTCAGGCCGGAATCGCGGTGGGCCGCCAATCCCCACCCTATGGCAAACGGGAACAGGAGCAACGAGAGCATGCCGAGCCAGCCGAAGTACCAGATGCATCCGATGCTGACCGCAGCGGCAAAGGCCAGCTTCCACCGAAGATACATCCATTTCGCATGGGGCGGCGGCGAAGCCGTAATGGCCTGAACGTCCAGCTGGGGCGTGACCCGCGCGAGCAGCTCCGGAATGTCCGCGGTTTTTATCAGCGGGTGAAGCATGAAATGCTTCTCCGATTCGGACGTAAGCACGTGCACCTTCACTTCGGCATAACCGAACCAGCGGCGGAAGATGCCTTCTTTTACCGTGGCAGCCAGCACCCGTTCGGGGGAAAACAGCAGCCTCTTTTTCTCGAGCAGACCGTAGCTTACGGAGATTTGCTTGCCGATCCTTTCAACGGTAAACCCAGCGTATTTAATCATATACAGAATGACGGACAGCAGCCAGGCCAGCACGACGGCAAGTATGGCAATGCCTGCCCAGTGTCCCGGGAGAATCCGCCCTGCCGATTGAAACAGGCTTTGGTATATTTGATCCGGAAGCAGGTCATCCGCAAACGATAGGATACCGCCGACGAAGGCCAAAGCCAGGGACAAGTTCGGGGAAGACAGGGCAGCCGTAAGCAGGCGGCGAGACGGCAGCTGAAGCAAAATGCTCCGTTCTTCCGGAGAGACCGATGCAGGCGGGGCAACGTTACCGCGGTCGTTAGGGTAGCCGCCGTCGCTGCCTGCCCCCTGCGTATTTCCGGATGCTTCAGCCGTATCCCGTTCCCATGACACCATGCGTTCATGTGGGGAAGTGCCTTCGATCATCGGCTCCGCACCATCTGCATTGACGATGCCGCCGTCCGCATAGGCTGCCGCATCGTGCGTTTGCGCTGCAGGCCGATCCGGCTGCAAGGCCCGTGTCCGGTCCCGGAGCCAAAGCTGGAGCCGTTCCGCTTCGTGGTCCGTTACGGCGGGGAGCACACCGCCATCCTCCGATTTGCCAGGCGTCTCGATGCGGATCTGCGTCAGCCCGAGCAGCCGCTGCAGCAGCGGCTGCTCGGTATTCATCGTATGAATTCGTCCGGCATAAATGGACAGCTCCTCCCGGAATAACACGCCGCGCTGGATCAGAATTTTGTCTTCTTCCAACGTATAGGCAAACCGTTTCCAGCGCAAGTATCCATACAGGAGCAGAAGGGCTGCAAGGATGACAATGCCGGCAGATAACCAGTACCATGGGACATCGTTAAGGGATTTTCCGTTAAAAAACTTGATCGATACAAAGGCAGCGAGGGGAACAAGCGATTTGACGCTGTTCACAAGCGGAAACAGAATATAAAGGCGGTGGAGCCTGCTAGCTTCATTCATCATGATCCACCACTTTGGCCAGATCGCCGATCTGCTTCTTCAAAGCCTCCGCCTCTTCCAGTTCGAGCGCCTGGATGACGTGCGTCGTTGCGGCGGTAACCACCTTGACTTTGGCAAGTCCGTATTTGCGGAGCAGGGGGCCCCGTTCCAATTCAACGTGCTGCACGCGGGTCATCGGGACGAGCGTATCGCTCAGCCAAATCCAGCCGGATCTAAGCTCCAGCTCCTCTTCACTGACCCGGAAGCCAAACTGCTTATAGGTGAAGGCCGGCACCGACCAGGTAAACCAGGCTCCTGCCGCCAACAACCCAATAGCAATCCAGCCAGGCAGCTGGGTCCAGCCGAAGATGCCCGCCATAACCAGATATGCGACAGCCGCTAATAAAATGACCCCATCCATAATAAAGCCCGTCAGGCGTGAAATGGTGACAGAGTCGGGGTGACACCGGCGCATGGTGTCCATTCGATGATCCATTGTTGGTTCCTCCTCGATGTTTCGGGATCAGGCAGTTCTAACATGAGCTTCTATGTATGTTTTTACGCTTGTGGGGAGTCATCCGTTTCATCCTGCGCCTTAATCCCGTTTATGACCGTACTTCTTGTAATGGTTCATGGTTGTTATTATAGCATCCCGACTTGAATGGCTTGTGAACCTGACTTAACGATTGCATTAACAGACCGCAGTTCCGTTAAGCTCGAATTAAGATTAGACAGCGGCTTGAACGTTTTTTTGTATAATGGAAGGAATCGGACAAGGAAGGACATGAATTAATGAAAATCGATCGTCTATTAGCGATAACCGTGCTGCTCTTGAATCGGGGAAGATGGAGCGCCAGCGAGCTGGCCGAACGCTTTGAAGTATCCGCGAAAACGATATACCGCGATATGGATGCACTATGCCGGGCAGGGCTGCCGATCGTTGCCCATCAGGGCATCGCCGGCGGATTTGAGATGATGGAGCAGTATACCATTGACCGGTATTGGTTGACGGCAGAGGAGATGGGATCCCTCGTGACCGCCGTTAAAGGAATGAGCCGTGCGCTGGATGACCGCGAGCTGGATATGCTGCTTGAGAAAGTGAAGGCGCTGCTTCACAAGGTGAAGCAGGGCTACGGGAAAGGGTATGCATATGAACATGGCGACGTGAAAATCGGACCGGGAAGTGATCGGAGCAGGCCCCCTGTCGTTATGGATTTTCAGCCTTGGGGGCAGCGGGAAGGGCTGAAAGCAACAGTCAGCCTTCTGAAAAAGGCGATCCAGGAAAAACGGGTCGTATCGATGCGTTACATCGATTCATCCGGCACAGCCGAGTGCCGAACGATGGAGCCGATGTCCCTCATTCTGAAGGGGAATGTATGGTATGTGCAAGCCTACTGCTTGGAGCGTGAGGATGCCCGGGTATTCCGGTTGTCGCGGATGCAGGATGTAACGCTAACGAACCGCAATTTCGAGCCGAGGCCGATGCCCTTGATGGAACGGATGGATTGGGAGGATGCCTGGTCGGACGCGCCGGAGCAGGAGGTTGTATTATGGTTTGGGCCGAAGGCTCGCCGGCGGGCAGCGGACGTGTTCCCGGCAGAGCAAATGGAGCTCTTGGAGGACGGCTCCTTCCGCGTGCGGTTAATTCATAAGGTGGACGAATGGTTTTACGGCATGGTTCTCAGCTTTGGCGACCAGGTTATTGTCGAGCATCCCGAGGAAGCTGCACAGGAAGTCAGGAGAAGGGCGGAAAATATGTTGAAGCGCTACAGCAACTTGGACAGGCAGCTGTCCAAGTTCCCCCTTTAGAATAGACCATAGATTCAATTCTTAAAGGAGGGCGTCATCATGAACACAAACATCGGCCGCCAGAAGAAGCCGCGGATCGAATCCAGACCGGCTATGTCCGTACGGGGCGTGGGTGCACGGACGACAAACGAAGCGGAGGCAGGGGCAGACGGCGTGATCCCCCGGTTATGGGAGCACTATTTCCGGAGCGGGATTCAGGGGGCTGCCGCCGGTGATCAAGCCGTCTATGCGGTATATACCGATTATGAAAGCGACGCTTCAGGTGCGTATACACTCGTCATTGGCCATGAAACGGAAGGAACCTTCGGAGATGGGCCAGACAGAGAAGAGGTTGAGCACGTTAGGCGTACGGAAAGCCAGAACGCAGAGAGCATAGGGAGCATAGAGAGCACTGAGAGTGTAGAGAACTTGTATCGTGCAGGGAGCCCAGGCGGCGCTAAGCGCGAAGAGGAAGGGACTATTGTAGAGCGCAGCGTCTTTATACCGGAATCCAGATATTTGGTATTCCCGGCGAAGCCGGGTCCGTTCCAGGAAACGGTGCCGCAGGCCTGGCAGGAAATCTGGAGTTATTTCCAGGATGCCGAGGAAGTACGAGCCTATTCGGGAGACTTTGAACATTATCGTTTCCAGGCGGCTGATCCTGCCCATCCCGTCGTCGAGATCTATATTGCGATTAAATAGTGGGAGAACGTGCCGGCATTGTTTAAAGGCTTTGCTTCCGGGAACACGACACAATCGGGGAATACGCCGTATTAACCTGATGCTGGACTAACTATTAACGGGAAAAGCTCCTAAGCGTCTGCCATGACGCGAAGGAGCTTTTCTGTGCCGGAAACGGCGTTCCCGAAGATTATTTAAACCCGGTTAAGGCGGATCCGGATTTCATGAAGTACTTCTGGCCGAAGAAATAGATCAGAATCATCGGAACCGCCATGATGGTGGAAGCCGCCATCAGCTTTTCCCACTGGGCCCCGTGATCCTGCTGGAAGCTCTGCAGGCCGACGGTGATCGTCCACTTGGCCGAATCGTTCAGATAGATCAGCGGCCCCATGAAATCGACGTAGGACCACACGAAGGAAAACAAAGCGACGGTGGCTAGAGCCGGCTTCAGGATCGGCAGGATAATCCGGGCGTATATCCGCAGCTCCGAGGCGCCGTCGATCTTGGCCGCCTCCGACAGCTCCATCGGCACGCCGAGCAGAAACTGGCGCAGCAGAAAGATGAAGAAGGGAGCTCCGAAGAAAGCGCCGATCGTCAGCGGTACGATGGTATTGACCCAGCCCAGGTTCGTAAAGATGATATACTGCGGGATCATCTGGACCTGAGCCGGCAAAATCATGGTTGCCACCACGATGGTGAAGATGATCTTTCTTCCTTTCCACGGGATCCGCGAGATCGAGTAGGCTACGAGCGGTGCGGACAACAGCTGCCCGATTATGTTCAAGATGCAGATCAGGAACGTGTTCATCATATATTTCGTGAAGGGGATCGCCTCGACCGCCGCTTGGTAGTTCGACCATTGGACCTTCTCTGGGAAGATCGTCGGCGGAAACTTCAGAATCTCCTCCGGCGTCTTGAGCGAGGTCATGACGAGCCATAGGAACGGGAACAGAAATACGTTTGATAGCAGGATAAGCAAGGCGTACGGCAATACGGCTTTTAACCTGGCGGCCACGTTACTCACCTCCATAATAGACCCAACGGCCCGACGTTTTGAGCAGCAGCAGCGTCATCAGCAGCACGATGATAAACAGAATCCAGGCTAGGGCCGATGCGTAGCCCATCTTCAGAAAAACAAAGGCTTCCTGGTACAGATTGACGGCATAGAACAGAAGCGACTGTTCCGGTCCGCCCAAGGAGCCGCCATCCGCTTTGCCGCCAGCCAGAATATACGATTCGGTAAAGATCTGGAATGCACCGATGAGTCCCATGATGAGCTGGAACAGAATGATCGGCGACAGGGCAGGGAGCGTAATCTTCCAGAAACGATGCCATGCGCCCGCCCCATCCACCTGCGCAGCTTCATAGTACTGCTTCGGAACGCCCTGCAGGGCGGCCAGGAAGATCAAGGCTCCGGCCCCTGAGCCCCACAGACTCATCAGAATCAGCGAAGGCTTCGTATAGCGCGGATCCAGCAGCCAGGCAGGATCGGGCAGGCCGAGAGCCCGCAGCGCCATATTGACCAAGCCGAAATCCGGGTTAAGCATCCAGGTCCACAGCAAGGCGCTGGCGACGATCGGAATGACGGAGGGAAGGTAGAAGATCGTCCGGTAATAATTGATCCCCCTTGCCTTGAAGTTCAAGACGACGGCGATCAGCAGCGATGCCACCAGCGTAATCGGTACAGATACGAAAGCCATAAAGAACGTGTTCCCGAGCGAGGTGTAGAAGCGGTCATCCTGCAGGATATGCTCGTAATTTTGCAGTCCCACCCACCTTGGCGTGCTGAACAGATCGTATTCCGTCAGGCTCAAATAGAGCGAACCGAAGAACGGGTACACGGTAAAAGCCAGAAAGCCGACGATCCAAGGCGAGGCGAATGCCAGGCCGAGCCAAAAGTACCGGCGTTCCTTCCTCGACCAGCGGGCTTTAGGTCTTGGTGAATGTACGGGTGCGGAGGCATTCATCTTCGCGTACTCCTTTCATTTCGAAGTCGTGATCCGTGCTTGGGATTATTTGACGAGCGGTTGGATTTTTTCCTTCACGTTCGCAAGCCCATCCTCGATGCTGACCGTGCCGCGGAGAATCGCGTCCACTTGGGCGCTGAATTCCGTCATGTACTCGTTCGTGAAGGAAGTGGCCGGGAAGGATTTCAGATTCTCGCTTGCCGAGTAATCGAGAAATTCCTTAAAGCCGGGCACATTCTCGTAGAGCGGGCTCGCGAACGCCGAGGTCCGGGTCGGCAGGTTGCCGATGGCCGCCGTGAACTCGGCCATTTGCTCCGGCTCCGTCATCCACTTGATGAAGGCCCATGAGGCGTCCGGATGCTTCGCCCCTTTCGGAATGTAGAATACGCTGGTCGTGACATTGCCCGGATTTTTGCGCTCGGGATGATTCTCGTCATATGGAATCGGAGCAATGCCGTAATTCAGATCGGGTGCGAACTGCTTGATGAAGGTCGGCAGCCATTCGCCGTCGACCGTCATGGCGTACTTGCCCGAGAAGAACGGATTCTGCGCCGACATGTATTGTCCGAGTCCCGATGAAAACCGGTCCAGGTTATCCGAGCCGTATTGGTCCCAGATCTCCTTCGACAGCTTGATGGCCGATTGAATGCCTTCATGGTCAGGCGTGACCTGCTTGGCCGCTTCGTCATAGAACGAGCCGCCGTAGGCATAGGAGAACGTGTAGGCGTCCATTCCCGGCCACAAGCCGAGCCGCGACAGTCGGCCGCCGTCTTCGACGATACTGAGCGCCTTAATGTATTCCTTCAGCTCGCCGAGCGTTTCCGGGGGACCGTCATAACCGGCTTCCTTCAGGATATCCTTGTTGTAGAACAGCATGGACACATGCATGGCCGTCGGAATCGCATAGGTGGCGCCTTCATGCTGCGACGTGCTCAGCGCCGCCGGCACGAAGTCGTCTAGATCGACCCCGTCCTTGGCGATATAATCGTCCAGCGGCATCATCGCTCCGCGCAGGCCCCATGGGACGACGTTCTGTCCGAATTGGGAGGCGACGTCCGGCGGATTGCCCCCCGTAATGGCGGTTAGCTGCTTCTGGTAGTCGCTCTGCGAAAGGCCCTTGACCTGGATTTCCGGATGGGCCTCGTTCCATTTGGCGATGAGCTTCTCCAGCGCTTCGGCTTCCGGACCGGTCCAGCCGTACCAGAAGCTCAGCTCCACGGCATCCGCGGCAGCAGGCTGGTCCGGTTCTTCGCCGCTTGTCTTGCCGGGCTCTGCGGTGCCCCCGCTTCCTCCCGAGCAACCGGCGATCATGATCGATAACAGCAAATACCATAAACCAAACCATGTTTTCTTCTTCATCCTTCTTCCTCCCCTTTTTTCGAAGTCCGTTTAAAGATTGTCTGCTTAAAAAATAGATCATTTCCCTCCCAACCCATCAACAAATCCTGGTGCTCCAATAACCGGCCCTGATCCCGTTATTTGTAGGATATCGTAGCATTTCATTTCGCCATTTCATTTCACTATCGTGCGTAAAAATAGGATTATCGTATGATTTGCCAAGCTACTTGATCGCCTGTTTGCGGAACTCCGTCGGGGAGATGCCGGTGTATTTTTTAAAGATCCGGCAGAAGTAGGAGAGCTCGTTGAATCCGGTGGAATAGCATACGTCCGTGACGGACAGGTCGGCCTGCTTGAGCATGACCATAGCCTGGAGAATCCGGAGGTCGGTCAAATAGCGGTTGAACGTTTTGCCTGTCCAATCCTTGAATACTTGGCAGAAGGTGGACCTGGACAGGTTCGAGAGATCGCACAGCGCGTGAAGCTTCAAATCCTCCTGGTAGTGGCGGTGAATGTAATCCACCACCTTGGTCATGATCTCCCGGTACTTCTCGGATTTCTCGAATCCTTCCCGGACGAGCTCACCGTTGACCTGCCGAACCAGAATGGAGAGCAGTACGAGCAGCTGGGCCTTGAGCGTCAATTGAAAGAAGGGGGCGCGCCGCTCATATTCCATCAGCATCTCCTTCATCACGTTACGCACCGCGGTTTCGGTTCCGCCGTCCAGTGAAATCCGGGCCTGGGCATCTGTATCCTCGCGGAGAAACGATCCCAGAAAGGCCATATCGAAGAAGACCTCCTCCTCCGGAAACTCCTCGAACCGCTCATTCACAAACGACGGCATGAACTCGCAGCCGTAGATTTCATAATCCCCGTCCTTGGGGATCGTGACGCTGTGCAGCGTGAACGGCGGGATGACGAAGATGTCGCCCTTGGTCAGCTGATACGTCCGGTTGTTAACGGTGTGCGACAACGCGCCTTTGGCCACGTACCATATTTGAAAATAGTCATGGCAGTGCGTCCACAAGCTCTGCTGATGGATCAATCGATACATTTTGCAAGGAAGTCCTTCCAACATCTCCATCTTTGAGTTAAAATAAACGACACCTGATCCCGTTAGCTTCTCAAGATCAACCAGGCTCCAATAAATACCCATTGCCATTCCCTCCCTGATCATATCCCTGATTTTTAGGAAAACGCTTTCAAAACATAATTCGTCAAGGCTGTTTTCTTCCCCCCGACGATCTCTAAGAAATTTGCAGCGCCCTTCTTCCTCCCCTTTGGAACCATAAGTCGCCGGTTTCGTGTAAGCCGGGTTTCAAAGGGAGCTAAAGACCATGAAAAAAATCGTGTATTTGGATGGCTTGCGGGGGCTTGCGGCCTTTGTAGTCGTGATCGCCCACTTCGTTCAGGTGTTTATGCCTTCCGTGATTGAAGGGCGGGAGGAGATCCGGCATTTCGCATTCGAGGAGGTGCTGGCGGAAACGCCGCTGAACCTGCTGTTTAACGGCAATTTTTCGGTGTGCCTTTTCTTTGCGCTGAGCGGCTATGTGCTGAGCTGGCGCTATTTTCGCAGCGGGGACCGCACGATTCTGTATTCCGCGGCAATAAGAAGGTATTTTCGGCTGGCGGGACCTGCTTTTGCGTCAGTTGTGATCGCCTATGCCTGCATGATCGCCGGCTGGGGCATGTTCGACGATGTCAGGGGATTGACCGGCTCGTCGATGCCGGATCCGTTTGCGGCGGATGCGAGCGTGCTTACGATGGTGAAGGAGGGGCTGTTCCATACGTTTTTCACCTATGGCGCGCAGTATAATCCGGTGCTGTGGACGATGACGTACGAGCTGTTCGGTTCGCTGTTCATTTTTGCGTTTTTGCTTCTTTGCGGCAAGCGCCGTATCCGCTTTGTCCTATACGCCGCCCTTGTCTGCTGGCTGCTCGATTCATATTACCTCGCGTTTGTGATCGGCGTGCTGCTGAGTGACCTTCAGCACAGCGGAAAGGACCGGCTAGCACGGGTCCGGCGCCCCTGGATCAATGCCGTCCTGCTCGTCGCCGGCCTGTTCTTCGGCTCGTATCCGTACATTCATCCAGCCGGCACCCTTTATGCCGTGCTCTTATGGAAGACAAGCAACTTTGACTTCTTTGTCTTCTATCACGTGATCGGGGCAGGGCTGGTGTTGACGGCTGTGCTGAATTCGAGCCGGCTGCAGGCCCTCCTGGGCAGCAAGTGGTGCGCATATTTGGGAAAAATCTCGTTCTCGCTCTATCTCGTTCATTTCACGATCCTATGCACCTTCGGATGCTTCCTGTTCTTGCAGCTGAGCGCCGTTCTGCCTTACGGCATCAATCTTCTGATCACGATCGCGGTAACGCTGGCGTTCATCATGGCAATCGCACACGGGTTCTATCGGCTCGTTGACGCCGTGATCCTTGATGTGTTGTCCCGCTGGAACAAACGGATGTTCATCGGAGCGAAACGGGCGGAGAAGAAAAGGGGGACAAAGCCGGTAGCAGCCGGCGATCAAGCGATGGATTAACCTCCAAATCCGGCCGGTGAGGCACGGAATCGGCGAGTACCGCGAGGCACCGAACATGAGGCACGGCACCGACGGCACGAGAAAGCGCCCGGCCTGATTTCACCATGCCGGGCGGCGGAGCATATACAAAAACAAACCTTCTCTTGGCGGCAGGGCATTCAGCCCCGCCTTGCATAAGAGAAGGTTTGTTTTGTTGTATTCCGTCGATCATCGATCCGATCATCCGCTGCTGGCATGGGTCTGCACGACTTGCTGCCTGCGATAGGCCCCCGGCGTCATGCCGACCGCCTTCTTGAAGGTCCGGTTGAAGGAGGTGATGTTGAGGTAGCCGACGCGCTGGCTGATTTCATTAACGGTCAGGTCGGTACGAGTCAGCAGCTCCTTCGCTTTATCCATGCGGATCCCGAGCAGATGATCGCTGAAGTTGAGGCCGGTTTTCTCTTTGATGTACACCGAGAGATAGGCGCTCGACAGGTTCAGCTTGGCGGAGAGGTAGTCGAGGGACAGGTCCTCCGCATATTGGTTATGAATGATGCTCAGGAACATGGCGATCAGCGGTTCCTCGCCGCTATCCTTCTTCTTCCGTATCAGGGCGCAGGACGCTTCGATCAGCTGGCGGAAGACGTTTTGGTATTCGCGCAGGCAGTGGCATTCCGCCAGCCACGATCCCCACTGCCTCAAGGATTGAAGCTGAGCCCTGTCGATCTGGGCCATTTCCGTATAGCCGATAATTTTGGAGGCGGCGGCATCGGCGAAGAAACGGAACTGGGCAATGCCGGCCTCTTTGCGCTGCAATGCCACAAGCGCCTGCTCAATGATCTGAAGCGCTCGGCTGTCGCTGCCTTCCTGCAGGGCATCCAGCAATCCCTTCTCCTGGGACGGGCTGAGATGGACCGTCGTCGGAAGCGTCCGCGGCTTCGTCACCAGCTGCGATTCCTCCACAAGAGGAGCTTGCTCGGTCAGTGCCTTGACCTGACGGTAGGCTTCATTGAAGCCGGAGGAATCGTGAACCTGCGAGCTCACAGCGATGGTAACGAGGAACAGCTCGGTCTCGTTGTTCAGCATATCTTTCATTTCCTTCAGCAGTTTTTCCAGCTGACCGGCTTCCTCGCGCTTGAAGATCGAGATGATCTCGTTCTTCTCGATCTGGAACGTATGCGAATCCGGGTAGCGCTCCGCCGTAAACAGATGGATATGCTCCAGCATATGGCGGACCGCTTGATCCGTCTGCAGCGGCGGCTCGCCGCTCGGATTCAGGCGGAACCGGATATGGTACAGCACGACGATAAAGCTGCCGTCATCCGACAGGAAATCCTCCCATTCGCTAATATCCGTATTGATGCTTTTCAACTGGCTGATATAGGAGTAGCTGGTCAGCACCGATTTTTGCTTGTTCAGGCGGTCCCGGATCTCCTCCTTCTCCCGCAGCAGGTCCTGGATGCGGCTCTTGATGAGATCGTATTCATTGATGCTGCCTTGATACGGCTGCGGCGCGTGAGTCTTGCGATTGAGCACCGTCGTCAATATCTGCTTCACCGGCTTGTGCAATCTGCGGCTGAAGAAATAGGAGGCCGCCAGAGCTACCCCGAGCGATAGCGAGAAGATGAGGAGCAGCGCCCCGGTCAGCCTGCTCAGCTGAGCAGACACATGACTGTATGGGACGGCCGAGATGTAGGTCAATCCGTCGTCTCCGGCTTCCGCAAAATAGTAAGTTCCGTCCTTGAGCACCGCTTGCTGCCCAGAGGCAAACGTCGGCAGCTCATTGGCGCGAAGGTCTCCCCATGTGTACAGCACATCCCCGTCCGCGTTCAATATCGCAAGCGAGCGGTCGCTTGGCTCCCCGAAGAAGGATTGGGCGGCCTTGTCGATATCGATCAGCGCGATAATCTGGTAACGGCTGTCCAGCTGCTGATAGACGAATGGCATCAGTTTTTTCTCGGACAGATCATTATGGATACGGTAGACGGCAGCCGGAAGCAGGCTGAAGGATTCCCCGCTGCTCTTGTAGCTGTTCCAGAAGGCGTAGGGGTACTGCTTGCTAGTATAAGACCGGTCGAGCATATAAGGAGCATTCCCGCTTCCGGATTTGCTGAGCACAAAATCATGCTCCTTCAGATAGATCAGCGTATCCTCCAGGAAGAAGAGCGGGTTATAGATATCGCCCCGCATCTGGAGCATGACATCACGGGCCTTCAAATAATTGACCTCGTTGCCCGTCTGCTGGCGGAGCTGATTATTGAACCCGATTAAATCGGCATGATTATATATGTCAAATAACAGCACCTGCAGCCGGCTGAACTGGTAGGAGAACCGTTCCGCCGTGTCGTGAACCGCCTGCTGGCTCGTATCGATGATTTCTTTTTGAAGGCTGGATTTAAATAGATGGAAGATCACGGCATAGAATAGGCCGAACAAAACGATGATGGCCAAAAAGCTGAGGAAAATTTTGAAGAACAGGCTTCTGCTCTTGCTTTTGATCCAGTTCATAAACGATCCCCCTTTTGTATGTATTCGCGTTTATGGTCCTCCCCACAGTATAAAGGACAAGTATTAAGGATCGTGCCGCGTGGTGTTAACCCACCGTAAAAAAGGAATAGTCATTATTTTAGATTTTAAGCTTTAATTTAGGAAAAACGCCCGGCAGCCCGGCAATCCAATGAAAGGCGAGACATCGAAAAAATGGTCAATACCCATCCCGGCAATCGGTCGTATATGATGCAGATGTGAACCGAGAAGCAGGAGAAAGGTTCAGAAACGAAAGTGAGGGGATGTCCGATTTTAGAGCGTCAGGTTCGTAACATGGAAGCGCATTCAACAAAACCCGGCAGCACACGTGGCAGCAGCGTCTGGCGAGGTACGGTGAAGCAGGTGCGCAAAAACTGGCAGCTGTATCTATTATTTTTGCCGGTTCTGCTCTACTTCATCGTGTTTCACTACGTGCCGATGTACGGGGTACAGATCGCCTTCAAGGATTTTATCGCCAATAAAGGCATTCTGGAAAGTCCTTGGGTTGGCTTCAAGCATTTCGAGCGCTTCTTCAACAGCTTCTACTTCTGGAGAATCATTAAAAATACCCTTGGCATCGGGCTGTATGAGCTGATTGTCGGGTTCCCGATTCCGATCATACTTGCCTTGATGATCAACGAAGCGCGGTCGGGCCGGTTTCGCCGGTTCATTCAAACGGTAACTTATGCACCTCATTTCTTGTCAACGGTCGTGGTCGTCGGCATGATCATGATGTTCCTGTCTCCGGTCAGCGGTCTTGTCAACTTCATTATCACCTCCTTTGGCGGGGAACCGATAGCCTTTATGACGGAGCCGTCCTGGTTTAAGAGCATCTATGTGTGGTCCGGCGTTTGGCAGAGCATGGGGTGGAGCTCCATCATTTATTTGGCGGCGCTCGCGGGCATCGACCCGCAGCTGCATGAGGCCGCCAAGGTGGACGGTGCAGGCTGGTTCCGGCGTATCTGGCATATCAATCTGCCGGGGATCGCCCCGACGATGATCATTCTGCTGATTCTGAACATCGGATCGATTCTGGGCGTCGGCTTCGAGAAGGTCTTCTTGATGCAAAATTCGCTCAACATGGAAGCCTCGGACGTCATTGCCACGAACGTATACCGAAGCGGGATCCTGGGCGCCCAGTACAGTTACTCGGCGGCAGTCGGATTATTCAACTCCGTCGTCAACTTTATCATGCTGATTACCGTCAACCGGATCGCCCGCAGAGTCAGCGAGACCAGCCTATGGTAAGGAGGAAGCAGCTATGCCCCAAAGCCGGAGCGAACGCATTGCCGGAATCTGTATTTACATTATATTATCATTAATTTCGCTTATTGTATTGTATCCGTTATATTTTGTGCTTATCGCTTCGATCAGCGCGCCGGAGACGGTGATGCGCGGAGAAGTATGGCTGTGGCCCAAGGAATTGTCGTTTGTCGGATATGAGCGGCTGTTCGCCAACAAGGAGATCATTCAAGGATTTCTGAACACCGTGCTCTATACGGTAACGGGGACGGCGCTGAACCTCGTGATGACGATCGCGGCGGCGTATCCGTTGTCGAGGGCGGACTTTAAGGGACGCAACGGGTTCATGCTCATCATCGTTTTCACCATGTTCTTCAGCGGCGGCATGATTCCGAGCTACCTGCTGGTTAAAGAGCTTGGCATGCTCGATACGATCTGGGCTATGATTATTCCGTCCGCGGTGTCGGTATGGAACATCATCATTATGCGCACGTTCTTCCAAAACTCCATTCCGAAGGAGATGCAGGAAGCGGCATTCATCGACGGCTGCTCGAACATGCGGGTGCTGTTTCGCATCGTGCTTCCGCTCTCCGGCCCGATCCTGGCCGTTATGGTGCTGTTCTATGCGGTCGGCCACTGGAATTCCTACTTCACGGCCCTGATCTATCTGTCCGACCGGTCGAATTATCCGCTGCAGCTGTTCCTGCGGGAAATTCTCGTCCAAGGGCAGATGCAGGAAATGGTCGACATCAGCGACGATTCGCTGGCCCGAAGCTTGATGGATGCGGAAGCAATCAAATACGCGGCGGTCATTGTGACCAATCTGCCGATGCTGCTCTTGTATCCGTTCTTGCAGAAGTATTTTGTCAAGGGAGTCATGATTGGAGCCATTAAAGGCTGACATATTCAAATGATGAGACTATAGGAGGCAGTGACAATTATGGTGAAAAAATGGGTTTCGCTCACATTGACAGCGGTGCTGGCAGCGGGGCTGCTGGCTGGCTGCGGGAGCAAAAGCGGGGATGGCGCAACGAAGGAGGGGGAGACGGCCAAGTCCAATTTCAACGAGACCGGCATGCCGATCGTAAATGAACCGCTCAACCTGACCTTCTTCACGGGCAAATCGCCGACAAACGGAAGCAAGTTCGAGGATACGCTCGTATGGAAGACGTATAAGGACATGACCAATATGAACATCACGTTCAACCTTGTCCCGTTCGAGACGCTGACGGAGAAGCGGAATCTGGCGCTTGCCGGCGGGGATTATCCGGACGTGTTCTACTCCGCCCGGGTAGGATCGGCTGAGCTGACGCGCTACGGCGAGCAAGGCGTCTTCATTCCGCTGAATGACCTGATCGATAAATATGCGCCGAACTTCAAGAAGCTGATGGAGCAGTACCCGGATATCCGCAAGGGCTTGACGATGCCGGACGGCAACATTTATTCCCTGCCCTCCTTCTACGATCCGGAGCTGCTCTCGATGCTGATCGGAACGCCGCTGTGGATCAATCAGGAATGGCTGGATAAGCTCGGGATGGAGGAGCCGAAGACTACCGAGGAGTTCTACGCCTATCTGAAGGCGGTTAAGGAAACCGACCTCAACGGTAACGGCAAGCATGACGAGATTCCATACTCTGCAACGGGCATCACCGGTCTCGTCGACCATTTGAAGGGCTCCTGGGGACTCGGAACGAGCGGGCTTGGCCATAAGTTCGTCGATGTCGATCCGGAAACAGGCAAGCTGCGGTTTACGAAGGCGGAGCCGAAATACAAGGAAATGCTGGAGTTCATGAACAAGCTGTATAAGGAAGGGCTGCTGGATAAAGAGATCTTCACGATTGAGGGCGGCGCATTGAACGCGAAAGGGCAGGAAGGCTTGCTCGGAGCTACCGTCGTGCCGAATCCGGAAACTGTCATGGGACGCAAGGAATATATCGGTCTCGGCGCGCTCAAAGGACCTCACGGCGATCAGCTGTACTCCCACGTGAAGGTGCCGATGGTCCACGTAGGGGCATTTGCGATCACGGACAAGAACCCGAATCCGGAGGCGACGATTCGCTGGATGGATTACTTCTATGGCGATGAGGGAGCGCAGTTCTACTTCATGGGTAAAGAAGGCGAGACCTACACGAAGAACGCCGACGGTCAGCTTGAATATGTAAAGGAAATTACCGAAAATCCAGACGGCTTGACACAGGACCAGGCGCTGGCGAAGTACTTTACATGGCTTGGCGGCAGCTATCCGGGCCTGGTACGGGAGAGCTGGTTCAAGGGCTCCGAGACGCTTCCGAGCGCGATGGCGGCAGCCGAGAAGGCGGAGCCTTATGCAGTGAAGGAAATTCTGTATAACTTCAACTTTACGCTGGAAGAGACGGATATCATGTCCTCGATCGGCAAGGATATTCAGGATTATGTTACCGAGATGGAGGCGAAGTTCGTCAATGGCTCCGCATCCTTCGACCAGTGGGACGAGTATGTGAACACGCTGAACAAGATGGGCCTGGAGGAATACATGCGAGTGTATCAGGCGGCATACGACCGCTATCAGGCGGAGTAACAAGCAGTTGGTTTAGGTTATAAGCTATTCTATTGTGCAAGCATGAGCAGCCCGCTCAAGGGAATATCCCTTATGAGCGGGCTGTTCTGTTATCCCTGTAAAGAGACGCCGCGCCGTGATTTTTGCTGGTGATTTTCTCCATATGGAATGGTAATATTTATGAAAAGATGTTGACCCGCAAGTCGTTGCGCGCAGCACATGTCATCATTGGCGGGAGTTATGATGATGGTTTAAGAGGGGGCTGTTTAGCGATGGAGCGGAAGGTATCCATGAAGAAGATTCCAAGAGGGGTAGCGGAATGGATATTCAGGCCGAGGCGCAGGTACGGACGCTTTCCAAGGATCGAGCGGATGGTGGAATTGCTGTTCACAGCGATACTCATTTTTTGGGCTTTTACAGTGATTCGCTGGTTTATCCTGATCACGGTCGCGACGATGAGACATTTCGGCGTGTTTGATTAGGGGGTCATCGGGAAAGAGCTGTCCATTAATAAAGGATGGAGTTGGAATATGGTAAAAAAATATTGTGGTAACTATTCCACACTTGCTGTATAATTGTTAGCGAACAAAAATAAATCTGTTTAATTTGAAAGAAAAATGTGTTTTCATGAAAACATTCATGGTATAATTTCCATACCATACAACTTCACTAGGATTACCTTGGTTTAATCTCGTTGCAGTATTATCAAAAAATAAAACATGAATATGGATCTTCGGGGTAAGGTGAAATTCCTGACCGGCGGTGATGCTTCGATTCGAAGCTTAGCCCGCGACTCGCGATAACATGGCCTTCGAGGCATGTAATCGCGACTGACTTGGTGCAATTCCAAGGCCGACGGTATAGTCCGGATGGGAGAAGATCAAAGCTTGGTTTGCTATGGATTTTTTGTCGAAAAAAATCTCGCGATAGCAGGCTTATTTGATCAGCCCCCGTTTACGCCGACCTGCTCGGCAAGCGGGGGCTTTCTGCTGGTAAGACCTCCGTATTCAGGATGAGGAGAGAGCTAGAGATGGATAACGTAAATACCGGTGTCAAGGTCAAGCCTTACGAATCCGGCGTGCAAGCAAGGGGCCGAATGCGGGGAGGATTTTGGCTTGTCGTATTGGGAGCGGCCCTGTGGGGCGTGGACCCCTTGTTCAGAGTCATTCTTCTGAAAAACCTGACGTCGGCGCAGATTGTTTTGCTCGAGCACATCACTATTTCCTTGATTGCCATCCCGGTCTTGTGGAGAAACCGCGTTGAATTGCGAGGCATCGGCTGGCGCCATGTCGGAGCGCTGCTGTTTATTTCCTGGGGCGGCTCCGCATTAGCCACCATCCTGTTCACAATGAGCCTGTCAAACGGCAACCTGAACGCCGTCCTGCTGCTGCAGAAGCTTCAGCCGCTGTTTGCGATCATGCTCGCCAGCCTGCTTCTGAAGGAGAAGCTGCCCCGCCACTTCGGCATTTTGCTTATTATTGCCCTGGCGGGCACCTATCTGCTTACCTTTGGCATGACGCTGCCTATTGGTCACTGGAATGAGTTCGTGCAGATCGGAAGCCTCTTATCGTTGGGCGCAGCCGCATTATGGGGCGGCTCGACGGTGATGGGACGGCTGATGGTCGGCAAGCTGAAGTATGAGACGGTGACCTCGCTGCGCTTCGTGCTGGCGCTGCCACTGCTGGCCTTCATGACGTGGAACGAAGGAGCCGCATGGAATATGCCGGCATTCGGTACCGGCGCTTTTGCAGCGGTATCCTTGAATCTGATCGGCCAGGCGCTGCTGCCGGGACTCTTGAGCCTGCTGGTGTATTATAAAGGGCTGACTACTACGAAGGCCTCCGTCGCAACGCTGGCCGAGCTGAGCTTCCCGATGGTCGGCGTGCTCATTAACTGGATCGTATTCCAGGAGGTTGTGACAAGCGCCCAGCTGCTGGGCTTCCTGCTGATCTGGGTCGTTCTGTTCGTCATATCGAGACAGTCGGAATCGTCGGAGCGGACGCTATCGTAATGAATGACTTCATATTGAATAATTCATAGTCTAAAGCTTCACCGCGTGAAACTTCCATGCCGCATGATTTCATAACCGTCGTTAACAGCCTTTTTCCCTTGGTAACGGAGCTATCTTCGCTTCTAGCCTGCGGGGAGAAGGCTTTTTTCATACATCCGGCCAAAAAACTGTTGAAATCGGAGCAAGTCTCGATTACAGTGGTAACCAACTGCCATACTAGTATGAAAAGGTGGAAGGTATGCCAATGACTATAAAGGTCCAAGATGTCATGAATAGATTGATGGGGCAGGCCGGATCGCCGGCTGCTTCGGTCGATGGAATCGTGGCAGGGGATGGCGACGCGGCCGTGCGCGGAATTGCCGTTGCTTTCATCGCTTCCCATGATGTAATCGTACGGGCGGCGGAACTGGGCGCGAATCTGTTAATTACGCATGAGGGCGTCTTTTACAGCCATCATGAAGCTGGGCCGGGTCCGTTGGGGGACAGCCTGGTCGTGCAAGGCAAGCTGGAGCGCATTCACTCCGTAGGGATGAATATATACCGGCTGCATGATGCTCCGCATCGGACCGAGCCCGATGTGATAACCGATGGGCTGGTTAAAGCCTTAGACTGGAATGACCTGCTCGAGAAGCACTTGCCGACAGCGGCCGTTGTGGTTCTGCCGGAGGGGATGACCGTTCGAGGGATGGCGGATTATATCAAGGACCGGCTTCATGTGCCGTACGTGCGCGCTGCGGGGAGCCTGGACACGGTATGCAAACGGATCGGAATCGCAGTGGGCTATCGGGGAGGCGGGCAGCATGTCATTCCGCTTTTTGAACACGAAGGGCTCGATATGCTGATTGCAGGCGAAGGACCGGAGTGGGAGACGCCCGAATACGTCGCCGATGCGGCTGCGCAAGGACGGGACCAGACGCTGATGCTGCTCGGGCATGGGGCTAGCGAGGAGCCGGGCATGCGTCTGATTGCCGATCGGCTTCGGGATTATTTTCAGGAGATTCCCGTTCACTATCTGCCCGCACGTCCGTTGATTCATATCGTCTAGTCTTACGTCTTTTCGGGGGGATGTACCCTTTATCTGAAAAGTTATCGAGAGAGAGAATGTCAAGAAAGAGTATGGATAGAAAGAGGTAACCGTATGTCAACAGGGCCAAGGATCAAAGGATCGACCCGGGATTATTCGTATCATCTATTAAAAGACCGTATTATGCGCCTCGATCTGGAGCCGGGCACCAAAATATCGGAGAAGGAAATTGCCGACGAGCTGCAGGTCAGCCGAACGCCGGTCCGCGAAGCCTTCATGAAGCTTGCCGAGGAGGAGCTGCTGGATATCATTCCGCAGAGCGGGACGCTTGTGTCCAGAATCAACCTTGCGCATGTGGAGGAGGGCCGGTTTATCAGGGAGAAGATTGAGAAGGAGATCGTTGCGCTGGCTTGCGAGCATTTCCCGGAGGAGTATCGTTTTCGCTTGGAGACCAATCTTGCGCTGCAGGATGTGAGCGCGGACAACCGCAACCGGTATAAGCTGTTCGAGCTGGATGAAGAGTTCCACCAAATTTTGTTCGCAGGCACGGGGAAGGAGCGGACCTGGAAAATGCTCCAGCAGCTCAATATCCACTTCAATCGGCTGCGTCTGCTGCGGCTCTCGATGGACTCCAACTGGGAGACGATCATTGCCCAGCATAAGGAGATTTATCGGCTGATCGTGAGCGGGGAGACGGAGCAGGCCGTGAAGACTATGGAAGGCCATTTGCGCCTGGTCGTTGTGGAGCAGGACATGCTCCGCCAGAAGTACCCTCAATATTTCGTATAACAGCTGAAAAAAAGATGGCCCCTCTATCGGCAGAGGCCATCTTTGTTTGCTTGAGCCTGATGAGCAGGCTTATCGTATCGATCGTTGAATGACTTGATCGAGAAGATCCGCAACGCGCGACGGTCCTTCTTGAAGATCCGCGCTGCTCAGCGTCAACCAGCTGTGGCGCTCATCCATATCAAGCGAGCGCTCGAGCCAGCCTGAAACACCGCTTCCCTTACGGTCGACTTCGACCAGAACCGATATCCCGTCCCGCTGCGGATACAGGATCAGCTCCAGCTCCCGCATCCGGCTTGCATATTCGCGGCCCGGGTAGAATTCAATTTCCTGCACGAACGGAACCCCGCGTCCCAGTCGGGAATGATATTCGCAGGAGGCCGTTTTAAACTGGAACCCGAGCTCGGAAGCGGCGTCGAATATAACAGCTGCCTCCGGCCCCGGCGTAACCTCAATATAGTCGTAATCTTTCGGATCGATTGCATTTTCGATGTCAAGTCCGGTGTGAACCCATACCCGCTGTCTGGAAAGCGTGAGCGGCGTTTCCAGCGGAAGCGGGAAGGAGAACGGGATTTCCAGTTCATCGCCTGCCTTCACAAGCAGGGAGTCGGTAATGCTAACCTTAGCCAGCACGCAGGTTTCCGTGAATTTGCTGTCATCCCGCTCGCGGATATACTCGGTCATTACCTTGAGGTAGATGCGGTCCACCTTCTGTTCCACATTACCGCCCCGAATATAGACGATCCCGCTTACTTCCTCCCCCGGATAGTATGAGGATTTCTCCAGGCGGGTATCAATCTGCGCTGCGCCGATCCCGACGCTGGCCAAAATTTTGTTAAAAAACGACATGAACGTTGTCCTCCTTAAAGTAGGATGTATAATACTGGCTTATACGGACAAATACGGCCGGAAGTTTCTTGTATCGGAGCATTTTCAAAAAAATATTTTTTGGTGGATCTAAAATGGTGCTCTCACAGATTCGCCGTTCCGACCCGATCGCTTCGCGGGGGGCCCATCATGCGATCGCCGCGACGACATGTATCCTCAACAGGGCTTGCTATCCCTCTCATCTCCATAGATGCAGCGGCTTGCCGCCAGGAGTTAGCTTTCGCGGAGGGCGCATGGTATAGTGAAGTCGATACCTTTAAGGATGGAGTATGTAAGATGAGCAAACAACAGCGTTCTGCGCATAATAACAAGAATAGCAAGCACAAGCACAGCAAGGGAGAAGGAGCCAAGCCGAACGGAGCAGCGGCGTCCAGCCGTCCCAAGCCTTCCGGGAAGCCCGCCTATTCGCGTGAGGAGTCTAAGCCGATGACAGGTCAAAAGGCCGCTTCTTCCAAGAGAAGGCCGAATCCGGGAGCGGGGAAGGCTCCTCATTCATATAACCAGCAACGGCGCTCGCCTTCCAATACCATGACCGCGGAGGAGCTGAAGTCCGGCGATATCATCATTGTGACGATCAAGCGGCTCGGCATCAACGGTGAAGGCGTCGGCTACTATCGCCGCAAGGCGGTCTTTATTGACGGCGCCCTCACGGATGAAGTCGTCAAGGCGGAGGTTCAAGAGGTTCAGCCGAAATTCATCAAGGCCCAGCTGCTGGAGGTGGAGAAGCGTTCTCCTCACCGGATCGAGCCGCCCTGCCCGGTATTCGGGATATGCGGAGGCTGCCAAATCCAGCACATATCCTATGAAGGCCAGCTTGCGGCGAAGACCGATATCGTCCGGGAGGCGTTCAACCGGTACGCCGGATTGGACAATCTGCGGTTCAAGCCGATCCTCGGGATGGAGCATCCGTGGAATTATCGGAATAAAGCCCAGCTGCAGCTAAAGCGGCAGGGCCGCGAGGTCATAGCGGGACTGTATGAAGCCGACAGCCATTCCATCGTCGATATCAGTGGCTGCCCGATCCAGCATCCGAAGGTGAACGAAGCGGTGGAAAAGGTGAAGTCGGTGTTGGAGGAATTGCGCATTCCTCTATATAAGGAGAACGGGAGCAAGGATGGGGTGCGAACCATCGTGGTCCGCCACGGCTTCCAGTCCGGCGAGCTGCAGGTGACGCTCGTAACGGCAGGCAGCCGTCTGCCGCGGCAGGACGACTTTGTTCGAATGCTGCGCCTGACGATGCCGGAGGTCAGCGGCATTGCCATGAACATCAACCCGAAGAAGACCTCCCTCATATTCGGAGAACGGACGATAACCCTGTGGGGAGCCGAGAACATGCAGGAATCGCTGAGCGACCTGCAGTTTGCGCTGTCGCCGCGGGCATTCTTCCAGCTGAATCCGCAGCAGACGGTGAAGCTGTATGAATCGGTGCGTGCTGCGGCCGGACTGACCGGCCAAGAGACGGTCATTGACGCCTACTGCGGGACAGGCACGATTGGGCTGTGGCTGGCTCCGTATGCGAAGGAGATCCGCGGGATCGAGACGATTCCCGAAGCGGTGGAAGACGCACGTATCAATGCGCAGCGCAACGGCCGCACCAATGCGAGCTTCCATGTCGGACAGGCAGAGGAGCTGTTGCCGCGCTGGGTCAAGGACGGATTGCGCCCCGACGTCATTATCGCGGATCCGCCGCGGACCGGACTGGACCCGCGCTTTCTGGAGACGATTCTCCGCACCAAGCCGAAGCGGTTCGTGTACGTCTCCTGCAATCCGTCGACGTTGGCGAAGGATTGCAAGGTGCTGCTGGACGGAGGCTATGAGATCGATTGGGTGCAGCCTGTGGATATGTTTCCGCAGACGAGTCATGTGGAGTGCGTAATATTAATGAAATGGAGGGGCGAGCCTAAATAGGCTACGTCTCTTTGTTTTAATGGGTTTTGAAAGTTATACCTGAGTTTCGATTGAACTGTCTTCGTGAATGTCCGCACGGTCAATCATTTTGTGGAATCATGTCCGTCAGGCTTTCCACTGCTAACGTCAAGCGCTGCTAACTTCATTAACTCAGCCATGAACGCTAATAAAGATGATTCCGTATCCAGTTCATAGTTGATTTCGGTTTGAAGTCCTGCCGCTCGTTCCTCTAATGCCTGTGTTCGTCCTTGACCGTTACAGAACAAGCTTTGAACATCTCTTTATCAATGTCGCTGCATGACCATTTCCTCGTAAGCTGTTCAAGTACTCTTTCCAATTTGCTAAATTCATGCGAAACTTTCAAGTCCCTTCCTTCCCAGCGTTGTTCTTCTTGATTCTTGCTCCGTTAGTCCGCACAGAATGCACCCCTAGCAAATAAAGCTTTGAGCCTTCCCCCTGAACTCTCGTACAGCCTTCTTCCTGAACTTGTGCTGCGAGGGCAGCAACGGAATATATGGTTGATCGAATCGAAGGAGAAGAGCTTCAGATCGCTCGGCATTGCCGTAAACTCCATGCGAGAGATATTTCCGGCTACGAAGCGATTCTTGAATTATGTTAAGAGTTACCCCAAGTTGTAGCTACTATAGCGACGGTAGATGAGACTCATACCCGGCATCCTGACACGATTACTAGGCAGGAGCCTCGTTCATCATATTACACGACATAAAATAATGCGTGTCACATAATCGCTTGTTGGGATTGTTATATAGGTAAACAGAGAAGGAGGTGAGCTCGCTTGCAGCCAACCATCCCCGGGGAAGCGGAAGGAAGAAGAGAAGCCATTGAAGAGGTTGTAGAACAAGTTAAATCAGGAGATAAACACGCATACCAAGCGATCATCCTCCAGTTTGAGCGGCAGATGTACACGTACTGCTACTATATTCTGAAAAATCATGCGGAGACCGAAGATGCGGTACAAGAAATTTTCATTCGTGCCTATGAACATATTCATCAGTACAAGAGACAAGTGTCTTTCTCTGCCTGGTTGTATAAAATGGCCTATCATCATTTGATCAATATCAAAAAAAAGCAGAGTCGTTTTCTTAACCTGATCGAGCATTACAAGGAACAGCAGCCGGTTATGCAAATTTCTCAGCACGAGCCGGTTGTATACGAGCTGTTAACATACCTTACAGCAGAAGAGCGACACATATTGCTGCTAAAGGCGGTTGAACAGTATACCTTTGAGGAAATCAGCGACATTATGGGACTCAAATCGGCAACGATACGAAAGAAGTATGAACGGTTACGACGTAAACTGATGGACCGAATAAGCACAAAAGGAGAGGTGGCACGTGGGACAATCGCCGAAACAAACGGACTTCGCTGAAATGAAAGAACTAGAAGAAATGATTCGAGAATCGTCTTTACCGAAAAATAGTTTGAGCTATCAAATAATGCACAGGATTGGAGAACGTGAAATGACAATGACAAGAACATCATCCAAAAGACCGAATGGTTTAAAAAGAACAATACTTGTTGCGTCCGCAGCAGCTGTGCTGGGAGGAACCGTAATCGGTTCAGGATTTGTATCGCCGGTCATGGCAGCAACCCTGAAGCAAATCCCAGTGCTCGGCGTACTATTCGAAGGAACCAGCGAAGATGCAGTTAAAGCCGCTATAGAGCAAGGGATCCTATCCGAGCCTAACTTGAGCGTAACTCACGATGGCGTGACTTTAAAGGTAGCTGACCTTCTATATGATGGAACCCGGCTGTCCTTTATACTGGAGCGCGAGGGAGTGGATTTGCCGAGTACAGCTTCTCCGTATATAGGCGAAGATGAGACGATAGTTGGTAATCCCGACAACGAATATATCAAGTCGAGGAAAGTAGCCAAGGAAGACCAGGTGAAAGGATATATCGAAAGACCGCGAATCCTGGTAGATGGACGAGATGTGGAGTTTGGAGAAGGGGGCTTCGGAGATTACCCTCCACAGAACAACGCCTATATGGTTGAGCTTACTAAGGACTTGAAATTGCCTGATCAATTCGAGCTGACCATTCAGGCTAACGTAACTCAAGTGAATGAAACCTTCGAATTCAAGATTCCTGTAAATATCGCAAATAAATCGATTGTCGTGAAGCTGGACCAGGCTACGAAATCGGATGGACAATTCAGTTATACCGTCAAGCAGCTCTATATTTCACCGGTATCGACCCGTCTAGTACTGGACAGTGAAGGCGAGGTGCCGGCTTCAGCAGAGCAAACAGGCAATTACAGCGCTAGTATGGTATATTACGAGCTGGTGGATGATCAAGGAAATGTGCTGACTCCGCAGAAGTTTGATTACTTTCACAGCAAGCCCAAGACCGAATATCATATCGATCAACTGTTCAGCCCTGTAAACGGAACGCCGAAATCCATAACGATTAAGCCGTTTACCCTGACCGTAAACAACAAGGATTGGAGCGTTGTCGGTCATGGAAAGAACAGCCACGGGGATAAAACATATCTGACGGATCTGGAGATGACCATTCCGGTTAAGCCGTAATAACGAGCATGAACAGGAGAGACCCGCGTTGATTGCGGGCCTCTTTTTCATGAACCTGGAATGTTATGTTTCGGCTCGAAAGGTTTTGCCTAAAGATTGGCCGAGACCATAATAATGCCGGAAATTGTATATTAGCCTTACTCCATTTTGCGGGGGCAATATGTTGTTCATTCAGAATGCTGTCGTGATGGGCGTGCACGTGTACAGCCTGTGTATCTACAATGGCAACATGGGAGAATAGTCGGGAACCCGATTGTGATTGACCTTGGCTTCAATCTGTATCAGACACTCCATGATAAGAGCGAAATCGCGAGAACCTTGTTGTACAAGTTGCAAGAATCGGTGATTTTAAGGATCGAATACGTGATGCAGGGACACTCCCTAACCCATAACCGATGTTTATAAGTTGAAACGAAATTGAATCAGCGCCTGTTTCTACGGAAGGAAACAGGCGCTGACTGCGTGTATATTGGGAAAGAGCGACACCAGGTGCATTTTATAATATTCCCGGTCTTGATGATTATAGGAAGTATAAGGGTAATTCATATTCACTTATAGTATAATTGTTACTTCAATATGAGAGGGATAACTGGAAAAGAGGAAACGGATGCCTATTATACTGGTTGCTGACGACGATGCGAACATTCGCGAGCTCGTCTGTTTATTTCTAAAAAACGAAGGTTATACAACGGTCGAAGCCACGGACGGCAAGGAAGCACTAACTGTCTACGCCTCAACCCATGTCGATCTTGTCGTGCTTGATATTATGATGCCGTTTATGGATGGTTGGACATTATGCAAAGAGCTCCGAAGGGCCAATCCTGATCTTCCCTTACTTATGCTGACTGCGAGAAGCGAAACATGGGAGAAGGTGAAAGGGTTTGAACTTGGGACGGATGATTATTTGACGAAACCATTCGATCCGTTGGAGTTGACGGTTCGCGTTAAAGCATTATTGAAACGATACCGGATTGGCTCCACGCAGATGATTCAGTTCGGAAACGTCATTCTTGACAGGCAGACCTATAAGGTCATGAGAGGGACGGAGTCGCTCACGTTGCCGCTCAAGGAGTTTGAATTGCTGTATAAGCTCGCTGGAACACCCGGGCAAGTCTATACTCGCGAGCAGTTGATTGATCAGATATGGGGGATCGATTACGCAGGTGATGATCGAACCGTAGATGTACATATTAAACGGCTGCGTGAACGGTTCGCGACTACATCCGATTTTCGGATCGAAACGGTTCGCGGGCTTGGGTATCGGCTTGAGGTTTATGAATGATCAGATCCTTATATATTCGTGTGGTCCTGACATTTCTGGTCTCCGTCATCGGAGGAACGATCATTGCTTTTTTTATGTCCTCTTGGATATTCGAAGAAAAATTGAACCAGAACGCTCAAATCAACTTACATAACTTTGGCGAAGACATCGTCCAAATTTACAAGACCATTCCGCTACGTGAAGCGGACTTGTTCGTAAGTAGGATGAAGCAGCTCGAACTCTACCATATTCGAATTTACGAAACAGCGGGTCAATTCCAGTCTTACGGAAAGCTTAACGGACACAAACCTGCCACTGTGAGGATGGAGCAAGTCAAGAAAGTTTTAAATGGAGGCGTTGTACAAGACACTTCAAATGGTATTGCCTCAATTCTCTTAGGGTTGCCTTTAAATACGGAAGCGGGAACGAAGGCGATGTTTTTGGAAATGCTCTCCCCTCCTTCTGCCTCATTTGTCATCAAGTGGGCATTGATATTTGCAACCTATTCGTTGATTACAGGAAGCTTATTGATTCTGCTTGCTTCTGTGTTCCTGGTAAGACCGATCAAAAAGCTGACAAAAGCAACCAAACGTATAGCGACTGGAGATTTTAACGTCAAGCTGAATATTAAGCAAACGAGTGAGCTGGGTATATTGGCTCGCAGCTTCGAAGAAATGACACATGATCTGCAGCAGTTGGAGCAGATGCGCAGGGAATTTGTAACGAACGTGTCACACGAGGTTCAGTCCCCGCTCACCTCAATATCCGGTTATGCTCAAGCGCTCAAGCAAGTGGAACTCACAGATCAAGAACGAAGCCGGTATCTTGATATAATTATCGCTGAAGCGAAGCGGATGTCCAAAATGAGTGATAGCCTGCTCAAGCTGAGTATGCTTGAATCGCAGTCACATCAACTGCGGCTCGTCACACTCAGCCTTGATGAACAGATCCGGCGAGTCATCGTGGCGCTGCAGCCGCAATGGTCTGCTCACAATATCCATTTTGAGCTTGATCTGCAGACCGTTAAAGTAAGGGCTGATCATGATCAGTTAAATCAGGTATGGACGAACATCCTTGGCAATAGCATCAAATTTTCCAAGGACGGCGGCGTGATTAGCGTCAGCGTCACACATGATATCATATGCGTGTCTGTTCGAATATCCGATACCGGCATTGGTATTCCCCTCGGAGACCAGAAGCGAATATTCGAACGTTTTTTCAAGGCCGATCGTTCCCACAGTCGCAAGTATGACGGTAGCGGCATGGGACTTGCCATCGTTAAACAAATCGTATCCCTGCATCAAGGCGACGTCCGAGTGGAAAGTGAACCTGGTCAAGGAGCTACCTTCATTGTTACCTTGCCAATCACTCCCCCAATAGATTAGTAAATTCCTGAAGTATCCATCAAATCGGCTTGACTAGACCTCGTTCTTCCTGCTGCTGCTCACATGTAAACTTCCTTGTATGTGAGCTGCGGCTTTTTTGTCTGTTCATACTCCGTTCATATTGCCGTCATGATGAGTACATCTTGATTGGTTACACTTTTATATAGTCGCCGATGTATGGCTTCTTAACAAACAGATCAGGACAGGAGAAGATAAGAGTGACACAACTAGTGGAAAAGAGAACGGGGAATGGCACAAAAATAAAGAAAGTGCGAAACCTTGTACTTAAAATCATAGGAGCAATCGTGATAGCCATTGTTCTTTTTCTAGGTATTGTTTATATCACGAATGTGATAAGTAGTCATTCGGAGGCGAAACGAATAGAGCCTTACGGCCAGCTCGTATCTGTAGACGGGAAGAATATGAATGTGTTCATTCAGGGAGAAGGCGAAGAAACGGTCGTTCTCCTGCCTGGTTATGGAACAGCAGCGCCAGCTCTTGATTTTAAGTTACTCATCGATGAATTATCTCCATTTTACAAAGTTGTCGCGGTTGAGCCTTTCGGTTATGGATTAAGTGATGCAACTGAAAAAGAGCGAACCACGGAGAATATCGTAAGTGAAGTTCATGAAGCGCTGCAGCAGCTTAATATTGACCGATACACACTCATGGGCCACTCGATTGCAGGCATTTATGGTATTGATTATGTGAACAAATACTCGGACGAGGTAACTGCATTTGTCGGAATCGATAGCAGTGTTCCAACGCAACCAGGTATGGATGCCAAATTACCTATAAATACGTTTGCATTTCTCAAAAAATCAGGTCTCTTAAGATTGATCACGAAACTAAGTGGTGACTCTTATGCTGGACTCGCATTTGATGATCAAACGGTAGAGCAAATGAAAATGATTTCGAATAAAAACATGTATACTCCCACAACCTTGAATGAAATGGGACATATTTCCTCTAATTTTAAAGAGGCTCAAGCATTAACCTTTCCTAAAGACCTTCCACTTCTTCTTTTTGTACAAGCGAATAATGAAGGTGTAGAAGGTTGGATCCCTCTGCATGAAGGGCAGATCAAAGACTCGGTACATGGAAAAGTAATAACCATGGATGGATCACATTATTTACACCATACCCACTTCAAAGAAATCGCTGAAAACTTTAGAGCATTTATGAAAAAAGTAAACGGAGTACCATCAATAAATTAACGGAAATATACGATTAGAGCTGATTAATAGTGAAAAAGCCGGGGCTTCCTACTTTAAGGTTATTTTTGCTTTTGAGGTCTCGCGAACTCGTTATTTCTTCGATGGCGTTGCCGTTTTGTATTCAATATCTTGTAATACTTTTGGTTTAATAGTAGATAGGTGGCATCATGCATCGCACGAAACGCCTGTTGATCACTGTCTTTCATTTGTTTGAGTAATTGAAACATGTATTCACTTTGCATTCAGAGGGCCCTCCTGGGTAAGCGGCTTACACACTATATTGTCTCTCTATTTAAAAAAGGTTCGGTTTCTTTATTTATTTTTTTCGAGAATGAGCATTGCGTTCACTATGATTTTTTAAAAAAGTCACATCCCTTAGAGTAGGACAACCCGGCTCCTTAACTATTATACAGTCCGTCTGCGTATGCGATTGAATGTCGGTGAACTAGTTGTGGCTCATTCCTTTCTTCCCTACATGTCACAAATGCCTTGGTTGGTATTGTTATATAAATGGAAAACATAAAACAACCACAAGGAGACATGACCTATGAACAAAAGTATGAAAATAACGGTTGCTGCGCTAAGCGGTTTATTGATGCTGGGTTCCATGAATGTTGCTTCGGAGGCAGCGCCGGATATCTCTGGAAGTACGGCAGCCGCTGTGAGCAAAGTGGAACAACTGGAAAAGGAGGAAACAGCCAGAATTAATAAACTGCTTGAAGACAATCCGGATGACTCTTATATGGTATACGTAAGCAATGAACTGACAAAAGGAAAACGTCTAGAGACTTTCGCTATGGGGAACACTCATCCAGAGTACAATACATATGAAGATTATTGGAAGAAAGCCTCTACTTTAAAAGAACCGGTACTGAAGCAACCGAAAAATCTGCCGGAGAATTATCGCTTTGTGTCAGGGAAAATTGTCGGTCCATACAGCAGTGAATATCATAATGAAATGGAGGCTGAAGCAAAAAAGCTAAAAAAACAGGTGCATTCCAAAAAAGTCAACTGGACAAAATCAAACATGATTTTATTACATTATAAGAATGGAACCCATTATATTAAATTCCAGAGTGCGCGACTTGATCCGAAGGACAAGAAGCAGAAAGGCTATACCTATATAACCGCTGAGGAATTGAAAAAGAAGTATCCCAAGCTGGGTAAGAAATTTATAACCAATACCCTTTCCTGGATTGAAAATGGCAAGTCATTTAGCATCTCGACCAATCCGGGTAATCCTTTGAAAGAAGAAGATCTGATTAAAATGGCTAAAACAGTGGTCAAAAAATAAGAGGATATATCCTTAGAATTCATAAATTATTGAGTGAATTAGGGTACATTTAGGTGGGTAACACTTCCCACATGCGAGAAGCGGGCCAACGTCTTCGGCAACTCGGTCTTTGAGTTTGAGGGTGTATTCACCGGGCCACATCCCTGATTATAAAGAGCTGATTTCCAAGATGGAGTTCCTTCTTGCGAAGATAAATGAGAACTCAAAGCGGCATCAACTCTGCTTCATGTATTGAATCGCTATCCATGTGATGCGAACCGCCCGATCGATCCAATGAAGACATAGATTCAGCAGATTGAGGAAATGTTGTCAATGGATCGAGGGAAGCAACCGGCTCGTCCGGCAGTATGACCTTGGCTTCCTGCGCTAGCACTCGGGCCATCGCGACTCGCTGCTGCTGTCCGCCAGACAACTCGTCTAACTTATACAAGAAGTTGTATTATCTCCCAGACTGTATAGAATAAGTGTATTGGAACTTCTGCAGTTTTTTAGAACCAGCGGGAATAGACTTAATTAAATCAGAGTATATAATAGGGGTATTTAGGAAGTACCAGCAGGTCATAATACTTCCACATCAGTACTTGTACATTTTACGCTACCCACAAATGTGGAGTCCTGTACACTGCTCGTGCGGAAGGACAATTAAATCGAAGATGTATTGGCCGAAATAGCAAAGAGGGGCGGAGCCCCTCTTTTTTTTGTTGTCGTAATATCGTACGGCAGCTTTAGCCTGGCGAGGTTATCTTTTGTGCAATCATTTTTGTCATGGCATGTTGGTGAGGAATACCTGATGAATTGCAGTCGAATACGATTTCCGAGCTGTCCTTCATGAGCCAGTCGCGGTAATGCGTGAGTAATTCCCCGGAGTGCCACTTATAGGCATTTGGTTCTTTTTCAGGTGGCGGAGCAATAAACGGTTTATTTACAAACACATTAAAGACATGAATGCCGTTTTCGTTTGTAAACTGCTTATAATTATCAAATATCTCTTTGCGATACTCCGGCTTTATGTAGTGTAGCACACCACTTGAAAAAATAATGTCATAATGAGTATCTAAGCGAAAATCCAAAATGTCTGCCTTAAAGACATGGACGTGAACTCCTGTTTTTTCAGCGAGGCTTCTTGTCTTCTCAATCCCCGCGTCCGAAACGTCAAATGCGCTAACCTCATATCCATTTCTTGCAAAAAATACGGCGTCTTTCCCTTCCCCGCAACCAATATCCAGTAATTTCAGGCGTTTGGTCGGAGGCATAAGTTGCAAGACCTGATAGCATGCATCATTAGGCTCAGTCCCCCAGTAATAATCTTGTGTTTTATATTCTTCCTCATAAATCGTAATCCGTTTGTCCTGCGCTGTATACCCAAGAAGTTTGTCGATGCTTACTTCTAACGTTCTCGATAACTCAGGGAGTAACGCAATATCCGGCATTGACTGAGCATTCTCCCATTTGGAGACTGCCTGGAAAGAAAGCCCAAGGATTTGTGCAAGCTCTTCTTGGGTAAGTCCCTTCTCTTTGCGGTATATGGCTATGTTCCTTGCTAATGTTTCCTTCATGATCTCTCACGCTCCTTCTAGTAAACCAATTGTATTGGAGCTTGCCTGCAATGAACAATAACTTCATATTTGAGCTTTTATAATATTCAACCACCAGTTGAATCAAGAATTAATTCATAGAACCGGTTCCTGGGTGGGCATAAGTTGAAGCCGATAGCGTCTATCATTGCTGGGAATAAGCAAACCAAAAGAAATAAACGCTGTTCATTTGATATAAAATTGGGCTAAATCGCGAGTTTCATCGGTGTATAATATGGAAAGGAATGATAGTAATGCTTGGGAGATCCAATAGAAAGGACATCGCATCAAGAATCGTCAAAGCGCCGCCGCACGCAGTCTATGAAGCATTCATGGATCCCGAAGCCCTCGTTGCCTGGCTTCCGCCGCAAGGGATGCAGGCCGGATTGACGCACTCGATGCCCGGGAAGGCAGCATTGAATGCAACATATATGCCCGATAATAGTGTGGCAGATCAAGCGAAGGAGAAATGAACATGACAAAGAGGGAGTTATCGCCAGAACAACGCGAAGAGCTACTCCAAACATTGAAAGCCCGTTTCGAGAAGAACATGAGCCGCCATCCAGGACTTGAATGGGCTGACGTACAAGCAAAGCTTGAAGCAAATCCTGAAAAGCTGTGGTCGCTCCATGAAATGGAGGAAACCGGGGGAGAGCCGGATGTCGTTGGTCACGACGGCAAGACAGGCGAGTACCTATTTTATGATTGCTCGGCTGAAAGTCCAAAAGGCCGCAGAAGCGTTTGCTATGACCGCGAAGCGCTGGAGTCAAGGAAAGAACACAAACCGAAAAACAGTGCCGTCGAAATGGCTGCTGCCATGGGCATTGAGCTGTTGACGGAAGAGCAGTACCGGGAGCTGCAGCAGCTTGGCAATTTCGATATGAAAACATCGAGCTGGGTGATCACACCGGAAAGGATTCGAAAGCTCGGCGGGGCGCTCTTTTGCGATCGCCGCTACGACACGGTTTTTGTATACCATAATGGAGCAGAATCCTACTATGCAGCCAGGGGGTTCCGCGGCTGGCTAAGAGTCTAAAAAGCAGGGAGTCGGCGCTGCTGCGAGGCGCTTTTGATGTATCCCGCCTATAGAAGCAATTTAAAGGCCCTCACCAAGCGGACGGTGAGGGTCTGTTCCAGATCCGCTGTACCTCCGCAAGGTCTTGATCGCTGAAGCTTAGCTTGTAAATGTCGGGCATATCCAGCTGTCTCCAGAAGCTGAAATCAAACCTTGGATCGAAATGGTTCATGATGAGCACCATGATATTTCCATGAGTCCCGATGGCGATATTGTTTCCCCTGTACTGTTCCAATACCCTCTTAAGTGCTTGGACCCCTCTGAATTGGGCAGCCTGATTGGACTCTCCACCCTCCCAGGCGAACGAAGCGTCCTCCCACACTTTGGTGACGGCTTGCTCGAAGTCGTCGACGGGCTGCTCCGATAATAACCGTTCTCTAAAGTCTTCTTCAATGATGATTCCGGACCCGATTCGGTCCGCTAGCCCCTCGATCGTTTGAATGGCTCTCTTATACGGGCTCGATACGAGAACATGAATATGTTCAGGCTCCAGCAGCTCCGTAACCCTTGCAGCATCCTGATGTCCGCGTTCCGATAAGGGTCTGTTTCGCTCATCGGGGGAGTATACTGAGTGCGCATGCCGGACGAAATAGAGGTTTGTCATCATGTGCGCCACCAACCTTCTTCTCGATTATGCACCATATTTTAACATGTCCATCGATGCAATATAAGCTTCATGCTTGAACGGGATTAGAAAGAAGCAGCGCAGAAGCCCCTATGGCTGCACCGCGCGCTCCCGAATTGTTGGGCAGGAAGTATCTGTTGACAGGGATTATTTGGAAGGGGTATACTGTGTGAAATTTCATTAAGGGAAAACGCAATGAATGGGAACAGTAAGGAGCTGCATTGTTCAGAGAGCTGTCGGTATCGGTGGGAGACAGTCAATCGCGCCCTGAAGCTCACCCATGAGCGGTAAGGCTGAAGATCAGTAAGTCTTAACGGATAACCTCCGTCAGAAGGTTTCAAGATCGTTCGCGGATTCGTCAGGCGTCCAGCGAATTGAAAAAGAGTGGTACCGCGAAGGAGAACCTATCGCCTCTTTATAGGCATAGGTTTTTTTTATTTTTAACAACAATTACATGAATAAAGGCAGGGGATCGGCATGGAGCATGTGATCGAATACTATTCCCGGTTTGATGAGTGGGGAAGGCTGGATCGGGAGCCGCTGGAATTTATCATTAATTGGCATTATATGAAGCATTATTTGCCTCCAAGCGGGAGTGTACTGGATAACGGCGCAGGGCCCGGAAAATATGCGATGGCATTAGCGGAGCAGGGCTATCAGGTTACCCTTTCCGATCTAACGCCCCGGCTTGTTGAAACGGCGAAGGAGAAGGCGGCCGAACAGGGGCTTATGGAACGCTTCACCGGCTTTCATGTGCGGAATGCGACGAATTTAAACGGATTGGCCGATGAGTCATTCCATGCCTCGCTCATGTTAGGACCGCTCTATCATTTGCAGCAGGAAGAAGAACGGGCTCGTGCCGTTCGAGAGCTGTTCCGTGTGACGAAGCAGGAAGGGACCGTGTTTGTTGCTTTCCAGAGCCGAATGCGGATGGCATTGACATCGTTACAATTCCCGGAGCGCTGGAAGCCGAACAACACGATGGATGCAATCGATCGGTTCCGCAGGACCGGCATATTTAATCACGCCGATCCCGGGCGCTTTACGGGCACGTATTATTTCAACGTCGATGCGATTAAGCCCTTCATGGAAAGCCATGGATTCGAAACGATCGATTTGATCGGCTCTTCAAGCATCGGCGGCTTGCTGTCGCAGGAACAGATGCAGGCATGGGAGAACAAGGGCGAGTCTGGACAGCTGCTGAACATGCTGATTGATATGGCAAGAGATCCTTCCATTTTGGGGATTTCCTCTCATTTGCTGTACATCGGCAAAAGGAAATAGCGTCAGAACCTTGAAATTATACGTGAGCTAAACAAAAATACATCGATATTAAAAAAGGATAGGGGAGGAGCACGGTTGGAACGTATCATCAGCATCCCGAAAGGTGGGCATCAAGGGTTGTCGGCCGCCGCGATCAACTCGTTCTTTACGCGGCTTGAGCAGCAGGCCCTGGAAGTGAACCATTTTATTCTGCTGGAGGATGGGAGGACGGCGGCCGAATTTTACCGACCACCCTACCGGAAGGATTGCCCGCAGCTGCTGTATTCCCTGAGTAAAAGCTTTACCTCGATCGCAACCGGGATCGCCTGGGATCAAGGATATTTGGAGCTTCACGATCCGGTCATCTCGTTCTTTCCGGATGAACTTCCGGAGCGGGTGTCGCCAAATCTTGCAAAGATGACCGTCCATCATCTGTTGTCCATGAGCACCGGCCATCTCGACAACATCTATCCCGCAATCGCGGGGGAGGAGAACTGGGTCAGGGCGTTCCTGGCCCAGGAAGTCGAGGTTGAACCGGGAGAGCGCTACTGCTACACCACGCACGCTACCTACATGCTGGCCGCCATAATCGAGAAGGTAACCGGCCAAGGTCTGGTTGACTTTCTGATGCCCCGGTTGTTTGAACCGCTGGGGATTCCGAGGCCAGCCTGGGAGACGTGCCCGATGGGCATCGCGGCGGGAGGAATGGGGCTCAGTCTTACCACCGAGAACGTGGCCAGGTTCGGCCAGATGCTGTTAAACCGGGGCATATTTGACGGTCAGCGAATCGTATCGGAACGGTATATTGAGCTTGCTGCATCCGAGCAGAGCGATAACCGTCCAGGCGTTGACCGGGTCGATTGGGCTCAAGGGTACGGGTATCAGTTTCACCTATGCCGCCGCGGCTGTTACCGGGGGGACGGCTCCTTTGGGCAGATGTGCTTCGTGGCCCCTCACGCAAACATCGTCATTGCAGTGAACGCCAGCTTTAAGAGCATGGCGCGCCTTCAGGTTTTGCTTGATTTGATCTACGAAGAGCTGCTGGACTACAAGGAGATTCAGCAGCCCGGGGATGCTGACGGTCCCCGGCTGCCGCTGATCACGGCTCCCGTCAGCTCCAAGGAGCCGGAAATACGGCCGATACCGGCCGGCGTACCGGATCTGCATCTTCGCAGCTACTTATTGAGCGATACTGACAATCCGCAAGGGCTGAACCGAATCGCTTTTTGCCTCCAGGATTCCTCAAAGCTTGCTCTTCTTCTCGGTTATGGACGTGAAGAGGACTGCGAGCAGCTCCTGGAGTTCGACTTTACACAACCCGTTCAAACGCGGCAAAGATTCCATAAGGATCTGTCCATGCCTTTGCAAGAGGTGGTGGCCTATGCTGCTTGGCTGGATAAACGGACGTTACGGCTGACGCTTTATTATATCGAAACGCCATATGTAGTGACCTACACGATGATGTTCGAGGGAGAGAGCATCGAACTCCACTTTCATATTAACGTGTCCTTCCATTTGTCCGATTTTCGGGCTTCCGGAAGGCTAATGGATCCGTAGCTTTAAAGTTGTACGTTATCATTCGAAAAAATGGAAGGGAGAATGTCAGGGATGAGTGATTGGAAGGAACTTACCGGGGAATCGCAGGTGCGTTGGAATGAGATTGCGGGCTTTTGGGACGATTACATGGGGGAGCACAGCAACCGATTTCATCGCGAGATCATCCGCCCGGGCACGGAGCATTTACTGGAAGTGGCGGAGGGCCACGAGGTACTGGACATCGGCTGCGGCAACGGCAATTTTGCCCGAAGATTAGCTGAGCTTGGAGCCCATGTGACTGCGGTGGACTACAGCTCCGAGATGATCCGGCGTGCGAAGGCAAGGTCAGCCGGTGTTATGGAACGCATCGATTACCGGGTCGTCGACGCAACCGATCACGATGCGCTGCTCAGCCTCGGTGAGGAGAGATTTGACCGCGCTGTCTCCAATATGGCGCTCATGGATATTTCGGATATTACGGTGCTGGCGCAAGCGCTCCATAAGCTGCTGCGTAAGCACGGGACCTTCGTGTTCTCGATCATGCATCCCTGCTTCCAGCCGCCGGGTCTGCGCAAAATTCACGATAAGGTGGATAAGGACGGACACATCGTCTCCGAGCACCGTATTCAAATTTATAAGTACCTGGAGCCGGAACCGATGGAATCGATCGGCATTCAAGGTCAGCCGGTTCCTCACCTGGTATTTCACCGGCCGCTGTCGTATTACATGAACGTTTTCTTTGCATCCGGTTTTGTTCTTACTGGGCTGGAAGAGCCGAGCTTTCATAAAGACGGTCTGGAGCAGGACAAATTCGACTGGTTCGAAATTCCGCCTGCCGTTATCTTTCGGTTCCAGAAGGTTTGAGGACGGAAGATGGTGCAGCTTAGGAATATTTATGTCGTGAGGCATTGCCAAGCCGAAGGACAGGCGCCGGACGCCGGATTAACCATCACCGGTATGCTGCAGGCGGCAAGGCTTGCCGAATTTCTCTCGGATCAGGCGATCGATCGCGTGGTTTCAAGTCCGTATGTGAGGGCGCGGCAAAGTATTGCCCCGCTTGCCGAACGGTTAGGCCTGGAGGTAACGCTGGATGAAAGGCTGACGGAGAGGATCTTATCCGCATCGCCTTCACCCGATTGGCGGGAGAAACTCCTGCTCACTTATGAAGATATGGACTTATGTTATGAGGGCGGGGAGTCCAGCAGCGCGGCGATGGAGCGGGCGTTCCAGGCGGTTGAGGACATTTTGCACCAAGACTGCCGCAATGCCGTCCTCGTTTCGCACGGCAATCTGATATCGTTGCTGCTGAAATATTATGATCACCGGATCGGATTTAAAGAGTGGGAAGCGCTAACCAACCCGGATGTGTACCGGCTTTCCTTTCCGAGCGATGGCGGAAGTCCAAGCTTGCTTCGGGTCTGGCCCGGATGACCTTTTAAGCTGATCGCATGATTTTTGGGAAAATACAGATTCTCATCGACTCCACAAAATTTATGGCCGCAATGATCCATCTGCCTCTTGACCCTGACACTAATGTCAGGGTTTATGATAGGTTCAAGATCATGAAGGAGGTGGCGTTAACGGTATGAAAATCGGAGAGCTTTCAGCCCGGACCGGCGTGAGCATCCGTTCGCTCCGTTACTATGACAAGCAAGGCTTGCTCACGCCGACTCGGCTTGAGAACGGCTATCGGGAGTACTCGCCGTTTGCGGAACAGCAGGTTCGGACGATCCAGCTGTATCTTAATCTCGGGCTATCGACAGAGCAGATCGCCAGCTTTCTCCACTGCGTCATGAAGAATAAAGAAGCGTTCTGCAAGGAGGTCGTCCCGGTGTACCGTCAAAAGCTGGCCGAGATCGAGGAACAAATCGCCCTGTTGACGGCGGTGAAGTCCAACCTGGAGGAACGCATCCGTTCCATTGTGGAAGAAGATTCGCCAAATCAACGGCTGGGAGGAGAATGAGCAATGAGCCTGCAAACCGTCAGCACATCAGCATTTCGAAGCGCGGTTCGACAGAAGGATGTAGTTTTGGTCAGTTTTAGTACGAAATGGTGCCCGCCCTGCAAAGTGCTTCGCCCGATTCTAGAAGAGCTGGGGAATGAAAAGGGGAGCAGCCTGTCGGTGCTGCAAGTCGACTGCGACGCGTCGCCGGAGCTTGCTGCGCGTTATGGAATCATGTCCACGCCGACCGTCATCGTGTTCCATCAAGGCGAGCCGGTCAATAAACTCGTCGGGCTGAGACCGAAGAAGGCCTATGAGGCGGCGCTTGCGCGTTATGCCTAACGCCGGTTAAAAGACGGGGATAAAGCGCGTATGCCGGAACGTACTAATGGATTTTGCGTATTAGGGATAACGATGAAGGGGAGCTGAGGGAGCTGAATGCTCCTCTTTTTTTATCCACCGACGGGAGCTTTAAGGTGATCTAGCTGCTTTGGTAAAGAATGATTTACACTGAACATCCCCTGGGGGCACCCGGACGTTTATGCTATACTAGAGGTGTTTTTGATTTCGTTAAAGGAGGCTTGTCCTTAGCATGTTTTGCATCGCATACATTCGGATTTGGTAATGAGGGTACAGAGCATTTAGATCCTGCCGTTTTTTGATCAATGACGGCAAGGTTTATTTGAGCTGTGCCTTTTTCATTACTAAACGAATGAATGAGGTGCATATTTGTGTCTAAAAACAATCGTCATTATCATCATAAATCGAAGAATAACCCTGACAATTTCCCCGCCCAGCACCTGTTGATCAACAAACGGCTCGTGCTCGATCTGTTGGATCTCGCACGCATCCAACGCCACGAAACCGTTCTGGATCTCGGTGCCGGGAAAGGAGCGATCACCTTTCCGCTGGCGGAAAGAGCGGCTAACGTCATCGCCGTCGAGACCGATCCGGAGTACGTCAGCAAGCTAAAGAGCCGCGCAGAGGCAGGGCATATGCAGAACGTCCGCGTGGTGCCTTCGGATATATTACAGATTCAGCTTCCGCGCCGGGAGTTTGTCGTGGTGGCGAATATTCCGTACTCGATCACGACACCGATTCTGGGAAAGCTGCTGGATCATCCGGCCGTCCCCCTTCAAAGAGCCGTGCTGCTGGTGGAGCTTGGGGCGGCCAAACGTTTTACCGGACGGCTCGTCCGGAATCCGCGAATGTTAGGCTGGAGAATGAGCTATGAATTTCAGCTTGTCCGATCGGTCGCGCCCTCGAATTTTTCCCCGCCGCCGAAGGTGGATTCAGCCATCCTTGTCATTCGCAGAAGGAAAGATCCTCTGGTTCCTCCAAAGCATCATGCCAGGTTTATGGCGCTGGCAGCCCATGCCTTCCGCTATCCGGAGCTCCCACTTCCAGAGGCATTGTCCGGGGTATTCACCCCGCCGCAAACGACTCGGTTGCTCCGGCAGCTTGGAGTCGATCGGGGATTTCCGGTCAGCCGGTTGGACGAAGCGGGGTGGGGACAGCTATTCTCCGCGATGCTGAAGCATGTTCCGCCGGAGCGGTGGCCGAGGACGCCGCAGCCCGGATCCGGTAAACCGAAAAAGCGGAGATAGACAGGAGCCGAGTGGTAATCGATCAAGCCGGCAAATATCCAAGAGGGGCGATACGCCTCTCTTTTTTTGCTTGTGGTTACGTTTCCCCAATAATAACGGCCCGGCGAATTTCGCCTCAACTCCTGCGGCCGGTATGTTATGATAGAAGCTGCTTGAACCTTTTATTGGAAATTATGCTAAAGGAGCTTCATCTCTATGAAATCCAGAACGAAAGCCTGGTCCTTAATCGCGATCATCCTCGTAAGCTGTATTGTGATGGCTTATGTGGATGCTGTCATCCGACCGAATTATGCGGTCAAATCGGTTATCAAAATACTGCTGTTCCTGGCGCTGCCGATCGGCTATGCGCTGATGGGCGGAGGGGTGCCGTTTCGGAAGCTGTTCACCTTCGGGAAAAAAGGACTGCTGGCCTCGATCCTGCTGGGGGCCGGCGTATTTGCATTCATCCTTGGCTGCTATGCTCTGATCGGACCGTTCTTTGATTTTTCACGGGTGACCGGAGCCCTTCAGCAGCATATCGGGGTCAACGCCGGCAACTTCGTGTTCGTCGCGATTTACATATCCTTTGTGAACTCGCTGCTAGAGGAATTCTTCTTCCGGGGCTTTGCCTTCTTCACCCTGAAGGATCAAGTTGGCCGTACATTCGCCTATCTGTTCAGCGCAGGGGCATTTGCCGTCTATCATATTGCAATGATGACCAGCTGGTTTACCCTGCCGCTGTTCCTGCTCCTGATCGCCGGGCTGTTCATCGGGGGCCTGCTGTTTAACTGGTTGAACGAACGAAACGGCAACATTTACCCTTCATGGATGGTTCATCTGTGTGCGAATCTCGCTATTAATACGATTGGATTTATATTGTTTGAAATCATATAGGGACAGGTCTAGAGACAGGTCGAAACAGCTGATCAAGATTGCGCTTGATCGGCTTTTTTCGGCATTGACCTTCACATGATGTGATGGTTTACAATGCGAATACATCGAACGTAGAAAAGGAGCTGCTGCTTGTGCACATCAGCGAATTATCGGATAAAACCGGAGTGAGCCTCCGTTCGCTTCGTTATTACGAGGAGAAGGAGCTGCTGCGTCCGGCTCGGTCCTCCAATGCCTACCGTCAATATGCGGAGTCCGATATCGAACGGGTCCGCCTGATCCAAATGTATTTCGGTTTAGGCTTAACGGTAAAGGAGATTTTGAGCTTTTTCGAATGTGCCTTTGACGACAGCCCCAAAAGGGATTGCCTCCCGAACGCAATCGAAGTGGGCAGAAAGAAGCTGGATGAAATTACGCGCCAGATGGAGCAGCTGCAGCAGGCAAAGGGCCATCTGGAGCAGAGCATTGCGAGATGGGAACGCATTTTACGAGAAGGAGATGGAGGAGCATGAGCAGAGGTTTGGATGCGTCTATGGATCGGGTAGCCGTTGTCACCGGAGGGAATCGGGGCATTGGCAAGGAAATCGCCCGCCAGCTTGGGGCCCAAGGAATCGTTGTCATCCTTACATCCCGGGATGAGGAGAAAGGAGAGCGGGCGGTGCAAGAGCTGCTTGCCGAAGGGCACCGGGCAGCTCTGCATGTGCTGGATATCGATCAGGCGGATGAGGCGGAGCGGCTGATGGATTTTATAAGGTCGGAATATGGGCGGCTGGATGTGCTTGTGAACAATGCGGGGGTCATTTTGGACCAAGGAATCTCGATCCTGGAAGTCGAAGAACGCTTGATACGGGCTACCCTCGAAACGAATTTCTTCGGCGCGCTGCGGATGACCCAGGCTGCGATTCCTGTGATGAAGCTGCATGACTATGGGCGAATCGTCAACATATCTTCAGGCCTCGGTGCATTCGAAGTCATGGACGGCAGCCTGGATCCGGGCTTCAAGCTAGGAGGGGTCTCGTCTGCCTACCGGATGTCCAAGACGATGCTGAATGCGATGACCTGCCTGGTTTCCCAAGAGGTGGCAGGCACCGGCATCAAGGTCAATGCGGTGTGCCCGGGCAGGGTTCGGACCGATATGGGAGGAGCGGATGCTCCGCTCTCCGTCGCGGAGGGTGCGGATACGGCCGTATGGCTCGCTACCCTTGATGATGCCGGCCCAAGCGGAGGATATTTTCGTGAGCGGAGGAGAATTGCCTGGTGAACCACGATTAAGGTTTTGGAGGGGATCGTATTGAATTACGGGAAGTATGCCGTTCCGGAGACGATTAAGGAGCTGCTGAAGTTTGAGCAGGAATTGAAAGAGAGCGGCTTGTCACTGGACTTTCATTTGGGGCTGATTTTGCAAGACGAGCGTTTCAGATATATCTCTACGCCGCCGGATGTCATTCCATTTGCCTCCGCGGGCGTGGACGGCATTCACTACGGGTTTCTAACGGACTTCGGAACGGTATCCGATTTGGAGCAGGCCTACATCGTTTGCGTTTCCCCGATGAGCTTCGGAGACGAAATATGGCTGGCAGCCCCAAGCATCCATGAATTTTTACGTGTGGTTTATACGGACAACATCATCCTGTACAATCATTTTCGGGATGCGGATGATTTACGCGAATATATACAGCAGCGCGAAGCCGAATACGACAGTGAGGAGAGCCGCCAGGCCAAGCGGATGCTGCAGGAGCGATTTGCGATTGAGCCGATTCCCGACATGCCAGCGTATATCGAGGAGCTGGGTCGGAAACGGGCGGAAGAGATTGGGTTAACGACCAAGTCCCCCTTAGGCGTTGTACGATGGTCTCCGGATGATTCCGTGGATGGAGTCCGGCTGATTCCAGATGCGTCTACCGATTTGGAATCGGTTCGCCATTTTTTGATGAAAGCACCCAGGCTATCGAAGCTGGCGTTTATCCGGGATGCCCAAACCCCTCAGCTGTTGTACGATGACCCGGAGGTACGGAAGCTCGTAACGGATGAGCTAGTCCATATGGGGCTGGAAGAGGAGGCTGTTCAGCTCAACATTCCCTTTGAGGAAGTGGAGTCATATAGTCAACAGATGGCGCCGCAGTACGGGGAGAGTACCCTTTCGATCTTAACCTGGAGTGATGAAGAGTCTCTTGAATAAAGAATCATAGAAAAAAACCTCCAAATTAAAAGACTTATTCTTTGTCTACTGATGTATAATATTCGGTATTAGGAGGTGCCGACTATGAGTGAGGCTAACATTTTTGGTCATCAAGCGTTGTTTGAACATGTATACAAGAGTGCTCCGATTGGCATTGCCCTAGTCACGATCGAAGGAAATTGGATCAGTGTTAATCCGGCAGCATGCAAAATGTTCGGTTTTACCGAGAAAGAGCTGCTGCAGCAGCCGGCTACGGACTATATATATTCCGATAACGTCGATAGTCCGGAGAAGCTGGTTCAGTCCTTAAGCGAGAAGGTCCCGACGGTCGCATTGGAAAAACAATTTATGCATAAAGACGGCAGACGGATCTGGGCTTCTGTTCACGTATCCCTCGTGCGCGATGAGAAGGACAAGACTCCGCTGTTTTTTATTTCGCAAATGGTCGATATTACCGACAGCAAGGTGGCTGAACAGAAGCTTCAGGAAAGTATCGAACGATATACCTCATTAAAAAAATATAATCACGACGCCATCATTTCCTTTAATCTCCAAGGGGAAATCATGAACGGCAATCAGATGGCCGAGCAGCTTACGGGATATACGATTCCCGAATTGGCCGGAAAGCGTATCTCTCTTCTGATGGGAGAACACAACTTGAGACGGGTTCTCTCTGATTCAGCCCACTATGCCTCCGTCGAGAAATCGATCAACGGGATCAGGCACAAGGACGGGCATATGGTCGAGGTGCTCGCCACCTTGGCGCCGATCGTTATTCATAATAAGAATGTCGGATTCTACATTATCGCGAAGGATATGACCGAGCAGAAGAAGCTTATCATCGAGAAGGAAGCCGCCGAGAAAACCAACAAGGCCAAGAGTGAGTTCCTGGCCATGATGAGCCATGAAATCAGAACCCCGATGAACGGCGTAATCGGCATGACGGATTTGATATTGGATACCGATCTTGATGAGGAGCAGCGGGAATATGTCCAGATCATCAAGAAGAGCGGCACTACACTGCTGAATATTATTAACGATATTCTGGACTTCTCCAAGATCGAGTCCGGCCGAACCGAGCTGTCCGAAGAAACCTTCAGTCTTCGAAACACGCTGTCGGAAACCATGAACCTGATGCTCCCGAAGGCGCTTGAAAAAAATATTGAGGTAACCACCTCGGTGGCTCCCGATGTCCAGGACCAAGTGTACGGCGACATGACGAAGCTGCGGCAGGTGCTGATGAATCTGCTTAGCAATGCCGTCAAATTTACGCCGAACGGCTCTGTCTCCGTCTCGGTGACATGTATTCAGACCCTTCAAGGCTCGGGGCTGATCCAATTCTCCGTAACCGATACGGGGATTGGGGTACCCAGCGAGAAGGTCGCCCAATTGTTCGAGCCGTTCTATCAGGTAGATCATTACATGACCCGCCAAGTTGAGGGCACCGGTCTCGGTCTGGCGATCTGCAAGAAGCTTGTGGAACTGATGGGCGGCGAAATCTGGTATGAACCGAATCCGAAGCAGACCGGATCCGTCTTTACGTTTACCGTTCAATTGAAATATCCTTTGGTGGCGGTGAATGAAGGAGAGGAGAATCCGGTACAGGAGCTCGATGATGCTGAGGGCAATGCCTTCAAAATTTTGATTGTGGAAGACAATGAAGTGAATCAGCTGGTGCTAAAGAGAATCATTGAGAAGCTCGGTTATTCATCGGAGACTGTCCCCAATGGGCTGGAAGCGGTCGAGGCTTACAAGCGATATCCGTATGATCTGATATTTATGGATATCCAGATGCCGTTCATGGACGGGATGGAAGCCGCTAGAATCATTAAGCAAAGTGCTCCTGCGGATAAGCGCCCTTATGTTGTCGCTGTCACGGCTCACGCGATCAAGGGCGATCGCGAGAAGTATTTGGCGATGGGCATGGATGAATATGTGAGCAAGCCTGTCAGTATGCAGGCGGTATCGGAGGTTATCGACATTTTCCGTAATACCCGAATGAACAGTTCCACGGACGGCTCGACGGCTTAACCGATGTAACGAGCCTTTTGGCCATGCGGATAAAACGTCCGGGATTTGGCGAGCTTGTACATTATTAAAGGAGCTGTCTCCTGCGGTTTTTCAACCGCGGGGGACAGCTCCTTTTCGCTTACGATATTAATCGCATAAGCCTATGCCGATGCTTAAGATGTTGTAGTTGTTTTCTTGATAACCAAGGCTTTGGACGGCGCCGACAATGCCGGAGCCTGGGTAGCCGTCGTCGAGAGCGGCTTCTTCGTGTCCTTTGCTGCGGACAGAACGAATACAACGTATTCGGTGTCCGGTTTGATGGCTTCACCCTTGGCATCTTTGAGATCATCGATCTTGGTTGCCAATTCTTCAGCGATGTCTTTGCCGGTTACGGCAATGCTTCCGGAGACGTGATTCTTCGCATCGTCAGCTTTGAATTTATTCACTTCGCTTTTGGCTACGATGAAGACGCGGTACTCACCAATATTGCGCTCATCCGCTGCCTTCTTAAAGCTCACCTTCACTTTATCTCCCGTGCCGTTCAGCTCGGCCTTTACATCGGTCACCTGAGTCGGGGAGGGAATCGTAAAGGGCTGTGAAGATGACGACAGCTTATTCTTGGTCGAGACGGTTCCGTCAGCCACAACAAGGATGAAGACTCTGTAAGTGCTGCCGGCTTTGATTGGGTTGCCGTCGACATCCTTCGTTTCAACAGGCAAAAGGCTGTCGTACTGTCCTTGCGGCGGCGCGACTGGTGTGTAGTTTCCTTGTTTAACCAGGCTGGCCTCAGCTTCCCCGAATGCTTTCGCATCAGGTACGACCATGATGCGGTATTCCCTTACAGTGCCCGCATTATTTGCTGGGGTAAATCTCACTTTGATATCGCCAGCGTTGCCGTTGTTGCCTTCAATTCCTGCATACACGTCGGCAGGAACCGCGACTTCGGTTCCCTCAAGCTCAATCGGACCGTATGGCTGGGACAGTGCATTGGTGCTTCCGCCGTCGTAACTAACGGACAAAACGAACACATGGTAAGGCACCTTGTTGCGGATGTCTTTGCCGTTTACATCCTTCGTTCCTGGTCTGAGCGTAGAATCAAAGGAGCTGCCGGCAGGACTGTAATGGTACCGATCGGATTTATCTACCGCATTGGCTTGATCTAATTTGAAATTTTTCGCATCACTGGCCTCAACGACCATGATGCGGTATTCGCGAATATTGGTTTCGTCGGCTGCTTTGTTGAACGTCACCTTTAAGTCGCTGGCGTCTCCACTATTTCCGGCATCTGATACAGACGTAATGGTTGCAGTGCCGACCTGCGTTTTGCCCTGGAGCTTGATCTCGTTCGATCTCGGGGAAATGGCGTTGACGCCATAGGTGCCGACCGACAGCACGTATACGCGGTATCCCGTGCCGTTTTTAATCAAGTCTCCATCCGTATCCCGAGCGTTCGATTCCAACCGGACGGAGTAACCCGAATTTTTGTTCACTCTTGTAAAGTATCCATTGTTCGTAGCATCGTTTACTGACAGTGACTTGGAAGACTTCACGACAAATACTTTGTAATAGTCGATGTAATACTCGTCGGAAGGACGACTGAACGAAACTCTCAGGTCGCTGCCGTTGCCATTATCGCCGATGTCTTCCACTACAGGCGTCGAAACCGGGCTGACATTTTGATTGTTGCCGCTCAGCGTAATCGCCGATGAAGCAGAGGACAGAGCATGATTGCTGCCCGAATATGCGTAGGACATAACGTAGACGCGGTAGCTTACGCCGTTGCGAATCAATGCGCCGTCAACATCGCGGCTGTCGGATGACAGATTGAGCCTGTAGCTGTTGTAGCCGGTTTTGTTTACTTGCGTGTAATAATAGCTATTTAATGACTCAGCTCTGCTTAAATCAAAATAGTTATAGTCCGAGGATTTTACGACAAACACCCGGTAATGGCTAATATTGCTTTCGTCCGAAGCCCGGTTAAATGACACTTCCAGATCCCGGCCGTTTCCGTAATTGCCCACATCACTGACGTACAGGCTGGAGATCGTTCCTACACGATAGCTGTTGTTCGTCAAGATGATGGAACTCGAAGCGGAGGAAAGCACATTGTTGCTCTGGCTATGATTATCGAGGGCCATTACGAACACCCGGTAATATACGCCGTTACGAATCAAGGCGCCGTCTACGTCCCGGGCTCCCGAACCGAGCGTGAGAGTATTATTGCTTGATTTGCTGACATTCGTGTAGTAGGAGCTCGAATTGATGGCATTCGCCCGGCTCACGCTGAAGTTGTGATAGTCGCTCTCCTTGACCACGAAGATCCGGTAGCCGCTGATGGAAGACTCATTGGATACCCGGTTGAAGCTGACGCGAAGGTCGCGCCCGTCGCCGTAATCGCTCACGTCGGTCACCTGCGAGATGCTTGGAACCGTCGTCGTGCCTGTGCTGAGCGTAATCGAAGTCGAGCCGGAAGACAGCTTGCTTGGGATTGCGCTCTCGTTGCTGCTGACGGACAGAACAAATACCGTATAAGCGACGCCGCTGCGGATGTATTCGCCCGACGTGTCTCTTGACGTGGAGCTGAAGCCCGTTGTCAGGGTCGTGTTGCTTGAACTGGACTTATTGACGGTCGTGTAGTTCGTGCTAGCTACCGCCTTCGCTGCTGCCAGGTCGAATTTTGCTGCGTCTTTGGATTTTACGACAAACACCCGGTAATTCGAAATGTTGCCTTCACTCTGAGCCCGCGTAAAGCTAACCGACAGATCCCGGCCATCGCCGTAATTGCTCACGTCGCTGGCCTTCACATTCGTCGGCGCAGCGACTGCATTCGAATTCGTCAGCGTCAGTGACGGGGAGGCAGGGGACAACGCATAGTTGCCGCTTGTATTCCCTACGGTCAGCACATACGCCTTATACGGCTGATTATTTTGGATCAGGTCTCCGTTCGTATCTCTCGTGCTCGAGGAAAGGGTTTGAGAGAGATCCGAGCCGGTTGGAAGCACGGACGTGTAGGCCGTTGAAGGCAGGCGCTGTGCTTCGGCCAGGCTGAGTGACTGGGATTGCTTCACGATAAACACGCGATAATGCGATACCTGCGACTCCGTAGAGGATTTGGAGAAGCTGACCGACAGATCGCGTCCGTCTCCGGCGTTGCCGATATCCCGGAGGGTTACGTGGTTAACTCCCGTAAATCCGATATCCGGTTCCGAAGACGTGGTAATGGTAACCGTTTTGGTTCTGGAGCTCCAGCCGATCTTCTCGCCGAGCGATTCACTGACGAAGCGGACCGGAACCATCGTGTTGCCCTTCAGGTTTTTCGCAGGAACGTCTAAAGATACGGTTTTGCCATTAATCGTTGCCGTTTTGGAGTTGATCTTCAGCACGATGGTGGTGCCGTCTTTCACGGCCGTGACCGTTTTCGTCTTCTGATTCCATTTCACGGATGCATCCAGCGCTTCGAAAATCACCCGCATCGGCAGCATGACCCGCCCTTGAATCATGACAGGCGCTTGCGGCGTTTTCAAGCGGACGCCGTCGATCACGACGCTGATATTAACTGCCGCCTGTGCCTGTGACTGGAATAGGAATGGAACAATGAGTAGAGCTGCTAGCAAGGCAGTCCATATTCTTTTCACACACTCAACCTCCTGAATTCAATCTTGTTATTATTTTCCTCTACAATATGACGCATTCGCCCGGAATAAAGTTTCATGGTTAACATCGGCAGCGTAAATATTTTTTTGAGCCTGGCTGCGCCCAAAGGGGGAAACCCTTGTACCGTAAGGCATCTCCCTTCCTGAAGCATGGCCAGCAGCATGGTCAGCAGGCGTTACTTGCTTAGTCCACCCTGTATCATTTTCGTCCGCGGCTCGTCCGGACCGTTTATGGACTCCCGGAATAACCGGATCCGAATGACCGTGCCTTCCGCGTCCGGATCCAGCCATATCCTTCCGCCATGCCGCTCAACCACGCTCTTCGCGATGGATAGTCCGAGTCCGCTGCCTCCGTCGCTTTTACGGGCACGATCGCCGCGAACGAAGGGCTCGAACACCGAGTGCCTCACGCTCTCGGAAATTCCCGGGCCATTGTCGCCTACGGTCAGCAGCGCGCCGTCAGGCAATGCCTCGAGCTCCAGCCAGACGCTGGCGCCTGGCAGGTTGTATTTCAGAGCATTCGCCAATATATTCGTGAGCGCCCGGCGCATGAGATCATCCTGATAGGACAGTTTGACTGGCTGATCGGCAATGCGGATGTCGAAGCCGATTCCCTTCCGCTCGAACGAATCGTACAGATCGGCGGCCGCCGTCCGGCACAGCTCGGCAAAATCCCCTGGCTGAGGCTCGAAAGGCATATCCGCGCTCTCCAGCTTCGTCAGCTCAAACAGGTCGTTCACGAGGGAGGCGATCAGTTTCGACTTGGCATGGATCCGGCCGGCATATTTCCGGCGCTGCTCCGGATCCTCTTCCATGCCGAGCTGCAGCACTTCTGCATATCCCTGGATCGTGGAGATCGGCGTTTTCAAGTCATGTGAGATGTCCATCATCAGCCGCATCCGTTCCTGTTCAAGCTTTCGCTTATCCGACTCCGCCTGCTCAAGCCTGTCCGCCATCCGGTTGAAATGATGCCGAAGCTGCATCAGCTCCTTGCTGGCGTTATACCGGAGCCGCTCCCCGCCCCCTCCTTCGGCGATCCGTTCAAGACCCCGGGATACGTCCGCTAACGGATTCGTAAACTTCCGCGCGGTCAGCCGCCCGTACAGCCATAAACTAAACAGAAATGCGGCGGCGAACCACAGCAGGCCGCGCAGCAAAATTCCCGTAAACGCATCGGTGATGTCCGCGGTCGTCTTCACCAGGCGGCTTTCCTTCTTGACCGCTCCGTCCGGTATCGTTACAAGCAGGCGATATTCTTCGCCCGATGATTGGAAAGGGGCGAGGGAATGGTAGTCCGACCGGTTTCCTTCGTAGAACAAGGCATAAAGTTCTTCCTCCGAATAAGAGGTCTGGGCTTCCCCGGCCCCTTTGCCCCTTGCAAAAACGACATTCAAGTGCGGATCCAGCACCTGGATGTACCCTCCGAAAGACTCGACGGTCTCGTAAGGGATGCTCTCCCAATCCTCCCGGACCAGACGGTCCGCTTCCACCATGGGCAGCGTGCGGTTTACATAGGCGTCGCGGGCATCATACATGCCGTCATATACCAGAAATCCAATGATCCCGAGGATGACGGAGAACAGCGCATAATTGATCATCAAGCTCGCATGTACACTTCGGCGCTTCGTCATCATAGGGCATCCTCTGCGCTCAGCTTATAGCCGAGCCCCTTAACCGTGATCAGAAACTGCGGCTCCCGCGGATCGTCCTCCAGCTTATCCCTCAGCCTGCTGATCTGGACCATGACCGTATTGCTGTCTTCCAGATACGGCTCGTTCCATACGCTCTCATATATTTGACGCTTCGTGAATATCCGGCCCGGCGCTTCCATCAGCAGCTTGAGCAGCTTGTACTCCAGCGGTCCGAGCGTAATCGTCAAGCCCCGTTTGTACAACACGCAGGCTTCATGGTCCAGAACCAGCGGTCCGTTCACGGTCCGAAGCGGTTCCGCCGCCCGAAGCGGCTCCGCCCCCTTAAAATCGTAAAACCGCCTTAGCTGCGCCTTGATTCTGGCCACGACTTCGATCGGGCTGAACGGCTTGGAGATGAAATCGTCCGCCCCAAGCCCGAGCCCGGTAACTTTATCAACGTCTCCGCTCCTGGCCGACAAAATAATGACGGGCAGCCTGAGCTTCTCGCGGATGCGCGCGATCAACTGATAGCCGTCCAGCTCCGGCATCATGATGTCGATCACCGCGAGGTCGATCCGCTCCTGCTGCAGCAGGTTCCACGCTTCCCGGCCGCTGGACGCTTCCAGCACGCGATAGTGCTCGCGCTCAAGGAACAGCCGCAGCAGCTCGGTGATGTCCGCTTCATCGTCGGCGATTAAGATTGTACGTTCTTCGCTTGGTTTCGCATAAGGTTCCACTTGGTTTCTTCCTTTCAATCATCGACGGCCTGGCCGCTTGCTCTATATAGAACTATACACCGTAACGATCGGTTCAGGCATCGACTCGGAGGAAATGTAAGGATAATGTAAGGTTCCCGACAGTTGGGCTACAGGCCGGAATGATACGCTGGAGCACAAGACAACGATTGGAGGATGTTTATGCGTACACTCGAAACGGCACTATGGATCACCAATCTAGCGATCGTCATCGGATGCGTCATGCTATCGCGAAAACGCCGCCGCCCGGTCAGCTTCTGCACATCAGCCACGGCCTTGACCGCAGCATTAAGCATCGCGCAAATATTCGCGGAAGGATACCGCTGGCAGATGCTTCCGGTGTATGCCGCCAGCCTGGCAGCAGGGGGAATGGCGCTGTATCATGCCGGGACTTCGCGCAAGAAGGCAAGGAAAGCCGCCTCGGACATGAGCGGTAATCCGCGCCCGCGGCTTCGAGGATTCAAGCGTTTGATGATCGCTTTGGTATTATGCTTGTACGTCATTCTGTCGGCAGCCCTTCCGTCGCTTCTGCCGGTATTTACGTTTGCCGAGCCGCAAGGACCGTACAAGGTCGGAACAACGACAATGATGCTCGAGGATGAACGAAGGGAAGAGGCGGCTACGGAGGATCGGACGGATCGGCGCAGGCTTATGATCCAAATCTGGTATCCTGCCGAGGCCGGGACAGGCAGCGGCAGGGCGCCATACATCGAGCATCTGCCGACCGTTCTGGAAGGCCTGCGCCAGTCGATTTCAATGCCTCCGTTCCTGCTGAGCCAGCTAAAGTATGTGCAGCCTCATGCCATGCAGGATGCGGAAATATCCCGGGACCAGGAGCGATACCCCGTGCTTCTCTTCTCTCACGGACTTTCCGGCTTTCGGAATCAGAATACGTTTCAGGTAACGGAGCTCGCCAGCCGGGGATATATCGTGGTTGGCATCGACCATGCCTATGACGCCGCCGCCGTCGTCTTCCCGGACCGCACCGCCATGCTCAAGCTGGGCAATTTGTCGGGCTTCGATGCCTACGAGGACAAAAGCAGGCTTTGGGTCGAGGATGCGAAATTTGTCCTGGACGAGCTGGAGCGGATGAGCGGGCCTGCCGCTTCAGGGTTCTTGTCCGGGCGGCTCGACTTGGGTAAGATCGGCATGTTCGGCCACTCGTTCGGCGGGGCGACCGCGGCGCAAATGCTGCTGGCGGACAGCCGGGTGAAGGCTGCACTGAATATGGACGGAACCCTTTACGGACAGCCGGTGCCGGAGGACGGCTTTGGCAAGCCGTATATGCAGATGAATGCTGAGCTAAGCATCGACCGTGCCGTATTTGAACAATCGCTTGACCGGGCGATGGCGTCCTCCGGTCGCAGCCGGGAGGATTACGAGCAGTTCTGGGCCGAGTCGGTCGAACGCCGAAGCCGCGCGGAGTCGGGCGAAGCGCATACGATCGTGTTTGCCCATGCGAATCATATGAGCTTTACCGATTTTTACCTCTTCTCTCCGCTGCTTCCGCCCAAGGGGGCGGAGCCAAGGCAGATGCACAGCTCGATCAACGCGCTGTCCGCGGCTTTTTTCGATCATTATGTGAAAGGCGATCCCGGCGCCTCGGTCGAAAAGGCTGCTCACAGCTTGCCGGGACTGATCCAGCCATGAATTCCTCAGCTCCAGCCAAGCATGCGTGACATGCCGGGCTGGAGTTTTTGATAGTAAGAATGAACCCCATTCATCTATAATGGGATCAGGCTTTTATTTCCAAATGGAACATGACATGGGGGGATTGGAATGTCGGAGTATCATGTCCGCATCTTGCAGCTTCGGGAGGATGCCCGTGCCAACGGATACAGCTTGGGCCGCAGTTTGCAAGGACATTCGATTGTGCAAGCGTTCGAAGCGATGACCAAGCCGGAGATTGATACAGACCGGATGCGCGGCATTTACCGCACGTTTGCTCCGGTGCTGCTGGAAGAGCTTGAGGGGCTGGCGGAGGGTCTGGACCTTCCGTTCGGCAGGGCAGCCGCGTTATTCAGCGGATACGATGTGCCGAAGATGGCGGCGATGGGCTGCTCTGCCCTGATGACCCGCGGGTTTTACGCCAGAAATTATGATTTTGCCCCTGAGTTCTATGACGGACTGTTTACGCTGTCCCAGACAGGGCAAAGCTATGCGACGGCCGGCTACAATTTGCAAGGAATCGGCAGGCATGACGGCGTCAATGAGAAGGGACTGGCCGCCGGTTTGCATTTCGTCAGCTTCGAAGGATACCGGACAGGCGTTTCCCCCTGGATTAGCGTGCGGATGGTGCTGGAGTCCTGCGCCACCGTGGAGGAGGCCGCCGACATGCTGCGGAGCATTCCGCATGCAGCATGCTACAACTTTTCGATCGGCGATGCGCACGGCAGCATGGCGGTTGCTGAAGCAAGCCCTGATCAGGTGCTCATTCGCACCGGGGAGGAAGCGATGGCTTGCGTGAACCATTATGAGAGGCTTACGGGGCATAACCGTCCATCCATTGAGCATTCCCTTCACCGGAAACGCTATATCGAAAGCCTGGATTCCGAGCGATTAACTGCCGCAGAAGGCTTCGACATTTTTAAGAGCCGGCAATCCCCGCTATTCTTCACGGATTACGACCAGCTCTTCGGAACGCTTCACACCTTCGCGTATTCGTATGAGGACGGCGTCGTATTAACTTCCCTGGCGCAAGGCCGTCCGCTCGAGTTTTCCTTCCGGGAATGGGTTCAGGGTAAAGATATCGAGGCTCGGGAGCTGACGGGGCATATCGACGGTCAAGAGGCATAAAGAGATGCGAGAAGCTCGTTTAGGCATATGGGGGCTCGGAATTTGTGCATTCATGTTACTCGTATCTCTTCCCGGCACCTCGGAAGCGGATGAGGGAATGCCGCTGCAAAATCAGATCAATATCTCCTACTTGTTCCGCATACTGCGATCCTATGCTCCAGACCGGCAAACGACAGAACGGCAATACGGCAAGCCTGACATCGTCCGGGAGAATAGGGAGCATCCTTACGAGATACGCAGCATGCCCGATGGCAGCCGGCTCGTTACGATGTACCGGTCTATGGGCGGACTCGTCGAAGATGAATGGCGGCTTCGCCGGTTGCCCGATCGAAGGGAGTTTGATGCTCTGGCTCCGGGAACAACCGCCGAAGAGGTCAAGCTCATCGACCCCTACTTTACGGTATTGTCAGGCAGTGACCCGGATAAGGGGACCAGTGAGCATCGTCTCCGGGATCAAGGCCTGGCTACGGTCGCATACGCGATGGTGGAGGGACGGTGGATCGTTCGATCGGTCAGCTATACGGAACGGGACCCGTCGGGATTTGTCTCGAAACTGACGCCGGAGGATAGAGCGGCTTTCATGGAACCATGAACGGAAGCGGGACCCACGCGGTAACCGGCGGTTATTATAGTGAAATTAAAGCGCTTCTTTTCTATAAGAGAAGAGCGCCTTTTTTCGTTGTTGGTCTCATGATTAGCTAGGGACTCCTGCTGTCTTAGAAAATGAATGCTATATTTTTTCGTTCAGCCGGCTAGTTCCAGGTGAAATTATATTATAATGTACATATTCGAGCTCTGATACGAAACAATATTGCGACTACAGGAAGACCTTGGTGGGAACATCATGAATCAAACATCCCGGTCTTCGGCTTCGGAGGAATTGCTTATGGGTATGGTCTTCTCGATTTTGAAAAAATACCGCGTTGCCGCGATTGCCGCACTCGTCATGATGCTGATCGAGCTAACCGTCGAGCTGATCCAGCCGCTGCTCATCTCCAAAATTATCGACGACGGCATTCAGAAAGGGGATCTCCCGGTCGTATGGATGTGGGGAGGCGTTCTGCTGGGCAGTGCTGGCATCGCTTTCATTGCCGGCATAGCGAGCTCCTTCTTTGCCGCGCATACGAGCCAGGGGCTGGGCTATGATCTTCGGGACAAGCTGTATGACAAAGTTCAATCCTTCTCCTATTCGTTGTTTAACCGGTTCGCCACCTCCTCGCTCATAACAAGGCTGACGGGAGATGTGACTCAAATCCAGGAAACGGTGTTCATGGCTCTGCGATTCATGACCCGCGTGCCGCTTCTGGTGACGGGAAGCATCATCATGGCGCTGGTCGTCAATGTAAAGCTGGGCGTGCTGCTGGTGCTGACCGTCCCGGCATTGTTCATCTTTATCGCCTGGATGATGAGACGGGCAGCCGATGCGTTCCGCAGCGTGCAGCAGAAGCTGGACGCCGTCAACGGCGTCATCCAGGAGAATCTGACCGGCATCCGCCTGATTCGCGTGTTTGTTCGCATGGGGCACGAGATTCATCGCTTTGCCCGGACGTCGGGCGAGCTGATGAGCACCACCGTGTCGACGCTGCGGCTTACGGAGATCACGATGCCCTTCATCCTGCTCGTGATGAACGCCGGAATTATGGCCGTGCTGTGGTTCGGACGCAGCGATATCGCGGCCGGGAGCGCCAGCGTCGGCGAAGTGGTTGCCGTCATCAACTACTCTCTTCGCTGCATCGGAGCGATGTCGGCGCTGTCTTGGATCGTGGTCGCGTTCTCCCGCGGACGCGCCTCCGCGCAGCGGGCGCAGGAGGTTCTGCAGACGGAAGACCGGGAAGCCGATCAGAAGAACGGCCAACGATCCGTACAGAAGCGGATCGAAGGGGGCGTAGAGTTTGAGCAAGTCAGCTTCAGCTATCCCGGGAGCGACATCGATGTGTTGACGGATATTTCATTCCGGGCCCGGGCAGGTGAGCGCATTGCGATTATGGGGGCGACCGGCTCCGGTAAATCATCTCTCGTTCAGCTCATTCCGAGGCTGTATGAGCCGGATAAGGGCACGGTTAAGGTGGACGGCATGGATGTCGGCTCGATCTGGGCCGATGATCTTCGCGGCAGCATCGGTTATGTTCCGCAGGAGGTCCTGCTGTTCTCAGGTACGGTGCGGGAGAATATTGCCTGGGGCCGTGAAGGCGCCACGCTGGAGGAGATTCAGGAGGCGGCCCGGCGCGCGCAAATTCACGATACGATCGAACGGCTGCCGAGCGGATATGACACGATGCTCGGTCAGCGCGGGGTCAATCTGTCGGGCGGCCAGAAACAGCGGCTGTCGATTGCCAGGGCGCTTGTCCGCAAGCCGGCAATTCTCATCCTGGACGATAGCACGAGCGCGCTGGATGTGCGTACCGAAGCGGCGCTGCTGGATGCGCTGAAGGATCTATCCTGCACGACGTTTATCATTACGCAGAAGATCAGCTCCACGACTTCGGCCGATCTCATTCTGCTGCTCGACGATGGGCGTCTCATCGGAAAAGGGAACCACGAAGCCCTGATGGAAAGCTCTCCGCTGTATCGCCGCATCTATGAATCCCAATATGGAGAGGAGGCCGGGAAGTATGCTCAAGGCATTCATTGAACCGTTCCGCCATCCGAGACCCGAGCTGGATTTAGGGAAGGGGCAGGACGGTGCGTCAGGCCGCAAACCGAAGGCAAAGGCCAAAAACATGTCGGGCACGCTGGCCAGAATATGGTCCTATCTTGCCCGGCGCAAGGGCAAGCTGACTTTGGTGCTGCTGATGGTCATGCTGAGCTCGGGACTGTCCCTCCTAGGTCCTTATCTGCTAGGAGTCGGCGTGGATGAGTTCTTGGTCAGTCTGAAAGGGCCGGAGGGGGCACCCTACGATTCCGGCTGGATTTACTTCCTGGTCGGCTTGGCTGCCGTCTATATTCTGCAGGCCTTGACGACCTGGCTTCATAACGTCTGGATGATCGGAATCGCCCAAGAGACCGTATACCGGATGCGCATGGAATTGTTCACGCATCTGCACCGGCTGCCGATTCCGTTCTACGGCAAACGGCAGCAGGGCGAAATTATGAGCCGTCTGACCAATGATATCGAGAATGTCAGCTCGACGCTGAACAGCTCGGCCATTCAAATCTTCTCGAGCGTACTGACGCTGATCGGAACGCTGACCGTCATGCTGTGGCTCAGTCCGCTGCTGACGCTGCTGACATTCCTGGTCGTTCCGCTCATGGTGCTGGGGATGCGGTGGATCACCCGGCGGACAGGCCCGCTTTTCAAAGAGCGCCAGCGCAATCTCGGCGATCTGAACGGCTATATCGAGGAAACGCTGTCCGGCCAGCGGGTGATCAAGGCGTTCTCCCAGGAAGAGCGGGTGATCCGGGAGTTTAATGAGCGGAACAAGCGGATTCGTTTATCCGGCTTCTGGGCGCAGAGCATTTCCGGCTTCATTCCGAAGCTGATGAACGGATTGAACAACCTCAGCTTTGCGATCGTAGCGGGGATCGGAGGCATTATGGCCATCAAGGGCTATATTTCGATCGGCACGATCATTATCTTCGAAAGCTATGCCAGACAGTTCACAAGGCCGCTGAACGATTTGGCGAACCAGTGGAATACGCTGCTGTCGGCGATTGCAGGCGCAGAACGGGTATTCGAGGTGCTGGACGAGGAGGTCGAGGCGAAGGATGAAGGGGCGGCCGTTACGTTAACACGTGTCGACGGGGCCGTCGCCTTTGAGAATGTCTCGTTCTCTTATGAAAAAGGGGGGGACACGCTGGAAGGCATCAGCTTCGAGGCTAAGCCCGGCGAGATGATCGCGCTTGTCGGCCCGACAGGCGCCGGCAAGACGACCCTGATCCAGCTGCTGTCCCGCTTCTATGACCCGGACAGCGGCCGGATCACGCTGGACGGCAGGGACCTATCCTCCATACGCCGGGAGAGTCTGCGTTCGCAAATGGCCTTCGTGCTCCAGGATTCATTCCTATTCCAGGGAACCATCCGGGAGAATATCCGCTTCGGACGACTGGATGCGACCGACGAAGAGGTCGAAGAGGCGGCCAAGCTGGCGAATGCGCATTCCTTTATTATGCGGATGAAGGACGGCTACGACAAAATGCTTAAGCCGGACGGAAGCGGAATCAGCCAGGGGCAGAAGCAGTTGCTTGCGATTGCGCGTGCGATCTTGGCCAATCCCTCGATGCTGGTGCTGGATGAAGCGACGAGCAGCATCGATACCGTCACGGAGATCAAAATCCAGGAGGGCTTGCAGCGCTTGATGAAGGGGAGAACAAGCTTTGTCATCGCGCACCGTCTTAATACGATCCGCTCGGCAGACCGGATTCTCGTGCTGAAGGACGGGCGCCTGCTGGAGCAGGGCTCCCATGACGAGCTGCTGAAGCAGGGCGGCTTCTACAGCGAGCTGTATCACAGCCAATTGAAGCGAGCGGCAATGTAAAGGCTCTGAGTGTGAGTGCAGTCTTCGAACGGTGCGAATACAGCTTCAAAAAGCACACAGCAACAGCAAAAGCAATACCACCGGACGTTAAGCGGCGAAGTATTATATTCGCTCTAAGCATCCGGTGGTATTTTTAATGCTTTTTGACGGTTGCATTAGTCCTGTCCTGCGCTGTTCGTTTACAGTTGAAGGAACGTCCGCGCAGCGTATTTGGCGTGGCTGACTGGCTGCCCCGGAGCTTCATCTTTAGCCCTTGGATCCGGTTGCCTGAAGCTCCGGATTACGCCGGGCGGTCCGTCCGAACTGAACGGCGTACAGCAGCAGAATGACGAGCTGCACAACCGCCAGAATGACATAGATATTACTATAGGTAGCAGCGCCTTGGTCTGTACTGAGCGGATTCCAGGCGTGCGTGGCTCCTACATCCACCGCTTTCCCGTAGATCCCCGTGGCAATCGCTCCTGATAGAAAGTTCAGCAGGGAGAACAGTCCCATGCCGACCCCGGTCTGCTCTTTCGGCAAGGACAGTGAAATCGTCTTCGACAGGGAGATTTGCATGAACATCTGTCCGACATTGCCTAGAATCAGAATGATCGCGATCCCAATCGGGGAGCTCCAAGCGAAGGATGACAGCAGCGCAAACCCGGCGATCAGCAGCGATGAAGCGGCATAGAACAGGTAAGAGGTTCCTCTCGTATCTGCCAGCTTGCCCCCGGTCCGCCCGAGAATTGCCGTAACGACGGCGCCGGGTACCATGATGAACCCGATCCAGCCGGGCTCAAGCCGATGAACGTCGGCGAGCAGCTGAGGCGTCAGAAACGGAAGGGCGTAGCCGATGCTCACAATGAACACGCCGAGCGTTAAGCCGACCGTGTAGTTGGCGTTGCGGAATAGGCGGGGCTGGACGAAAGGCGACTTAGCCGCTTTGATGCGGATCATGAACAGGATGAAGAAGATGAGGCTGCCTGCAGCATAAATCCAGCCGCCTTGGGTAACGGCCAGCAGCAGCAGGGCAACTGTTCCGGCAAGCAAACCGCCGCCAAGCCAGTCAATCTCGCCGCCCTGCCCCTGCTCATCGCCTAAATATTTTCGGTACAGCGGGAGCGTAAACAAGATGACCAGCGGGATGAAGAACAGCCAACGCCAATGGAACACGCTTACCATGAGCGCCGATACGATCGGGCCGATGGCACTGCCGATTGCGAGTCCCGTAGCCGTAATCCCGAGCGCCCGCCCGCGGTTCTCCGCCGGAAAGTAACGGACCGGAATAATCATCGCGGTGGCGGGGATGACCGCAGCGCCGGAGGCTTGCAGAATGCGGCCGAGCAGCACCATCCAGTAAGCCTGCGATGCCAAACCAACCATGGAGCCGACGAAGAACAGCAGTAAGCCGAACGTAAGCAGATTTTTCAATTTATACGTATCGGCAAGCTTGCCGTATATGACGGAGCCGATGGCGTAGATGAGCATATAAATCGAAGACACCCAGCTGACCTGCGCAAAGGATAACTGAAAGTCCTTGCTCATTTCAGGCAGGACGATGTTAAACATCGTTGCGCTCATGGATGAGAGAATCATCGTAAACGCCAAAATGCGTATCAATTGATCACCATGGGGTCTTACGGGATCGACGTGCATATCGATTCCCCCTTTCCTTTGATTACAATTTATTTTACAATCGATAGTTAATAAATAAAAATATATGTTAAGTTATGCATTCATATACTAAAGGTTATGGAAAGAGAGGTTGATTCATGATGGAACTGCTTCAGCTTCAATATTTTCGAACCGTGGCCCGGATGGAGCATATGACCAACGCTGCGAAGGAGCTGCGAATCGCCCAGCCTGCGCTGAGTAAGACGATTGCCCGCCTGGAAGAGGATCTGGGCGTTCCGCTCTTCGACCGGCAGAATCGGCAGATTAAGCTTAATTCGTTCGGTAAAGTTTTTCTGAAAAGCGTGGAAACCGCCTTGTCGGCGCTGGAGGAGGGACGGCGCGAGGTGACGGACCTTGCGGGAATGGAGCGCGGGAGCATTCGCTTGGCGACAACGGCCTTAAACCGGCTTTCGAAGGCGCTGGGCGCGTTCCGTACCGCTTATCCGGAGGTGAACTTTCGAGTCGTCCAAATTCCCCCGAATGCCATGTTGGATATGGCCCTGATGCTGGAGAACGGCGAGGTGGATTTATGCTTTATAGCAGCATCGCTGGAGGCAGCTAATATCCGGGAAATGCCTGTGCTGCAAGCCGAGGTGTATCTGGCTGTACCGGAAGGACACCGGCTGGAAGGACGCGAGTGCATCTCGCTCCAGGAGCTCTCGGGTGAAGCCTTCATCGAGTACAAGGAGGGACATCCGTTCCGTAAAATGAATGATGAGTTTTGCGAGTCGGCGGGGATCCGCCGAGAGGTCGTCTGCGAAGTGGATGAACCGGCAGCCCTGAACAGCCTGGTGTCGGCCGGCCTGGGGCTCGCATTTGTGCCCGGATGCAAAGGGGATGACAAGCCGCCGTATTCCATGCTGCGCATCGAATCTCCCTCCTGTCACCGAATATTCTCCATAGCCTGGCTGGAACAGCGGTATTTGTCCAAGGCCGCGCTACGGTTTCGGCAATTTCTCGTCGATTATTTTAATGAGCTGCAAGAGCCGATGGAGCAAGACGCGATATAACGCTGACGGGTTTAGCGCACGCTATGCTCGGTGCAGTCCTGGGCTTTTTGGAGGCAGGATCTGAAGGCTTCACATATGCCAAGCTTCCCCCGCATACGGATAGGTATTGAGTTAGAGCACAATCTGTCAAGGGGGGATATCTATGCTGGATCCGGTGCTGACGTCTCCGAATGTGAAGCTGTTTGCCGATTCGAACGACACGGTTACCTATAAACGGGACGCAGGGAATTATATAACGCAAGTATTCGGAGAACAAATGCCTGCAATTGCAACAGGATTCTTCAATGTGCATATGACCAAAGGCATCATCATCCAGCCCCACTGGCATACGAACGCGAATGAATTGGTGTTTGTCATCAGCGGCGAGGTTTTGACTTCCATATTCAATCCATTTACGCAGAGGCTGATGACCTACAAACTGAAGCCGGGACAGGTGGCGATGCTTCCTAAGGGGTGGTTTCACTGGATTTTAACGCTGAGCGACCGGGCCCACATCCTGACGATCTTCGACCAACCGACGCCGGATATCGTGTACGGGGCGGACTTCCTTCGGCATATTCCTAGGGAGATTCTGAATATCGCCTACTGCATCAACGAAGAGGAGTATGCCGAGGCTGTGGCTCCGTTGAAAGAGACGGTCATCCTGGGTCCGCCGCCCGGCTGCAGCAAGCGTGATGAGCAGGGATCGGCGCTGGAATCCATTCAGGAGCAAGCTTTTGGCCAAGCACCGTTTAACCACTTCCCTCCCCCGCCTTCATTTTACGGATATCCGCCGCCTGCTGCCTTCCCGTTCTACACCCAGCAGACCCGGCCGCCGCAGTATAGCCCGATTGCGTCAAGCGCTGCGTATCCGCCATCATATCCGCCGCCGTATACGCCGGTATATCCGCAGCCATATCCGGCTCCATATTCAGCCTCCCATCCGCAGCAGAACGCATACCAGCCGTTCTCCGCGCCGATTCGCCAGCCGCCGCATATCCCACCGTTTTCGCCATCATCGTTCCAACCATCATTCACGCCACAGTTCACCACACAGCTCGCAGGGGCGTTTGCGCCGCCGTTGTCTCAACCAGAGCCGTTACGGCAGCTGCAATATTTGTTTAATCCCAATAATATAAGCAGCGGGACAGATGTGGGAGTTGGTCCTGGCCCCGAAAAAACGAAGATGCAATCGGAACACAGTGTGAAAGAAGGTTAGACCTCAGAGGAGGCGGATGTAATTCCCGGGTGCATCGCAGCAGTTGTGCGATGAACTTATACTATGCACCGCTGGCTAAAACGAAGAACCCCCTATCCCTTGTTCCGATGCAAACCGGTAAGAGGGACGGGGGGCTTTTTTGTCGTGTTGACGTTGTTTGTGAAATGGAAGATTCATAGAGGGAGGCGGCAGCCGGAAGCTGTCATAGGACCCGGCTTAAAGCCGAGAAGCCGTTAAACAAAGAGATGCTGTGCGCTTAGAACCATGGTAAGAACGCTGATTCCGATCATGGTGATGCCGGCAAGCTTCATGAGCCAGATTCTGGGCTCGATATCTTCACGATCTTCCCGGTGTCGTTTGAACCATCGGGATTCGGGGCGAAGCAGCGCATACAGGCCGCTTGCAATACCCGCACCGCCGAGAACAAGGGAAGCGATGAATGCTTGGAGAGGTGATTGGTCTGAGTAATAGGACAGCCCGGATAAGATCATCATTACGCCCAAAAAGATAGCGATTATACCGCCGATTTGCGCTTTAAATAAATCGACATCGTCTTGTTCCACGTCCTCCGGAATGCGGGCGAGCATCCTGATCCAATCGGAATCCGGATTGCGGAAAACATACCATCCGAATACGATTTGTATGACACCGAACAGCATCAAAAACATATGATTAGCCCCCTTCACTTACTTATTAATTACGCATCCCCTCCTAACTTGTTCCAATAAATGTATGGCTAAATCCACTTTCTCTGCAGCGCTTACATCCTTTATGCTCTAACCCAAAATAACGGTTGCCCTCTATGGAATGATCTGGTATGATGGTGTCCTTCTCTCATTTTCGCCTTGTCTGAAGTGGACGGGTCCGCCGTCTAATATGCTTATCGGAGGTGCTGCATGCTTTATTTCACTTTGGCTTCCAAAGCCTATGCCCGCAATTTGCAATACCGCGGGGCCCACATGGTGCACAATATCGCGAGCGCGATGTTCGGCTTCATGTACGCGTGTATCTGGATCGGTCTCGGTGCGGATCATGCGCTTGGAGAGTACGGAACGCAAGGGATGGTCGGCTATATCGCCTTTACCCAAGCCGCACTCTGGATCTCCAGCTTCATCACCAATGGCCTCGGCATTCCCCAAGCCGTTAGAACCGGCCATATTTCCCTGGATTTAATGCGTCCCGTCCATTTGTTCAGCCATCTGATGGCCAAGGAATGGGGCCAAATCGCTTACCAATTCATTTACAAATCGATCCCGATCTATCTGGTGTACTATTTCGCATTTTCCTTGGAACTTCCCGGAAAAGCATCGGACCTTCTATTTGTAGCCCTTGCGCTGGCTGGCGCAGCTTATTTATCGATCTGCATCAATTATCTTATCGGCGCATCCGCGTTGTGGACGACGGAATCCTCTTGGTTGTATTGGGGCAACCATGCGATGATCAACCTCCTCGCAGGCTTCTTCATTCCTATCGAATGGCTGCCGGGCTGGCTGCAAACGGCAGCCTGGTGGTCACCGTACCCTTATCTGCTGTATGTTCCGACTCGATTGTATTTGGGTTTTGGCGACGTCTCTTATTTATGGGGAACGTTATTTTGGTGTCTGCTGCTTACGCTGGCTTGCTTGCTGGCGACCGGCTTCTTGAGGCGCAAGGTGGAGGTGCAGGGAGGATGACCGCAAAATCCTGGCTGTCGCTGTATGCGCTGCTGATACGAACAAGCATCAAAAGCCGCATGCAATACAAATTCAATTTTGTCCTGGCTTCCATCCTGGCCGCCCTGATTCAGATCTCCGAATTTCTGATGGTCGCGATCGTGCTCTATAAATTCGGCGCCATTCAGGGGTGGTCGATGCACGAAATCGGCTATCTGTTCGCGGTGATGACCTTATCGAAGACGCTATACCGGACGTTCGCCGATGAAGTCCATCATCTGGAGAAGTATTTGGTGAACGGGGAGCTGGACCAGCTGCTTACGCGGCCGATGCCGGTGCTGCTTGCGCTGATGCCGCAAAAATTCCGCATCATGCTTGGCGAAGTGCTGCAGGGCGGCTTTCTGCTCTGGTGGTCGTTGAGCGGTATGATGGGGAGCGGCCAGGTGGGATGGAGCGCTGTACCGCAGTCGGTATACATTATCCTGACCGGGGCAGTCATCCTGTTCTCGATCGGACTTGCTACCGCAACCTTCGGCTTCTGGACGACCCGAATCACCGAGCTGCAGAATCTGACGGAGGATGCCGCAAGGACCGCAGCCCAATACCCGCTGACGCTGTATCCGAAATGGATGTCGTCCATTCTTCTGGTCCTCGTTCCGGTCGGACTCGTGAATTATGTCCCGTCCTTATACATACTTCGAGGCGAGCTGGGATGGTGGGTGCTGCCGGCCTTGGCGGGAGCCGCACTGCTCTGTCTCGCGCTCAGCTTGAAATTCTGGCAGTTCGGCTTGACCAAATACCAAAGCACGGGCAGTTAAGGAAGGAGGCAAACAGCATGATCGAAGTTCAAGACATTCGCAAGTCATTCAAAACCCCTGTAGTCAAGGAAGGACGCTTCTCGGGAATCCGGACCCTGTTCTCGAGGGAATACCGGATCAAAGAGGCGGTTCGGGGGATCAGCTTCAAGGTGGACCGCGGCGAGTTCGTCGGATACATCGGACCGAACGGAGCCGGCAAATCGACGACCATCAAGATGCTGAGCGGCATTCTGCATCCCAGCTCCGGAGAGGTGATCATCGGGGGGATGAATCCGCATCGGGAGCGGCGCGCCGTCGTCAAGCGGCTGGGCGTCGTGTTCGGCCAGCGAAGTCAGCTGTGGTGGGATCTGCCGGTTCGGGACTCATTTGATATTCTGGCCAAAATGTATGCCGTCGATGAGGCGGACAAACTGCAAAGACTCGGACAGTTTACGGAACTGCTTGATCTGCAGGCGTTCTGGGAAACGCCTGTACGCAAGCTGTCGCTCGGACAGCGCATGCGCGCCGATCTTGCCGCCGCCATGCTGCACGATCCGGATGTGCTGTTCCTCGACGAGCCGACCATCGGTCTCGACGTCAATGCCAAGCGCAACATTCGCCATTTTCTGAAGCTGATCAACGAGGAATTCGGGAAGACGATTCTGCTTACGACCCATGACATGGATGATATCGAGCAGCTGTGCAGCCGGGTGATGGTGATTAACGAAGGACGGCTGTCTTATGACGGAACGGTTCGCTCGCTTCGCGATTCCATCGGATTGCCTACCCTTATTACGGTCACCTTCCGGGGACCGTTCCAAATCCCGGCGCCCTACTTGGCGGCTGACGAGGACTCGGCCCAGGCCCGAATCCGGGTGACCCGCGTTCTGGACCAGAGCGTGACGATCGAGGCGAACCGACGAGAAATGAATACGCTGGAAATTGTCAAGGAGCTGGGGAAATGGGGGGAGCTGGATGACATCGAGATGCAGGATCCGGATTTCGAGGATGTCATTCACAAGGTTTACTAGCCGGTCTATCAGGTGGCTTTTTATGCTTTCGCTATGATCATGGCTCTATTTTTCGGCCAAGGGCTCTGTTGGATAAAAAACTCTGTTGAATAAAGAACTCTGTTGAATAAAGAATTTAACCCAACCTTAAACTTGAGGTCGCTTTATTTTCCATAACGGCAAGTAGACTGGTACTTGAACGAAAGGCTAAACTGCGATTGCCGGGATGTAAAGTATAATTTTACCGCCGGTCACCGGACGCCTGTTCAAACATAATTAGGGGTGATGGAGATCATGGAGAAGGATCGTTCACGAGCAAAAGCTGCCGGTTACATCGCCGGTATGGCTGCGCTCATGTACGCACTGCCCCATTTTTGGTGGGGATTAGGGATTGGGCTGGCTTTCCCAGGCGACTTCGAGGAGGCGCCGGGTGAATTTTGGAGCGTTCTGATCGGCTATTGGGGGATGGGAGGGTTCGCGGTTCTTGGTGCTTTGTTCGCGCTTGCCTTTGCCATGCGATGGGGAGAGCGGCTGCCGAGGCTGCTACTGCTCATCCCGGCCTGGATCGCTTCAGCAGGCTTCACGTTATGGGGCTTCTCCTACTTTGTCCTGCAATTTCAGCTGGCGATTGGACGCGTGCAATCGGCTCCTGCCTTTGCGGTCCAGGATGCGAGCCCGATGGCGGTGTGGGGATACTTCTGGTATGGTCTCTTTCTCGTATGGGGAATATCGCTGGGGGCGGCCGCATTGTACACCGCAAAGGACCGCAAGAAGAAATCTGCCCTGCCGGCGGTCACCGGCTGAGCGCGATCCAGATCCAGCCGGCCGGAAGGGCCGGGAATCGAATTTTCAATATCCATATGGATGAAAGAGTGGACATTTCCGGAAACTTTGTACAATATAATAGATATCATATCGGGGAACCTCCGGGTTCCTCTTTGCATTTTATTGCAAACCGTCTTACAGTAGGAGTAAGATCAGAGATTTGAACTTGTTATTTACATATATAGAGGGTGAACCGGCATGAAGTTAATGAAGCGGATCTGGTTTCGCATCGGAGACTATTACCGCAAGAAACAGGATTTTGAACAGGCATTGAAATATATGAGAAAAGGCGAGGGCGGGATTACGAGCTTCAATGACAAGCTCCTCTATGCCGAGCTGCTGCATAACGGGGGATACTCGGATGAGGCGGTCGACTATTTGGGCCGCGTGATCGAGACAACCGGCAGTCATCGCGCTTATGAACGGCGGGCTCATATTTTGCGAGAGATGGACCGGGAACTGGAGGCCATCGCCGACCTGGACCAGGCGATTGCATTAAATGCGGACAACTATATGAATTGGTATACCCGCGGGATCGCCTATAAAGACCTTAACCGGTATGAGGAGGCCATCCGCGATCTCAAGGAATCGATCAAGCGGGAAGATCCGAGCACGGTCATTTCTACTTATTACGAGCTTGGCATGACGTATTATGAAAGCCGGAATCCGGCGGAGGCGGCGAACTGCTTCCGTATCAGCATCAAGGAGCCTTCCCGGGCCATTCCGATGTATTATTATATGCTGTCGGTTTGCCTCGACCTGATGGATGAACTGGAGGAAGCGGTCAGCGTCCTGCAGGAAGGAATCCGGCTGGCGGACCGGTACGAGGCGGAAGCCGACCAGGGGTATGCGCTGTTTGCTTCCAGCACGAATTACAGCTACGGCGCGTTTCAGTCGTTCCAGCGGCAGATGAGGGAGGCCTATTCGTTCCGAAAGCATATGGCGGATTTACACCTGCAGCTCGGGGCCTTTGATAAGGCGCTGACGTATATAACGGAAGCGATCGAGCGTTACCCGGAAGCCTATGAGCTGTACTTGAAGCGGGCGGATGTCCACAAAAAATCCGGCAGCATGCAGTCCGCCAAGGCTGATCTGGAGCGCGCGATCGAAGCGGCACCCGATGATTACCGCGGGTACTTCGAGCTGGCCCGGCTCTACCGCGAGGACGGGCTGGAGGATCCGGCCTTCGAGCTGATATCGAAGCTGTACGCCAGAATGCCGGAGTCGCCGCTCGTCTGCTATTGGATGGCGGACAGCTATTACCGGCTCGGCCGCAACGAGGAGGCGCTGAAGCTGAACGATAAGCTGCTTCGTCTGGAGCCGGACGATGCGCCGAATTTCGTCCAGCGCGCCGATATTCATATGGAGATGCATGATTTGCCGGCTGCCGAGAAGGCGCTGAAGAGCGCGATCGAAATTCAGGATGCCTCCGAAATTCGAAACAAGCTCAGTTATGCGTTTTACCTGCAGGGACGCAATGAGGAAGCGCTGCTGGAGCTGCAGGAGGCGGTCAAATTGGACGAGGACTTTTCCACGCACCCGACCTATCTGGCGGCCAGCGGGCATATCTACAAGGAGATGGGCTTGTGGGATCTTGCGATCGATGCTTATTCCAAAGCGATTCAGGCGGTTCCGGGCAATCCGCGATTCTATGAATTCCGGGCAATCTGCTTCGTGGAGACCGGCCAGCTGGAGCGGGGGCTTGCCGATTGCTCGCAGGGCCTGGAGCTCGATCCGGAGTACGGCAATCTGTACAGTTTGAGAAGCGGCATTTATTATTCCATGCTGGATTACAGCCGCGCGAAGGAAGATACGATGAAATTTCTGGAGCTTGTGCCGGGGCATCCGGGCGCATACTTCCGTCTGGGCCAGATTCACTACAAGGACCATGACGAGGATGCCGCCTTGTACGCATTTGACCGGGTGCTTGAAGCCGTTCCGAATCATGCGGACAGCTACCTGTATAAAGCGCATATTTATTACGGCCAATTCGAGACGGAGGAAGCTGTCAACGCCATCGTAAATTGGAGCCTTCACCTGGATAAGGAGATGTCTCCGGGAGACAAGATCCAGGCGATTCAGGGCCTGGAGGGCTTCGAGGAGGATGTCCTGGAGCGGGCAGTCGAACGCTTGACGGGGATGTACGGACACCAGCTGTATCTGTCTTAGCCTCCAGGTAAAAAATGCTTGGGCCAAAAGCACCGCAAGATGGCTCACACTTTATCCGAACTTATGGTATGATTCTAAATGTTATTGTTGCAGCACGTTGCTCGCAGGCTGATCCAGCCGCGCGGGCTTTCTTCATGTGAGGAAGCAAGGCAGGCAAGGGGGGATATATTCTGATTTCGCTGCAGAAGGTGAACAAGAGCTTCGTTGACGGCAACGAACAGTATCAAGTGATAGACAATGTTTCCCTCGACATTGCGGAGGGAACGATTCATGGAATCATCGGTCCAAGCGGAGCCGGGAAGTCGACGCTGCTGCGCATGATGAATGTGCTGGAGAGCCCCGATTCGGGAAGCGTACAGGTGAACGGCCTCGAGCTTACCTCGCTCGGAAGCCGGGCTCTCAGGGAAGCGAGAAGATCGATCGGCATGATCTTTCAGCATTTTCAACTGGTCGGCAACCGGACCGCTTATGGGAATGTAGCTTTGCCGCTCGAGTTGGCGAAGGTTCCGAGGGCAGACAGGGAGCAGCGCGTCCTGGAGGTCATGAGATACGTCGGGCTGGAGGACAAAATGAGACAGTATCCGGCGCAGCTCAGCGGGGGGCAGAAGCAGCGGGTCGCCATTGCGCGGGCGTTGGCGAATTCTCCTTCCGTTCTGCTATGTGATGAGCCGACTTCATCGCTTGACCCGAAGACGACATCCGGCATCCTGGATGTGCTGCGGAAGATCAACCGGGAGCTTGGCGTTACCATCGTCATCGTGTCGCATGAAATGGATGCGGTGCACGCCATCTGCGACCGGGTGTCCGTCATGGAGAAGGGGCGATTGACGAGTACCTACGACGTAAATTCATCGTCCGGGCTCTCTCGGACCGGGCTCGCGGCAGAAGCATCAGAAGCATCAAGGGAAGCGGAGGAAGCAGATAATGGACGCGCCTAGCATCATTCAATATTTGAACGATTATTTCACATACGTTCAGCAGTATGACACGGAAATCTGGCGCGCCATCGGGGAAACCTTCGTGATGGTCGGCATTTCGATTGCTGCGGCTGTATTTCTGGGTCTTCCGGTCGGAACAGTGTTATTTTTATGCCGGAAGGGGCAGCTGTACGAAAACCGCCCGTTGTTCTCCGTCATGAACGGCTTGGTCAATATCATCCGTTCCTTCCCTTTCCTGCTGCTGGTGGTCATCATGATCCCGCTTACCCGCTTTATTGTCGGGACATCCATCGGTACGCTGGCGGCTGCCGTTCCGCTGTCGGTTGTCGCCATCGCATCCTACTCGAGGCTGGTTGAGCAGTCGCTGCTGGAGGTGCCTAAGGAAGTGATCGAAGCGGCTTCTTCAATGGGAGCGTCCACGCTGCAAATCGTCTTCAAGTTTCTGTATGTCGAAGCGAGATCGGGATTGGTGCTCGGTCTTACGACATCGACCATCAGCTTCATTTCTTACTCGACGGTCATGGGAATCGTCGGTGGCGGCGGGGTCGGCGATTTTGCCATCCGTTACGGGTATCAGCGCTTTGAGACCGAAATCATGGTGTTCACGATCATCATTATGGTGATCTTGGTGCAATCGATTCAATTTGCGGGGAGCCTTGCGGCGAGATTGCTCGACAAGCGGAAAGCCTGAGCATCCATCGGCACTTGCAATACACATGCACATTTTACACAAATCACTTATTTTACATGGGGGTAACAAAACAATGAACAAAAAAATAGGATTAATGATGCTGGCTTTGATCCTTCTGCTTGCCGGCTGTGGACAGAAGCAGGACGGTAAGGAGGGGCAAGAAAGCGGCCAAACCGGGGCTGGCGAGGAGGTTACCCTGAAGGTGGCTGCGCTCATCCCGCCGATGACGGATGTGCTTGAAATGGCGAAGCCCAAGTTGAAGGAGGAAGGCATCAACCTGGAAATCGTCATCCTGTCCGATAATGTGCAGCCGAACAATGCGCTTGCGAATAAGGAAGTGGATGCAAATTTCTTTCAGCACGTGCCGTACATGGAAGAATACAATGCCAATAACGGCTCGGAGCTCGTACCGGTAGTGCCGATCTATAATGCGGTGTTTGGGGCGTACTCCAAGCGTTACGACAAGATCGAGGACCTTCCTGAAGGTGCAACGATTGCGATTCCGAACGACCCTTCCAATATCGGGCGTTCCCTGGTCATGTTCGAGAAGCACGGCCTGATTAAACTGAAGGAAGGCGTCGGCATTAAAGCGACGCAGGCGGACATCATCGACAATCCGAAGAACTACAAGTTCAAGGAAGTCGATCTGCTCATGCTGGCGCGCACGCTGGACGATGTGGACATGGTTGCGATGACTCCGGCTTATGCCAAGCCGCTGGGCTTGACGCCAAAGAACGACGCGCTGATTACGGAAGGCAAGGATTCCGAATTCACCATTACGCTGATTGCGCGCAAAGACAACGTCGATTCGGAGCCGATCCAGAAGCTGGCGAAGGCGATGACGAGCCCGGAAGTGAAGAAGTTTTTCGAGGATAACTATTCCGAGATTGCACTGCCTGCATTTTAAACGAAGTTATAGACATAGCCAAAATGAATAATCATGCTCGAATGCTCGTTTTTTGAGGCCGCTCCGACAGGGGCGGTTTTTTTTCGCGAATAGGAAGCCGTTCTCACGCTGTGTTATGCTGGCAATGGCTCACAATGGCTCACAGTGGCTCACAATGGCCCACAGTAGCTAACAATGGCTCATGCCCCTGAGAATTCAGAGCCTGATGATAAGCGGCGGGGATTGTCTTACCCGGCTTTGGACTGAATATGATCGTTTTCATCCAGAGATCCGGAAGAGCGGGGTGGGGCAGTAAATCACCAAGAGGATGGGGGGCCTAAGCCTGTTTTTTTGATTTGTTGCAGGGAGACGGACAGCCGATTCGGGCTCCATGTTATCCCAGTATTAAATTTGGCCCCAAATAATACGCAAAAAATTTACGATCAATTAACAAAAAACTCTTTGACACCAACCGAAAACGGCTGTTATCATGACGATAGCAGCACTTCTTGTTTGGGCCAAACCAATCGGTGTTTTGGGTACATATAATTCTGAATTTGCCCTTTTTGATTGCGGATTGAGAGAAAGGAGAGTCACATTATTGCTACTTTAAAGGATATCGCTAACCATGTTGGAGTATCGATCTCCACCGTATCGCGTGTCATCAATAACGATACGAGCCGGCACATCAGTCAGGCCACCCGCGCCAAAATCGTCGAAGCGGCCAAAGAGCTTGGCTATGCCCTCAACGATACCGGACGGCCGGCTCCCAAAAAGAGCCCTCCTCCGCAGACGACGGGGTATCGCCAGATTGGCTGCATCGTATCCGTTACGCAGAACAAGTATAACCATCCTTATTTCTCGCCGATTTTACAGGGGATTGAGACAAAGCTGTCCGAGCTGAACAGCGTGCTTACCTACGTGCTCACGATGGATGAAATCAAGGGCGCAGGGGCGATGAACAAGCTTGCGCAGGATGCCCAGCTCGACGGCATGATTATCATCGAGGGAATTGACCCGAATGTGTATGAGTTTATCAAACAAGCGGTTCCTGCGGTTGTAGGCATCGATATATCCGATTCGACCGTGCCGGTGATTCTCTATGACCGCGTGGCTGCGGCGAAATCGGCCGTACAGCATTTGATCGAACGGGGGCATCGCCGGATCGGCTTTATCGGCGGGGCGGGATTGACCGGGGATCTTGAACGGGAGAAGCGGTATCGCGGTTACCGTTATGCGATGGAGGAGGCGGGACTCGATGTGGATCCGAGGCTCGTGGTGAATACGGGCTGGGATGTGAATAACAGCTATACCCTTGTGTACGAGCTCTTAAGCCTCCCGGACCATGAACGTCCGACCGCCATGTTCGCTGCGAGCGATATGATGGCGATATCCGCGATGCGGGCGGCGGCGGAGCATGGGCTTCAGGTTCCTCAGGATGTCGCCTTCGTGGGCCTGGATAATATCGAGGTATCGCAGTATACTTCTCCTCCGCTATCCACCGTTCATATTCCCAAAGAGGAAATCGGCATGATGGCCGCCAAGGTGCTGATCGATCAAATCGAAGGCAGGAATCCTTTACCATTCAAGCTGTTCGTGCCCTATCAGTTGATGCTGCGGCAATCTTCGGATTATTTTCGGAAGTAGAAAGAGTGTACATATAAAAAACATTGAGGTGCTAAGCCATGGTGCCTCCTCTCTTTCTATACCCTTATTGGAAAATCGGGTAGGAGTTTGGGGCCAAATATAATTGGCGGAGGAAGAAGGAAATGAATCAAATTCGATTAGGAATCATTGGACTGGGTTGGAGATCAGGGTTTACGAAGTATTGGCATCAGCCAAACGGGAGATCCCTCGTCGTTGCAGGTGCGGATACCGATCCTCTCAGACTAACCAAATTTCAACAAAATATTAACCCCGAGGCGGAGGTTACTCTGGATTACAGGGAGCTGCTGCAGCGGAAGGATATCGATGCGATCGTGATTACAACCCCTGATGACAGCCATGATGAAATTGCGGTTGCAGCGCTGCAGGCCAGAAAGCATGTGTACTGCGAGAAGCCGTTATCCATTACGGTTGAAGGCTGTGACCGGATATTGACTGCTTGGGCCCAATCAGGGAAACATTTCATGATCGGTTTTAATATGCGCTATATGAATATGTACCGCACGATGAAGGAGATTATCGACAGCGGGGAGATCGGGGAAGTCAAGTCGGTATGGGTCCGGCATTTCGTAGGCTTGGGCAGCGATTACTACTATCACAGCTGGCACGGCAGCTCGAGGAACACAACCTCGCTTCTGCTCCAGAAGGCTTCCCACGATATCGACCTGATTCACTGGCTGACCGGGCGATATACGAAGAAAGTAGCCGCTTTCGGCGGGGTGGATTATTTCGGCGGAACGAAGCCGAATGAGCTTACTTGCCCGGAATGCGGCGAGAAAGCGACTTGTCCCGAATACCGTTCGGGCCCGCTTGTGCAATGCGCTTTTCGCGAGGAAATCGATGTGGAGGACAACAGCATGGTGTTAATGGAGCTGGATGAGGGGATCAAAGCCTCGTATATGCAGTGTCATTTCACGCCTGACTATCAGCGGAACTACACCATTATCGGCACCGAGGGCCGCATCGAGAATGATGAGATCGCACAGCGGGTTTACGTCAAAACGCGCAAGTCCCAAACCTGGCGTGATCTATCGGATAAGATTTACGAGATTAAGAAAGCCGAGGGTTCGCATAACGGAGCCGATCCGATCATTTGCGAGGATTTTCTGGATATGATTCTGCAAAATAAGGAGCCCATCGCCGAACCGATCGCAGGCCGCATGAGCGTAGCGGTTGGCGTAGCCGCAACGGAATCGATGAGAAAGGGGGGCCAGTTAGTTTATGTAAAGGAGCCGGAGCCGTGGATGCTTGGACAAAAGAGCAGCCTATCCGGGACTTGATCGACATGCCGATAGAACCACAAGCTCCAACGATGCTAAGGAGGGGGATTCTTAGTGAACACAGCACCAGCCAGGCGAACGGAGGCACCAGCAGCCGTGCCCGCGAAGTGGAGGGCGTTTCGCCGAACATTCCGTAAAAATTGGGAATTATATTTGCTCATTACTCCCGTCGTTCTTTATTTCTTTATCTTTGATTACTTGCCGATGTACGGCATACAGATCGCATTCAAGAACTTTGTAGCCGCCAAGGGAATATGGGCCAGCGATTGGATCGGGTTTGATCATTTCGAGCGTTTTTTTAACAGCTTTTATTTCGACCGGTTGATTCTGAATACACTCGGGATCAGCCTGTATCAGCTGGCCATCGGATTTCCGATTCCGCTCATCCTGGCACTCTTGCTCAACGAAGTAGGCAACCGGCATTTCAAGCGTTTTGTCCAAACGGTTACCTACGCTCCCCATTTCCTATCAACGGTCGTCATGGTAGGACTCATCATCATCTTTCTCTCACCTCAGAACGGCATCATTAACCACCTTATCGCCTTTTTCGGCGGTGAACGCATCTCATTTATGACGGAACCTGAATGGTTCAAATCGATTTATGTATTTTCGGGTGTATGGCAGGGCATGGGATGGAGCTCCATCATTTATCTTGCGGCGCTCGCCGGAATCGATCCGACGCTGCACGAGGCGGCCAAAGTGGACGGAGCGAGCAGGCTCCAGCGGATTTGGAAGATCAACCTGCCGGGCATTATGCCAACCGTCGTCATTCTGCTTATTTTAAATGTCGGGCAGATCATGGGCATCGGCTTTGAAAAAATTTATCTGATGCAGAACGATCTGAATATCGAGAGCTCCGAAGTCATCTCCACCTACGTCTATACGCAGGGAATACTGGGAGCACAGTACAGCTTCTCCGCCGCGGTCGGCTTGTTTAACTCCTTGGTAAACCTGGTGCTGCTCGTGCTCGTGAACCGAATCGCCAAAAAAGTCAATGAAACCAGCCTATGGTAAGGAGGGGATCAGGGTGAAAGAATCCGTCCAGGATCGTATGACACTCGTCGTAATTTATATCTTGCTGTCCATTATCCTGCTGCTTGTCCTGTATCCGCTGATTTTTGTCGTGAGCGCGTCGATCAGCGATCCGCTCACCGTATCGAGAGGAGAAATGTGGCTGTTTCCGAAGGATTTATCCTTCATCGGCTATGAGCTGGTATTTGCGAACAAGGAAATATGGACCGGCTATGCGAACACGCTTCTGTACACATTGGTGGGCACCGCGATCAATCTGGTTATGACCATATTTGCAGCCTACCCGTTATCACGCAAAGATTTTGCGGGCCGGAATGTCATCACGGCTTATATCGTATTCACGATGTTTTTCAGCGGGGGCCTCGTCCCAACCTACCTGCTCGTAAAAAACCTGGGGATGATCAACACGATGTGGGCGCTGATCATTCCGGGCGCGGTATCGGTGTGGAACATCATCATCATGCGCACCTTCTTCCAGACCTCCATTCCGAATGAAATTCAGGAATCGGCTTCGATCGACGGCTGCTCCAATATGCAGACGCTGTGGAGAATCGTGCTCCCGCTCTCCATGCCGATCATCGCGGTTATGATTTTGTTTTACAGCGTGGGGCACTGGAATTCCTATTTCAACGCACTCATCTATCTGAATGATCGGGATAAATACCCGCTGCAGCTGTTCTTGAGGGAAATCCTGATTAAATCCCAGGTCGATCAGATGGCCGGAAGCATGGATTTATCGGTGCAGAAGCATCTGATGGAGGCGGAGGCGATTAAATATGCCATCGTCATTGTGGCCAATTTACCTGTACTGCTGCTGTACCCGTTCCTTCAGAAGTATTTTGTCAAAGGTATGATGATCGGCGCTCTCAAGGGTTAGATAACGGCTCTTGTTTCGCAATATATTCGAAAAGTGGAGGTCTGAGAAATGATGGGGAATAATTTCAAGCGGTTCACTAAAGTCCTGCTCACAGGCGTGTTGACCGCAAGTCTGGCAACCGCCTGCGGCAGCGGAGGAAAGCCGGCGGCGGAGGAGCAGTCTAAGCAGCAAACGGCTGTTAATCCTACAGGATTTCCGATCGTGGAGGAGCCCATCAAGCTTACGTTCTTCGCAGGGAAAGCCGCTTCGGCTCCAGCGGACTGGAACTCGCTCCCGGTATGGAAGGAATATGCCAAGCAGACGAACATCGAAGTCGATTTTCAATTGACGCCTGCAGAGAGCCTGGCGGAGAAACGGAATCTGGTGCTGTCCGGCGGCGATTATCCGGATGCCTTCCACACGGCGCGGCTGTCTGCGAATGATTTGATGAATTATGGAGGCCAGGGCATTTTTATTCCGCTTAATGATTTGATCGAGCAGTATGCGCCGAATTTCAAGAAGCTCCTGGAGGAGCATCCGGAGGTCAAGAAAGGATTGACGATGCCTGACGGCAACATCTATTCCTTCCCGACATTTTATGACCCGAACTTTAAATCGGTGCTTATTGGAACAAAGCTGTGGTACAACCAAGCGTTTCTGGACGCGCTGGGCATGAAGGAGCCCGAAACGACGGACGAATATTACGAATACTTGAAGGCGGTCAAGACCCAGGACCCGAACAAGAACGGCAAAGCGGACGAAATTCCGTATGCCGGCAGCGGCATTGGATCCTTGCTTGATGAGTTGAAGGGAGCATGGGGGCTCGGCAACCGGGGGAACATCCATGGACGGGTGGATATGGATCCGCAGTCCGGCAAGCTCCGGTTTATTCCGGCTGACCCGAGATACAAAGAAGTGCTGGAATATTTGAATAAATTGTACAAGGAAGGTCTCATGGTTCCGGATATCATGACCATCGAAGGTCCTCAGGTGAACGCGCTGATGGATGAAGGGCTGGTCGGTTCCGCGGAGACGAACAGTCCGCATGCCATTGGCGGCGTAACGATCGAGCATTTTGTAGGGGCTCCGACGCTTAAGGGACCTTATGGCGACCAGATTTTCTCAAGGGCGCGTTCTCCGCTGATCGATGTCGGGGCTTTTGTCATCACCGATAAAAACCAGCATCCGGAAGCGACAGTCCGCTGGATCGATCACTTCTACAGCGAGGAGGGCAGCAAGCTGTTCTTCATGGGCGTGAAGGATGTCAGTTATAAAGAGAACCCTGACGGTTCGATTGAATATACCGAGGAAGCGCTGAAGGAGCAGTCGAAATTCGTGTCGTGGGCAGGCGGGTTCTACCCGGCAATGCTGACGGACAAAACCTTCAAGGGCGGCGAAGCGACAGAGCAAAGCATCGCAGCCGCGGCGAAAGTTGAAGGCCAGTGGCCGGAGGAGGTATGGCCTCAGTTTACGTATACCCAGGAGGAGCTTACCCAGTTCACGCCGCTTCATACGGACATCAATAAGTATGTCGATGAAATGACGGCCAAATTTGTTGTAGGCGACGTGCCGTTCAGCGAATGGGATCAATATGTAAGCACCATCGAGAAAATGGGATTGTCGCAATATCTCGAAATCTATACGGCCGCGTATGATCGGTACAAAGCCGAATAGGAGGGCATGATGATGTGGAAAAAGGCTTGCTTGCCTCTGCTGTCGGTGATGCTGCTGTTGACGTCTGTCCTGCCCGGTTCGGCCGCGGCCAGCCAGGGCGCGCTGTTCGATGTTTGGGTACCGACCAATACGGAGAAGGTGATGCGGGATCAGGCTTTTCCGGGCGAGCCGAATTCCATCATTCGGATCGGGGCCGCACGCAATGAATATGAGAGCGGCCAGGTCATCGTGAAAGCCAATCAATCCTTACGCAAGCTGCAGGCAGCCATGAGCGATCTGAAGCTTGCGGACGGGAGCGCCAAAATCGGCAAAGAGCATATTCAATTGTTCAAACAGCATTATATCGAAGTGAAAACCTCTACAACGCCTGCCTATCCGAAAGGCTGGTATCCGGATGCCTTGATCCCTTTGAATGAGCAATTGGAAGTAGCGGAAGGACATAATCAAGGGATCTGGTTCAAAATCCATGTACCGAAAGGTCAGCATCCCGGTACGTATACCGGAGAAATGACGCTGCACGAGACAGGAAATCCGGTCCGAATCCCGATCGAGCTCACCGTGTGGGATTTCGAGCTTACGGATGATAGCCACGCCAAAACCAACTTCGGGGTCTGGGGCGGACCGATTCAGGAAGCGCACGGCAATGTCGTGGGCGAGGAGGCATGGAAGTACATCGAGAAGTACTACTACGCATCCGTTGAGCACCGCCTGACGCCGGGATACTTGCCGATCCCGGACTCCGACATCGACAGCTACGTTGAACGGGCGCCAAAGTATGTCAACGATCCGAGAATATCGGCTTACCGCTTGCCGTATTATCGGACGGCTGACGGGCAGCCGGATATACAGCGGAACAAGCAGCTGGTGGATCGTTTAAGGGAGGCAGGCCTGCTGTCCAAAGCGTATTATTATGTGTCCGAGATCGATGAACCGACTCGAGATAAATATGATCGGGTGAAGCAGATCAACGATGCTCTCGAACAGGCGGCTCCCGATGTTCCGCATCTGGTTACGATTCAGCCGGTCGATGAATTAGTCGGAGATGTGGACATTTGGGTAGCGGATATTGAAAAGTTCGATGAGGCTTTCGCCAAGGAACGGCAGGCAGCCGGCGATGCGGTCTGGTGGTACACCTATGTGAAGCCGAAGCATCCGTTCCCTTCCTATCATCTGGATGATGACTTGGTCGGAACGCGTCTGTTAACCTGGATGCAGCGCGATCACGGCGTGGAGGGCACGTTATATTGGGCAACGACCCAGTTCCAGAAGTATGATGCCGCACAGAAGAAATACGTGAGCCGCGATGTATGGACCGATCCGCTGGCATTCCCGGGGGCGAACGGCGATGGATATTTATTTTATCCCGGAACGGAAGTAGGCGTTGACGGCCCGATTGGCACGATCCGTCTTGAAGTGCTCCGCGAGAGCATGGAGGATTACGAGTATCTGTGGCTGTATGAGCAGAAGCTGCGTGACGCGGCCACGAAGCTGGGCATAGCGGACGCCTTCCCGTATCGGGATGCGATGCGCCCATTCTATGACCGATTGTATGAGAACATCAAAACCTTCGAAGAGAATCCCGAGAAGGTGATGCAGGTACGAAGCGAGCTTGCACAGGCGATCGTTACTGCTTCGGAGGGTGCGCCGGTACTGGTTACGGTCGGCAGCCCAGCGGACGGAAGCCGCGAGGTTTCGATCTATGCGGAGCAAGGCTCGGAGGTTACGGTGAACGGACAGCAGGCGCCGAAAACCGCTGAGGGAGCAGAGCACGATCAATTTTCGCTAGTGCTAAGCCTGGATCCTGGTGCCCACGAGCTGGATATTGTCGTAAGCAAGGACGGATCGTCCAAAACCGTGAAACGGACCCTTGTCGTTTATGAAACCAATGCTCCGTCTACGGTCGCTTTAAACGATGCCGAAACCGAAGAAGCGATCAACCGCTTTACATCCCAGACGGTGGATACCGATCTCGCTAATGTGAATGTCACCGAGGGGACCTACTCCATGAAGGCCGTGTTCCCGGCAAACGTGAATTTTCCGAATTTGCGGTTGTTTGATGCAGGGAAAGGATTCCGCAGCAGCGACTGGTCGGCATTCGAGACGCTGGAGTTCGACGTGTTCAATCCCGGAGAGACCGCGCAATTCTATGTCAAATTCCATCAGCTGGACGGGAAAAGCGATGATACCTTCATGCAGTACGTTCGTGCCGGCAGCGGCGAAACCGTCCGCATTCCGCTTCGGCAGGTGAATTTGGACCTCAGCCGGATCAAAGGCATTGAGATCTGGATGTGGCGCCAGTCGGCTCCGCAGACCCTGTATTTCGACAACTTCAGGTTTACTTCCGCCGCTCCTCAGGATCCGATGACCCCGTGAGGCAGGTGTGGCGAGCAGGATATCAATCGGATACCTAGCAACTCCATTTTGATTAAAAGAGGGGAACGCATGAAGCTGACTTTTCTGGGAACGGGGGCTGTGGAAGGCATTCCTTCCCCGTTCTGTGACTGCCTGACGTGCGAGCATGCCAGGGAAAACGGCGGACATAACAACCGGCGGCGGCAGAGCGTCTTAATCAATGACCATCTGCTCATCGATTTGGGGCCGGATATTTTCGCCTCCTGTGCCGGTTTGGGCCTTTCACTGCGCGATCTGGACTGCTTATTGATCACCCACAGTCACCTGGACCATTTTGATTCCGTTAATCTGATGCTGCGGGGCAGGGCATTTCGTTTGGCAACCGAGCTGCCGGAGCTGACGATGCTTGCGGGACCTTCCGTTTGGACGAAATGGGAGGACGCCGGCGGAAATGACCAGGGGGCCGGAATTCTAAGGCGTATCCTTCATCCGGGGCAAACGGTTCGGCTGAAGGAATATACGATTACGGCCATTGCGGCCTGCCATCATTTGCGGATCGGCGATGCGATGAATTACCTGATCGACGATGGGAAGGCTTCGCTCCTATATGCATCGGATAGCGGGTATTACGAGGAAGACGTATGGGAATCGCTGAAGGGGCGCCGATTTGACGCCGTTGTGCTGGAGGGGACGATTTGGAACCGCCCTCCCGGAAAAGAGCACCTCAATCGATCGGACTTTGGCCGGATGGTGGAACGGCTGAAGCGCATCGGGGCCATTACCGATCAGACGCAGCTCATTGCGACTCATTTCTCCCACCAATCCGTCGGTCCGCATCATGAACTGGCGGAAGAGGTCAGTCAATTCGGCGCCCAGTGCGCCTTCGATGGACTGACGGTTCATATCCTCCCTGAATCATAGGGGGCAGGAGTTCTAACCAATACGCAATACTCATATAATAAGGGGCCGTCCTGAAAGATCGATCTTAGATCTTCGGGAGGCCCTTTTGTTACTGTTGGGATACGCTCTGAGCAAATACGTCATGGATCAAGCGGATTAAGACGGAACTGCTTGGAGTCCCTTCCGAACGTGAGCCTGAAATAGCTTGGGTGGCTTTCGCTCGTCTCCTTCCTTTCGCAAATGTGAGCCTGAAGGTCGGATGACATTTGCCCATCTCCTTTCCTTTCTCAAAATTGACCTGAGCGGCGGCCACTGGATATAATGATGGATGATTAAGGAAGGATGGCCGGCTATCCGGACACTTTATAGTGAAGAATATCGGTATAGACGGACGCAATGAGCCGTGTATCCGATTTTGCAGCAAGTCCAATGGCTATGATATGACAGTACAAAATTGCAAAACGCATGACGGGAGTTGAGAATGATGAAAAAAGAAGTGATCGACAGACTGATTCGATATGCGCAAATCGATACCCAGTCGGATGAAACCAGCAACACCTGCCCCTCGACACCCGGCCAGCTGACACTGGGCCGTCTGCTTGTGGACGAGCTGAAGGAGATCGGCATGGAGGACGTGACCATGGATGAGAACGGTTATGTCATGGCTACCCTGCCGGCGAATAGTGACAAGGATATCCCGACGATTGGCTTTCTGGCGCATGTCGATACGGCAACGGACTTCACGGGCGCAGGGGTAAAGCCGCAGATCGTTGAAGACTATGACGGAGGAGATATCGTACTTAACTCGAATCAGAACGTGGTGCTCTCTCCGCGGGATTTTCCGGAGTTGGCTAATTACAAGGGCCACACGCTCATTACGACGGATGGAACAACGCTGCTTGGCGCCGACGATAAAGCCGGCATTGCCGAAATTATGACCGCAATGTCGTATCTGATTCAGCATCCCGAGCTGAAGCACGGGAAAATCCGGGTTGCGTTCACGCCGGATGAGGAGATCGGCCGAGGACCGCATAAATTCGATGTCGAGGCTTTCGGTGCGAAGTATGCGTATACGATGGATGGCGGGCCGGTCGGAGAGCTTCAATACGAGAGCTTTAATGCGGCGGCGGCGCTGGTGACATGCAAGGGCAAGAACGTACATCCCGGAACGGCCAAAGACAAAATGGTGAATGCGGCCAAAATTGCAATGGAAGTGCACGGCATGCTGCCGGCGGAGGAAGCGCCGGAGTTTACGGAGGGCTACGAGGGCTTCTTCCATCTCACCTCCATTGAAGGCGATGTCGAGCTGACCGAGCTTCGATATATCATTCGCGATCATGACCGGGAGCGCTTCGAGGAAAGGAAAGCGAAGCTAGCTTCGATTGTGGAGCAGCTTCAGCAGAAGTACGGAGCCGAACGGATCGTGCTGCAAATGCGGGATCAATATTACAATATGCGCGAGAAAATCGAGCCGGTGATCGAAGTGGTGGAGATTGCGAAGGCTGCGATGGAGAACCTGGGCATTCGGCCGATCATCGAGCCGATCCGTGGCGGTACCGACGGCTCCCAGCTGTCCTATATGGGACTGCCGACGCCGAATATATTTACGGGCGGGGAGAACTACCACGGGCGGTACGAATACGTGTCCGCAGACACGATGGTGCAGGCGGTCCAAACGATCGTCGAGATTGTGCAGCTCTATGAGGCAAGAGCATAGGACAGGCTTGCTATCACAGGCTGAAATGGCAACAAAGCCGGAAGCTGCAATGCTGACAATGACAACACGTTGGAAGTTTCAGTGCTGACAATGACAACAAAGCGGCAAAGCTGAAAATGAGGACAATGCTGAGTATGTAAAAGCTAAGTATGTCAAAGCTGAGTATGTCAAAGCTAAAAATGACGAAGCTATTAAAGGCAAAAGCTGCCGGGACACGCCCCGGCGGCTTTTTTTGCGTTAGCCGGGGTTCCGGGGCCTGTCGGGACGCCGTTGCCGGACCTCCTGCCCCACCTGCCCCGCTTATTCCTCCCTATCCTTTAGCCGGGCCGCTGCGGTATTCGCTCGGGGTCATGCCGGTCCATTTGCGGAACAGCTTGGAGAAGTAGAGGGCATCATTGAAGCCGACCGAAGAGGCGATCTCTTGAATCGAAAAGGATGTCCTCATTAAAGATTTCGCCTTCTCCATTCGCACCTTCATCAGATACTGCATCGGGGATAACCCGGTATGCTGCTTGAAAGCTTTCGAGAGATGGGCGCGGTGGTATCCGAGCGTGCTCGCCAGCTGCCCGATCGACAGCTGCTGATGATATTGCGTCGAGATGAGCCGCTCTGCCTGCCTTACGCCGCGCTCAATATCAGCCACTTCCCCTTCCCTGGAAGGCAGATGCTGCTGATTCAGCATGGCAAGCTTGTGCAGCAGCAATCGGAGCCAGGCCGAGCCCTGCAGATCCTCAAGGCGCGGATAATCCGACTGATTGAAGCCAAGACGAAGACGGTTATACATGGATTTAAGCTCCTTCAGCTCCTCGGGGTCCTCGCATCGGATGACCGGTCTTGCGGCGGTAATCCCCATATCCGCCAGCAGCAAGGGAGCCCCTTTCTCCTGGAAGGCGACCCAATGGTAGTGCCATGGGTTCCGGTCGCCCGCCTGATAACTGAACAGAACGCCCGGAAGAATGATGAACGTATCGCCGGCCTTGCAGGGATATACCCTGCCGGCGCATTCGAATACGCCTTCGCCGTCGGTCACGGTATGAATTAAGCAGTAGTCATGGATGGCCGGTCCGATTTTGTGCCTGGGCACCGGAATGCCTTCTCCGCTGAACAGAATGGTTAGGTCATGCGCGCCGGGGGAAGGGTTCATGCCGATCGCGTACAAGGAGTGGTCAGGCAGGATGGACATCGTAAATCAGCCTCCTTTGGAGGATTCCAGTTCAATCTATCTCAAGACCTGAATGCGTCTTCAAGCGTCACCCCTAGATTACTGGATGAAACGACAATTGTCCATATTGCCCTTGTTTTGCTCCATATTCAAGGATGCGGGAATCACATATAGTTATTCATGTGAAAACGCATTAATACATTGGGTTTAAGGAGGGCGTTATTGATGTCTAAGATTACATTTATCGGAGCGGGAAGCAGTGTTTTTGCCAAAAACGTACTGGGAGATTGCATGCAGACTCCGGCGCTGCAGGGGTTCGAGCTTGCCTTGTTTGACATTGATCCCGTAAGACTGAAAGACTCCGAGAACATGCTGAATAATATAAAGAAGACGAGCGGCAGCACCTGCGTCATCAAATCCTACAGCGACCGCAAGGAAGCGCTTCGGGGCGCGAAGTACGTGATCAACGCGATACAGGTCGGCGGTTACGATCCATGCACGATTACCGATTTTGAGGTTCCGAAGAAATACGGGCTGAGACAGACGATTGCCGACACTGTCGGGATCGGGGGGATATTCCGCAACCTGCGCACGATACCGGTCATGCTGGATTTTGCGGCCGACATCCGGGAGGTATGTCCGAATGCCCTGTTCCTGAACTATACGAACCCGATGGCGGTATTGACCAACGCAATGAACACGCTGGGGGGCGTTCAGACGGTAGGTCTGTGCCACAGCGTGCAAGCATGCATTCCGCATCTGTTCGATAATCTCGGGATGGACAAGGAAGGCGTGCAGGCCAAGATTGCAGGCATCAACCATATGGCTTGGCTGCTCGAGGTTACGAAGGACGGCGTTGACCTCTATCCGGAAATCAAGCGGCGCGCTGCCGAGAAGCAGAAGGAGAAGCACCACGATATGGTCCGCCTGGAGATGATGCTGAACTTCGGCTACTATATTACCGAGTCCTCCGAGCATAACGCCGAGTATCATCCGTATTTCATTAAGCGCAATTATCCGGAGCTGATCGAGCGCTTCAACATTCCGCTGGACGAGTACCCGCGCCGCTGCGTGAATCAGATCGAGGGCTGGAAGCAGATGCGCGAAGAGCTGGTGAACAATAAGGATCTGACGCACAAGCGCTCCCACGAATATGCGTCTTATATTTTGGAAGCGATGGAGACGAACGTTCCTTTCAAAATCGGGGGGAATGTGATGAACACCGGCCTGATCACGAATCTGCCGAAGGAAGCGTGCGTCGAGGTGCCGTGCCTGGTGGATGCGAGCGGCGTGACGCCGACCTACGTGGGCGATCTTCCACCGCAGTGCGCTGCGCTGAATCGCACGAATATCAATACCCAGCTGCTAACGCTGGAAGCGGCTGCGACCGGCAAGAAGGAGCATATCTATCACGCGGCGATGCTGGATCCGCATACGGCGGCGGAGCTGTCCATGGACGACATCAAGAGCCTGTGTGACGATCTGATCGAAGCGCACGGCGATTGGCTGCCTAAATTCCACTAAGCGAGATAACAGGCTGCAACAACCGAAATAACAAGCTGCAATAATCGAAATAACAAGCGAGGCGGGAGCATTCCCGCCTTTTTTGCGTGGGGAGACGGGAGTATGGCTGCTCATTCTGTTTTGCCGGGCGCGTCGGGCTTAGGATTTGGCGTCTATTCTCTGTTAAGCGAGTGTTCAGCACCAGGAGGGGAGCACCGACCGGCCCCCTATGTTCCTTCATCCTCCCGCAATCGGCAGCCGGATTACAAATGTCGTGCCGGACAGCGGCTCGCTGCTGACGGATACGCTGCCGTTCATCGCGCGGATGGCTTGGTAGGAGAAGGTCAGCCCGAGCCCGGTTCCGTTCATTTTGGTGGAATAGTATATCGAGCCCAGCCGGTTTAACTGCTCCTCGGTCATGCCGATTCCGTTGTCCTCGATTTGGATGACGACATGAGGCGGCTCCTCCCGGATCGAAATCTCCACCGTGCCTTTCGTGACATCCTTGCTGGCCTCGATGGCATTTTTAATGAAATTGACCAGCAGCTGCTTCAGCTCCGCCGTGCTGCCGGATATGAAGATCGGCGTCTGGGGGCAGCGGATGCGGAGCGCCACGTTATTCATATTCGCATAAGAGGTCATGACCTCAACGACGGCCTGCATCTGGGAAATGAGCTCAAGTCGCTGCCGGATCGAAGCGGCCGGCTTGCTGATGGACAAATAATCGGACAGAATCTGCTCGGTTCGCCGGATTTCCTCCATGCTGATTTCGAGAAACCGGTTCGTTTTTTCGGGAGAGAAGGTACCGCTCTTCATTAATTGGAGGAAGCCCAGGACAGTGGTTAACGGGTTGCGGACTTCATGGGCGAGCGAGGCGGCGACATGATTGACGGCCTCCGCTTTCTCGTTCTGGACATATCTCAAGGAAAGCTCTTTGTCGGTTACCGATTTGTTGAACAGGGTGATAAGCAGCCAGATGCCGAGCGAATTCTGAACAGGTATGGCCAGAATGTTAAATAATAATTGGTTCATAATGTAATCGGGCTTCGTAATGTAGAGCACGGTAAGCGGGATGACGGAGAAGCTGATTCCGGCCGTAAAAACGATCCATAGCCGATGCCGCGTTCTCTGGTACACCGATGCGAGCATGACCGATAGCGGAAACGTAATCACAAGGATAATGATGGCGTCGATCACGCCCGAGCCGCCGATGTATAACCGGTAGATCAAAAATTCGACGAGCAATATCCAGCCCGTGGTCAGCCCCCCGAACAGGATGCCGAAGAACATGATGACATAGCGGATATCGAAGATCAGGCCAGCCTGCGCCGATGAAGCGAAGGTCATGGACAGGACCAGGCACAGCGAGCAGATCACGATGATGAAGCTGCGGGAATAGTTGACGGTCAGATTCCTGTAATAGATGCTGTAGACAACGGAAGGCATTAACGCAAATAAGAGCTGCAGCAGAGTATCCTTAATCACAGTCAGCAGACAACACTCCTTTACTTGCTTCGCTTGGATCAATCAGATTGATTCCTCCACGTTTGCTCATGATCAACGCCCTCCAAAAATTCGACGCGCACCTTTCAAAATCCTTGGGGCTGATATTTCGGATTCAAAATTTATCTGTACTAAAGAGGAAATGAAGGGACATATAAATTCATCGAGAAAACGCTTCCAGCTGGGCGCAGCATGAATTCGGCGTTTTTGCCGGAGGAGCAAGCACGATGAGCACATTATTTGTGAATGGAGGGTTTGCGAGTGAAGCTGAAAATCGTTATGAGACCCGTCTTCATTCTGTTGTTAGCCATTTCCTTCTTTATCGCCGGTTGTCAGAGCGTCACGCCGCCATCGGCAACCGATCCGCCGCCATCCGGAGGGGAAACGCCGCCATCCGGTACAGAAACGCCGCCGGGGGGCAAGGAGGAACCGGCACCGCAAGGAGATCCGAAAGCGACGCCTAGAAACGAAACGCTGTATGTGAACGGCTTGCAGTGGGGCGCCCCGACGAATTTCAACCTGCTCAGCGGGAACGCCGCGTTTCCGATCAACTACGGGAACTCCCGGGAATTGGTCTACGAAACGCTGTTCATGGTCAACCAGCTGACAGGGGAGCTGGAGCCGCTGCTCGGCACCAAATACGAATGGACGGACGATCTGAACATGAAGGTCGAGCTTCATCCGGAGGCCAAGTGGAGCGACGGAAAGCCGTTCACTTCGGAGGACGTCGTTTATACGTATCAGCTCGGCAAAAAATACGACATTAACTGGAGCAGCTTCTGGACGTATATCGCGGACGTGAAGGCCGATGGCCCCCATGCCGTCATCATTACGTTGAACAAAGAGAATCCCAACAAGCTGACCGTGCTGGACAGCATTGAACTGATACCGATGCTGCCGAAGCATATCTGGGAGGAAATCGAGAAGAAGGCGGGCAATGATCTTGCGACGATCCGCAAGGAAGTGAATGCCGACCCGATCGGAACGGGACCGTATAAGATGTATTTTTACAATGACCAGAAGATCACGATCGTCCGGGACGACAACTATTGGGGGCAGGCGCTATTCGGCAAGCTTCCGGCACCGAAATACATCACCCATGTCATCTACAAGGATAACGCCGCGGGCGACTTGGCGTTCAAGAGCGGCCAGGTCGACGTGTCCCAGCAGTTCATTCCGCAGGTATGGAAAATGTGGGAGGACGGCGCCCCTGTCCGAACGTACCTGAAGGATGCGCCGTACTATTTGCCGGGCTCCATGCCGTCCATCTTCTTCAATATGTCGAAGCCGGGGCTCGATAACCCGGATGTCCGGAGAGCGATCGCCATGGCGATCGATTACGGCAAAATCTCGGAGCTTGCCATCAGCGGCTACTCGGCGCCAATGGAGCCTTCCTTAACGCTGAACACCGATGCCGAGTCGAAGTATGTGGATCAGGAGGCCATCAAGCCGCTGCAATGGACCACCGACGTGGAAGCCGCAAACGCCTTGCTCGACTCGATCGGAGCCAAGAAGGGCAAGGACGGCATCCGCGTTCTGAACGGCACGCGGCTGGGTCCGTTTGAAATCGAATGCCCGTACGGTTGGTCGGATTGGAACGCAGCGCTGGAGATCGTTGCCCAGAACGCCAAGGCCATCGGCATCGAGATCCGCACGAAATTCCCGGAAGCCCCGGTATGGACCAATGATCTGCAGACCGGCAAATTCGACATTATCATGAACACGCCGGCAGGCGGCGTCAACCCAAGCCAGCCTTGGGACCGCGCCAGAACGATCATGTATTCCAAGGGCGTCGCTCCGATCGGCGAAATGGCGTTCTGGAACTGGGGCCGCTATAAGAATGACCAGGCGGATGCCATCATCGAGAAAATTCCGGCGACGACGGACGAAGCCGAATTGAAAGCGCTCTATACCGAGCTCACCCAAATCTGGCTAAAGGACATTCCGTCGATTCCGCTTATGTACCGCCCTTGGGTGTTCGATACCGTCAATGAATCGGTCTGGAAGGGCTTCCCGAGAGAAGGCGACGGCAGCAATATCCCGCCTCAAATCTCGATGGACGGCGCAGGCATCAAGGCATTGTATCAGATTCACAACTGATTGCTGAATCAAACGCGCGCACAAAGACCTATATTAGCGGACGATTGAGGCCCTGATATAGGTCTCTTTTCCAGCGAGACATGTCGCGACAATTTACAGGTCATGGGGGTGAGCTGCTTGAGCGTTTACGGAAAATACATCGTCAAGAAGTTCTTCTGGTATTTCCTTACGCTGGTCATTGCGGTCGGGCTTAATTTCCTGCTGCCGCGCATGATCGAAGGCAATCCGGTGAGCATGATCGTCTCGGAGATGACGCAGGGCATGACGGACAGCGACACCATTAAGCGGGTGTACGAGACGTTCCTGATCGAGTTTGGCATCGACAAGCCCTTGGGCGAACAGTTTTTGATCTATGTGAAAAACCTGCTCAGCGGCAATCTGGGCACGTCCTTCGGACTGTATCCGAAGCCCGTCACGGAGATTCTGGCCTCGGCCGTTCCGTGGACGATCGGCCTTCAGCTGCCGGCCATCCTGGTCGGATGGCTGCTTGGCAATATCCTCGGCGCCGTTGCCGCATACCGCAAGGGCGTGTTCGATAAAGTGATTTTTCCGGTCGCCTTGTTCGTGAACTCTATCCCGTTCTTTACGCTGGCGATCATTATGCTGTACGTATTCGCGCTGTCCCTCAATTGGTTCCCGCTGCACGGGGGCTATGACTATCAGCTGGTGCCTTCCTTAAGCTGGGAGTTTTTCGCTTCGGTCATCCGCCATCACACCCTGCCGTTTCTGTCGATCGTGCTCGTAACGATCGGAGGCCAAGCGATCGGCATGCGGGAAATGTCCATTTACGAGCTGAACTCGGATTATGTGCTTTACAGCAAGCTGCTCGGCATCCGGGATTCCCGGATCGCAAGATACGTATTCCGCAACGCCATGCTGCCGCAAATCACGGGACTTGCGCTGTCCATCGGCACCATGGTCGGCGGCTCCCTGATCTGCGAGATCGTCTTCAGCTATCCGGGCATCGGCACCTGGATGTTCACCGCCATCCGGCAGCTGGATTATCCGCTGATCTCGGGCTGCACGCTGCTCATCGCGATTGCCGTGCTGCTCGCCAACTTCACGATCGATATTATATACGGCTGGATCGATCCAAGAATCAAGGCCGCGCAGATGGAGGATCAGTGATATGAACAGTTCATTCCGTATCTTGATCAAGTCGCCGAAGTTCATGTTCGGAGCGTGCATGCTGCTGGCCATGATCGGTCTTGTCCTGATCTATCCGCTGTTTAACCGCAGCGACCCGCTGGAGATGATCGCGCTTGCGTACCAGCCGCCCGATGCCAAGCTGCTGCTGGGCTCCGACAACTTCGGCAGGGATTTGTTTCTGGAATTGATCTACGGTATCCGCACATCGCTCCAGGTAGGGCTCATTGCCGGCGTGTTCGCTACCGCGATCGGGCTCGTGATCGGACTGACCTCCGGATATATCGGCGGCATGATCGATAACCTACTGACCGCGGTCACGAATATTTTCATCGTCATTCCGTCCTTTGTCATTCTCATTCTGATCTCGGTCAGCATCGATTCGCGGAGCTCCTTCGTGACCGCGGTTATCATCGGGGTGACCAGCTGGCCGTGGACGGCGCGGGCTGTCCGGGCCCAGACCTCTTCGCTTCGGAACCGGGACCACGTGAACATCGCCAAAATATCCGGATACAGCACGCCGCGGATCATCGTGTCTGAGATTCTTCCGTATATTGCTTCCTATGTCGTCATGGCCTTCGTGCTGCAGACGGCGTCGGGAATCCTGTCGGAAGCTTCGATCTCGATGCTGGGACTCGGCCCGTACAATACGATTTCGCTCGGCATCATCATGAACTGGGCGCTCGTGTTCGAAGCCCCGGTAGCCGGCGCATGGTGGGCCTTCATTCCGGCGGCGATTTCGATCGCCATGATCACGTTCTCCTTGTACATGATGAATACGGGCATGGACGAAATTTTCAATCCGAAGATTAGGAGCTGATGGATGACGTGAGTACGCATATTCTGGAAGTCAACGAATTGAAGACGTATTACCGGACCCGGCTCAAGGAGCACGTCTATGCGGTGGATGGCGTCACGTTCGCGCTGGAGGAGGGAAAGACGCTCGGCATCGCCGGCGAATCGGGCTGCGGCAAATCGACGCTGGCCTTAAGCCTGATGGGATTTTACTTTCCCCCGCTTTATTTCGGAGGCGGCTCCATTATCGTCGGCGGAAGGGATATCATGAAGCTCGGGAAGGAGCAGCTGCGCTCCCAAGTGTCGGGCAGGGAGATCTCCTACATTCCGCAGGCGGCGATGAATGCGTTGAATCCGACGCTGCGGATCATCCGTTTCATCGAGGACATCATGAAGGAGCATCGGCCCGAGCTGACCAAGAAGCAGGTATGGGATATGGCCGCCGAGCGGTTCGAGACGCTGAACCTGTCGCCGAGGGTGCTGAACTCGTATCCGAATGAGCTGTCAGGCGGCATGAAGCAGCGGACCGTCATTGCGATCTCCACGATTTTGAACCCGAAAGTGCTGATCGCGGACGAACCGACCTCCGCGCTGGACGTCACGTCGCAAAAGGCGGTGATCAAGCTGCTGAAGAGCTTGCTGGACAAAGGCTTTATCCAGTCGCTCGTCTTCATTACGCACGAGCTGCCGCTCTTGTACCATGTCACGGACGACATTATGGTCATGTACGCGGGCGAGATCGTGGAGCGGGGAACCGCCGAGCAGATGATCTTTGATCCGATCCATCCGTATACGAAGAAGCTGATGGGCTCTATCATCGTGCCGGAGGAAGGCATGAAGGGCCATAAGCTGGCGGCCATTCCGGGAACGCCGCCGAACCTGAAGAACGTGCCGGAGGGCTGCCGGTTCGCGGATCGCTGCACGTATGTCCAGGAGGCGTGCCGCAAGGGAAAGATTGCGAACAAAACCTTGGGGGACCGGACGTACCGATGCATTGTCGAGCCTGAAACGCTTAGGGAGTGGTATGCGAATGAAGGGGAGTAACGTGCTGATCGAAGGAAAGAACCTGACGAAGGTATTCGGCTTCGGCGGCAACAAGACGACCGCGGTTGACAACGTCAGCTTTGCTTTTCATGAAGGCGAAATTATATCGATCGCCGGAGAGAGCGGAAGCGGCAAAACGACGCTGGCCAAACTGATTATGGGACTGCTCAAGGAGAGCGCCGGAACGATCGAATACATGGGCAAGCCGAGACGGCTGAAGCGGCATTCGGACCGGAGAAAGTATTGGAAGCATATTCAGGCGATTTTTCAGGACCCGTTCTCTTCCTTCAACCAGTTCTACAGAGTCGAGAAGCTTCTTCTCGATTGCATCAAGCTGCAGGGGGAGAAGCTGACGAAGGAGGAGCAGCTGCGCCGCATGAAGGAGGCCTGCTCCTTCGTCAATCTGAAATACGAGGAGCTGCATAATAAGTACCCGTTCGAGCTGTCCGGCGGACAGATGCAGCGGCTTATGATCGCGAGAATTTTTATCCTCCATCCGAAGCTGCTTATCGCCGATGAGCCGACCTCCATGGTCGACGCCTGCTCCAGATCGACCATCCTGGATATGCTCCTTAAGCTGCGGGAGGAGAACAATATGACGATTATTTTCATTACCCATGACGTCGGCTTGGCCTACTATGTGAGCGATACGCTTTACATCATGGAGCAGGGGAAAGTGGTTGAGAAGGGGCCGGCAGAGGAAGTCATCCTGAATCCGAAGCATCCGTACACCCGCCAGCTGATCTCCGACGTTCCGAAAATCCATTCGGAGTGGGATCTCGCCTGATTGTTCAGTTCATTACGATGGCTGCTGCATTCGCCACGAAGCCGCCCGTAAACGGTAAAGAAGCCGTTTACGGGCATTTTTTTGTCCGGAGATGAGTCAGGACGCAACATATCTTTGTCAAGGATGTTCTGCTTGTTCTAATGGGACTGAAGCAATGCTGCCGGATGTCCGAAAAAGATTTTTTTCGTTCGATATTCGCATTTGTGCAAAATATGCCGATATATCATTTGGCTGCTCTTTGATGCATTCCATGAAGGCAGAGAGACAGCAATCTAGCATGACATCGACTGAATGGACGGCGAAGAGAGGATGGACAGCTTATTGAGACATGAAAACTTCTGGACGGCACTCGCTATCCTCGTCATATACGTAGTGATGATCGGCATGATCATCGTGAGGAGGCGCAGGCAGCGCAATTTGCTAAAAGACAACCAAACAAGACTTCTGGAGGCGGAGAGCAGGTTTCGAATGCTGGACGATCTGCTGCATACGCTTGATGTCGGCATCTGGTCCTATGATTGCGGATCGGGGCGGATTGTAAGCGCCTCCCTGGCCTTTCATGAAATGACCGGCTATTCGGCGGAGTATTTCGGAAACGGCGTGCCTTGGAGAGCGCTGATTCACCCGGAGGACCTGCCATTGTTCGAATCCTGCGTTCTGAAGCTGCGGCAGGGTGAAGCTGTCCACACGCACTACCGGATTATCCATGCCGCGGGCGAAGTGCGCTGGGTCCAGGTGAAGATGATCCCGACCATGGATCAGGCGAAACGGATGGTCCGGGTGGATGGCATCGCGATCGACGTTACTTCCCGCCATAAGATGGAAGAGGCGCTTCAAGACATTACCGAGCGCAAAAAGATGGAGCAGGCGCTGAAAGAGAGCGTGGAGCGATACCGCAGGCTCGTAGAATCTTCACCGGTCGCCATCGCCGTATGCAGGGAGCACAAGCTGGTCTATGTCAATCCAGCCGGACTGCGGATTGTAGGCGCCAGCGGCTCGGAGGATTTTCTTGGGACCGATCCTTGGGACTGGCTGTACGAGCCCTGTGAACAGAGTAAGCGCGATAGGGTCATTGAGCGAATTCGCCAAGGAAATGTCGTCTCCGAGGAGCTGTCGATCCGGAGGATGGACGGAGCCAAGGCGGAGGTCATCGTGACGGCATTGCCCGACGACGATACGGATGCGATCAAAATTTTCTTCGAGGACGTGACGGCACGCAAAGCTGCGGAACAGGCATTGATCGAGAGCGAACGGATCAACCGCCACATTTTGGATATCGCTCCGGTCGCGATGGTGCTTCATTCGAATTTTGAATGCATTTATATGAATCCGGCAGGCATGCGCCTGCTTGGCGTTACGGATCTCGGTCAGCTTGTAGAGAGAGGGTATGAGCATTTCGTTCCCCCGGATCAGATTGACTTGGTTCAAAGAGAGGTCAAGGGAGTATATGAGCGGGGGGCCACCGCAACGCTGGTGGAGAGCCAGATCATCCAGCTCGACGGCACGGTCATTGACATCGAGGTCGTTACTGCCCCGATCCCATATATCGGAGACCATACAGCCTTGACGATTATCCGGGATATTACGGAGGAGAAGAGGGCGGAGCGGGAGCGGAAAGCGGCGGAGAAGCTGATCCGGGAGAGCGAGGAGCGGTATTTCAAGCTGCAGATGAGCCTCGACCGGTTCTCCTCGGACCTGTTCGGGATGGTGAAGATCAGTGAGCTGAACGCAAGGATCGTCGAGGAAATCCAAAAAGTGCTTAAAACCGGGAAGGTCAGCCTCGTCACCATGAATTGCGGCAGCTCGGAGTTCTGCATCGTGGGAGGGGCAGAAGACTTCTCCAAGGACGTGCTTTATGCGATTTGCGAGCGCCATCCCGAGCGGCTTCCGCTCTGCAAGCTGCACGAGACGCCGGACGGATATTTCGTGAAGATCGGAGAGATCAACGGGGAGCACAGCATGATCTACATCGGCGAGAAAGCATCGCTGCTCAAGTACGAAGCGAAAAAGATATGGCTGGAGACGATCTCTCGCTATGTGAGCGTGCTGTATGATAATTTCCGCGTGATCGAGGATTTGACTTCAGAGCTGGAGAAGCTGGGATCCTCCCAGCAGCCCATATGGCTGCTGCGCGTAATGCTTCATCTTTCGGAGAACGAGCGGAAGCGCCTCTCCCAGGATCTCCATGATGCAGCACTTCAAGAGCAGATTATATGGTACAGGAAGCTGAACCAGATCGTCACGGATACGGAGCTGCCTCCAAAGCTTAGAGGCCAGCTCGAGGAGATTGAGCAGGGACTGCTTGACGTCATCTATCAAATCCGTATTACGTGCAATGAGCTGCGGCCGCCGCTCCTGAAGGAGGAAGGGCTTGAACGGTCACTGGAGGCGCTGTTTGAATTCACGCAGCTGCGCACCAATTATGCCATTTCGTTCGAGGGCTCGGGATTCGAGGAGGATCTCAGCGACGACAGACTTATCGGACTTTACCGGATCGTGCAAGAGCTTCTTTCGAACGCGACCAAGCATTCCAATGCAACGGAGGTAAAGCTGAGCTTGTCCACCCGGTCGGGCAAGGTCATTCTGAATTACGAGGACAACGGCATCGGCATGGGCCCGGAGGAGCTGGAGAAGCTGGAGAAGCAGAGGGATCACTTCAGCAGCATGGGCATACGCGGGATGAAGGAGCGCGTGCGCTGCATGAACGGGACCATTGCGTTCGGATCAGCCGCAAGCGGCGGGCTGTCCATATCGATTTCGGTAACGGCAAGATAAGTAAGCCTGGCCTAGGGCGGCAGGCTGCAGATAGAGGGGGTTAAGCGATGATTGAAATTTTATTGGTAGACGACCATCCTTCCGTAATGGAGGGAACGAAAATGCTGCTTGAGCAGGAGCAGGACATGAGGGTCACGCTCGCATGCACGCCGGAGCAGGCAATCCAGCTCGTAACATCGCAGCACTTCGACGTGATGCTGATCGATATGCATATGCCGGGCATGAACGGCATTGATTTGGCGAAGAGGATCCTTGAGCTGATGCCGGATGCCATCATGCTCATCTATACCGGCTTTGAGGTGGGCTATCATTTTAATCTGATCATGGATGCCGGATTATCGGGCTTTGTGCTGAAGACGGCGGGAAAGGAGCAGCTTGTCACGGCGGTCCGGTGCGCGCTTCGGGGGGAGGTCGTTCTTCCGCTCGGGCTGGTCAAGCAGCTGCGCCGGACGACCGGCACCGTGCTGGAACGTGCCCCGGGCAGCCAAGCCCAGTCGATCACGAACAAGGAATACGACATTCTAAAGGAAATAGCGCGGGGCAAGAGCAATAAGGAAATTGCAGGAACGATCATGATGAGCCAGCGATCGCTCGAGTACTGTCTAACGAGCCTGTTCCAGAAGCTGAGCGTCAAGTCCCGCATCGAGGCCGCCATGAAGGCGAAGCAGCTCGGAATTCTGTCGGATGTCGATTTTGTGCAAATGCAATAACGGTGGCTTCCCCCTGACTGGGTTCTAAAGGCTCATACCAAGACAGGATACGATAAAGCAGCAGCGTTGGCGGATGCATCTTCCCCGCAAAAAAAATGCGTGATCACGCAATAAAATTTCGGTTACGAACCGTAAACGAGTGTATATGCTTAAGTTACTAGATGAATATAGTCTTAACGTAGGAAGGGTGGGGGCTTGCGGTATGACAAAAGACCTAGAATTTGCTGCGGACGATCTCTTGTCGCCCGAAGAGATTGATGTCATCCTAGCTCAGCTAGAAGAGGAAATCATGAAGGCTGCAACCAGAAGAGGCGGGGGGAACGATTGATGGGATTACGGAAGAGGTTGAGATCATTATTTGCAATGAAGCTTCGGACGCGAATGATGTGGGTCATTCTGGGGTCGATTACGATTTTACTGGGGGGAATGATTACATATATCAGCTTCACGACGAAGGATGAAGCGCTGGATTCCGCCAGGACTCTGGCCTTCACGCAAAGCGAGAAGATCGGAGCCCTTGTGCAGCGGGAGCTTGACGATGTGATGAATAGTGCAAGAACGTTGTCCGCCAGCTTTGTCGGAATGAAACAGAGCGGCGCCGCTAACCGTGAAGCGGTAAGCGAAATGCTGCGGATGAATTTAGAGGGCAATCCCTCCTGGACAGGGATCTGGACGATTTGGGAGCCGAATGCCTTCGACAGCAAGGATGCGGAATTCCGGAACAAGCCGGGAAGCGATCCTTCCGGTCGGATGACCGCTTATTGGGCCAGAACCAAATCCGGCCTTGAGAATACGCTGATAACCGATGATTACACCGCGGAGGGTGAGGGAGACTTTTACCTGCTTGCGAAGAACAGCGGAAAAGAAGTTATTATGGATCCCTACCTCTTCAAGGTCGGCGGCGAAGAGATCATGATGACATCGCTTGTCGTGCCGATTATCGAGAATGGGAAGACCATCGGAGTCGTTGGCGTGGATGTTTCGCTGGAGGCTCTGCAGAACGTGATGGAGCAATTCAAATTGTTCGAAACCGGCTACGCTCATATCTATTCCAATACCGGGGTGATCGTAACTTCTCCGGAGGATGGAAGGATGGGACAGCGGCTTGAAGAAGCCTATCCGGGCGAGACGACCGGCGTTATTTTGAATGCCATTGCCAAGGGCGAGGTATACTCCGAACAGGATGACGAGCTGTTCAAGCTCTATACTCCGGTCCGGACAGGCCTATCGGAAACGCCGTGGTCTGTCGCAATCATTGTCCCGACCGACGAGATTACGGCCCAGTCGGACAAGCTGCTGCAAATGATTATTATCGCTGGCGTTGTGACCCTGCTTGAAATGGCGATTGTCGTTACGCTTCTGACCCGTTCCATCGTGAAGCCGCTTGGTCAAGCGGTTGCGATCGGCGAATCCATGTCGCGCGGTGACTTTACGCAGGAAATCCCCGAAGCCTACTTGGCCAAGGCCGATGAGATCGGAACGCTGTCCCGGGTGTTTAAGCAGCTGGGCGAGAGCATGCGGATGATGATCGGGCGGGTGAACAGCAATGCCCTTTCGGTTGCGGAGGCTTCCCAGCAGCTGTCTGCAGGGGCAGAGGAGCTCGCGGTCGGCAGCAGCAATCAAGCCGAGTCCGTACAGACGATGAGCGAGCTGTTCCAGGAATGGTCCACGGCCATTACGTCGGTGGCTAGCAGCGCTTCGTCGGCATCCGAGCTCGTCAACCAGACGGCCGAGGTGGCGTCCGAAGGCGGAGAGGTTGTCCATCAATCGGTTGAAGGGATGAATCGCGTTCGCGAGCATGTGGCAAGATTGGAGCAGGATTCGCAGCGGATCGGGGAGATTACGCTGGTGATCGATGACATTGCAAGACAGACGAATCTGCTTGCGCTGAACGCAGCGATCGAAGCCGCACGCGCCGGAGATCACGGCAGAGGGTTCGCCGTCGTGGCCCATGAAGTTCGCCAGCTGGCGGTGCGAAGCGGAGAAGCGACGAAACAGATCGCCGATATTATAAAAGGCATGCAGCAAAATACGACCGACAGCGTGGAGGCGGTGCATGAAGGCGTCAGGTTCACGGAGCAGGCAGGTGAAGCCTTTGAGCGCATTGTCAGCATGGTGAACGAGTCTGCTGCGAAAGTGATGGACATCGCTGCTGCGAGTGAAGAGCAGGCGGCTCAGGCTGTATCCGTGGGATCCGCGATTGAGAATATCTCATCCTCCACGCAGGAAACCGCTGCGACGAGCGAAGAGACTGCGGCAACCGCGCAATCTCTCGCCGAGCTGGCCGATGAGCTGAACCATACCGTTTCGGCGTTCAAAATCTGATGGCAAGACCATGAAATTGGTGATAAGCTTGGCCCTAAGGCCAGGCTTTTTTGCTTGGGGAGAGATTGGAGGATAGCGGCATGTTTGGCAGTCTGTTTCAGCGGCAGTTGTTGAGCGGGAATTTATTTCCCCGGTTTTATGCGTATTACTACAAACAGTGGACGGATTATACGATGCCGTTTCATCACCATGATTCAACGGAAATCATGTATATGATTTCGGGAACCTGCAGCATCGAAGCGAAAGACGGAAATGAGGAGAAGGGGATCAAGCTGAGAAAAGGGGAGTTCATTATTCTGGATGCCAAGGTTCCCCATCGGCTGATCGTGGACAAATCGGCTTCATGCCGCATGCTCAACGTGGAATTCGGTTTTGCGGAGCGGGAGAGCAGCTCGCCCTCCCTGCGCCATATCGCGGATGAGGAAGCGGCAGTCTATTCCTTGATCGGGCAGCCCTTTCCGTTTGTGGTGCTAGCTGATCGTGAAGAGGTATACCCGGTGCTGAAGAGCCTGGTGCTGGAGCTTGATCAGCGCGGCACGGAAGGAACGCTCATGACGCATCTGATGTTTATTCAGCTGCTCGTATGCATTGCCCGGCTCTATAAGGAGCGGGAGAGCAGCGACATTCCGTCCAGCGAATCCTACATCAAACGATGTGTTGATTTCCTGCATCATAATTATGACCGGAACATTCAGGTGAAGGACGTCGCGGCAGAGGTCAATCTGCATCCGGGATATCTTCACCGCGTATTCAAGAAGGGGACCGGCCGGACGATCACGGATTATTTGACGATGATCCGAATGGAAAAAGCCAAGCTGCTGCTGGAGCAGACCGACATCCCCATCCATGAAATATCCGATTACGTCGGCGTTTCCAGCAGGCAGTATTTCCACCTGCTGTTTAAGAAATATACGGGGAGCACGCCGGTGGAATACCGGCATTCGAAGGACCGGAATTCCTGGAAGCAGGACGAGATGGGGAAGCGCTCCTAGAGAGCAGGTTAGAATATTTGACTCGGATGAACGCAAAGAAGTCATGATATTGATAACGCTTACTGCGGGTTCGTTGCTACAATAGCTTCAATCATATTTGAAGCTGGGAGTGAGGAACGAATGTCGTTTAAGATAGCGTTTATCGGAGCAGGCAGCATCGGCTTTACCCGCGGGCTGCTGCGGGACCTCTTGATTGTACCGGAATTTAAGAATATTCAGATTGCCTTCACGGATATTAGCGAGCGGAACCTCTCGATGGTAACCGAGCTCTGCCAGAGGGACATCAACGAGAACGGGCTGCCGATCACCATCCAATCGACGACGGACCGGCGGGAGGCGCTGGCGGGTGCCAAGTACGTTTTTTGCACGATTCGCGTTGGAGGGCTGGAAGCCTTTCAGACGGATGTGGATATACCGCTTAAATACGGCATCGACCAATGCGTGGGCGATACGCTGTGTGCGGGCGGCATTATGTACGGTCAGCGCGGAATCCCCGAAATGCTTCGCATATGCGAGGATATCCGGGAGGTTTGCCTGCCGGATGCGCTGCTTCTCAACTATTCCAACCCAATGGCGATGCTGACATGGGCTTGCAATAAGTACGGCGGCGTTCGTACGATCGGCTTATGCCACGGCGTTCAACACGGCCATCATCAAATCGCCGAGGTTTACGGGCTGGACAAGAAGGACGTGGACATCGTCTGCGCGGGGATCAACCATCAGACCTGGTATATTAAAGCTTCTTACAAGGGAAGAGATTTGACCGGGGGGCTGCTTGAGGCGTTCGAGCGCCATCCGGAATACAGCCGTACCGAGAAGGTGCGGATCGATATGCTGCGGCGTTTCGGCTATTACAGCACGGAGTCCAACGGTCATTTGAGCGAATATGTGCCGTGGTACCGCAAGCGCCCGGAGGAGATACCGGAGTGGATCGACCTGGGCAGCTGGATCAACGGAGAAACCGGCGGCTACCTTCGTGTCTGCACGGAGGGAAGGAATTGGTTTGAGACGGATTTCCCGAACTGGATGAAGGATCCGGCTGTCCGCTACACGCAAGAGAACCGCGGGGAAGAGCACGGCTCTTACATCATTGAAGGCTTGGAGACCGGGCGTGTCTATCGCGGGCACTTCAACGTCGTCAACCAGGGGGTAATCTCCAATCTGCCGGACGATGCCGTCATCGAAGCGCCGGGGTATGTCGATCGGAACGGGATCTCCATGCCGCTCGTAGGCGAGCTGCCGCTTGGCCCCGCAGCCGTATGCAATGCGAGCATTTCGGTACAGCGGTTAGCGGTGGAAGCGGCCGTGCACGGCGACGATCAGCTGCTCCGGCAAGCATTCATGATGGATCCGCTCGTCGGGGCGGTGTGCAATCCGAAGGAAATCTGGCAGCTGGTTGACGAGATGCTTGTCGCCGGGGAAGCTTGGCTGCCCCAGTACAAGGACGCCATTGCCGAAGCGAAGCAGCGGCTGGACGCGGGCAATCTTCTTCCAACCCGAAGCTATGAAGGCGCCGCCCGGCTGAAGGTGAAGACGATCGAGGAGATGCGTCAGGACCGGGATCAGGCGAACCGGAATGCCGGTGAATCCGACAAGGGGAAAGACCGGGAGAAAATATCGAACGGCTTGGAATAGCACCATGAATCCATAGGATGCCAAGATCACCGGCAACAACGGCTTGGACCTTCGGCCGCTTTATGCGGACGGGGGTCTTTTTTTGGTCAGACGCGTCAAGCAAAGCGCGGATCTGCTGGCGGCCACCGGGACACCGAAGGCAGCCGCGGTCCGGCCGTCGTTTGGGTGTGCCGGGAGAGGCCGGTAAGTGCCCAACCACGGAAAGTTGTACAATAAACCGCTGGGCAAAAGGGACAGCATTTGCGTTGAGGCTGGGAAAGTTGTACGATAAGCCGCCGTACACAAGGCGCCCGGGAAAGCGCCGATCCGCGGAAGCTGTACGAAAAGTCGTAATAAATGCAGCTTCGGAAGTGCCAACGTTTAGAAAATTGTACGAAAGTCGTAGAAAAGCGACTTCGCAAGCGTCCATCCTCAGAAATTTTGTACGAAAAGTCGCGCAAAAGCGATTGCGAAAGCGCCAACCCTCATGCATTTATGCGAAAAATCGTACCCATTCGAACACGGAAGTTCCCTCAGCGGATGTCTCCTTTTCCAATATTATGAATGGATAAACTTGACTTTAAAACGGGTAAGAGTGCACAATGGAAATGGTTTACAATGCAAGTGGAGAGTCAAGTTTAAGTAAGAAGGAGGCCGCAGGATGATCATTGGGGTTCCTAAGGAAATTAAAAATAATGAGAATCGTGTCGGCATGACGCCGGGCACTGTCCTCAGCTATACAAAGGCCGGGCACGAAGTGCTGGTGCAGTCCGGTGCCGGTCTCGGCGTCGGCTTCACCGACGAGGATTACATCGCGGCAGGGGCGAAAGTGGTAGGAACTGCCGCAGATGCATGGAAAGCCGAAATGGTCGTTAAAGTAAAGGAACCCCTGCAGGAGGAATACGATTACTTCCAAGAAGATATGATTCTCTACACCTACCTGCATTTGGCTCCCGAGCCGGAGCTGACAAAAGCACTGGTAGACCGCAAGGTATGCGCGGTGGCATATGAGACGATTCAGCTTCCGGATGGCAGTTTGCCGCTCTTGACGCCGATGAGCGAAGTGGCCGGCAGAATGTCCATTCAGATCGGCGCCCATTTCCTGGAGAAGGCGCACGGCGGCAAAGGAGTGCTGCTCAGCGGCGTTCCGGGCGTGGCTCCAGGCAAGGTAGCTGTCATCGGAGGAGGCATCGTCGGTACGAATGCCGCCAGGGTTGCCCTCGGTCTTGGCGCGGATGTCAGCATTCTGGATATCAATCCGGTCCGACTTCGTCAGCTGGACGATATGTTCCAGGGGAGAGTAAAAACCATTATGTCGGACCCGTATCATATTGCGGAAACGGTGAAAACGGCAGACCTCGTCGTTGGAGCCGTCCTTATCCCGGGTGCCCGAGCCCCTCGGCTCGTGACCGAGGAGATGGTCAAGGAGATGAGCCCCGGATCCGTCATCGTAGATGTGGCGATTGATCAAGGCGGCTCTATTGAGACGATCGACCGGATTACGACCCATGATCATCCGACCTACGAGAAACACGGCGTCATCCATTATGCCGTCGCCAACATGCCTGGTGCCGTAGCGCGCACCTCGACGCTGGCATTGACGAACGTTACGGCTCCGTATGGACTGAAGATCGCGAACAAAGGAATACGATCCGCCGCCCGGCAGGATCCGGCCCTGGCCAAGGGCATCAACGTGATCGGCGGCAAAGTAACGTATGAAGCGGTCGCAGCCGCACACGGATATGCTTATACAAGCATAGACGATTACTTGCTGGCATAAGGCTGCAGCAGATGTGTTTTACATATAGAAAAAGCTCTTTTTCGAAATTACGAAAAAAAGCTCTTTTCCAAACGGTCATCGCCTTAGCACAAGCTTCGAATCAGAAGTCCCGGTTCATGCTCTCTTCATCGGCAACCGATTGAATCTCTTCCGAGCCGATGCTGAGGACCTGATACCCGTCCTTTGCCTGCTTGTTTAATGCGCGTTCCTTTATGAATTTCGGGCTCGCTTCGCCTGCGTCTTCATCATAAACGAGGAGGATGCCGTCGGTTTTGCGAAGGAGGAGATCATCCCTGGCCGTGAATTGCCATGGGCCGCGATAGGGCTCCTTGCTGACAGCGGCATAAAAGTCGACCCCCTTCATGAGCTGCTGGAAATAGGACTTTTTGTCATCGTTCCACTGCTCCTCAGGATTCAAGTAGGCGGTAAGAATGGAGCACTTCAGCTGGGGATACGATGCCTTCAGCTCGATGGCGGCCTCGATCGCCCATAGATCGACTCCGTATTGTCCGGGGGTGATTACCCATTGCAATCCTTCCTCAAGCAGCGGAATGAGCCGGTTCGCTATCGCTTTGCGGATATAGGGGATGCCTTGATGCTTATTGCTGTAGATACCGAGCTCATGGGCCCGATATCCGGTGACCAGAATGTTTTCCATCTGCGTACACTCCTTGATGGGATGTAGGATCAGTGTATAGTTTTCAGAAACATCTAGCAACAGCTGTTTAACAAAGTTTCGGTTTGGGTAAGTAAGCGAGAATACATATTTTAGGAGGACATTCTTTTGAAGAAATGGACAGCGGTACTACTTGGAACAATTTTGGTTATGGGATTGGCAGCATGCGGCAACAACAAAGAGGCTAAGGAAGAACCGGTAACCCCGGCTGCCGGACAGGAAGCGACGACGCCGGAAACGCCGCCGGCTGAGGACGCCAAAGAGGAGCCGAAGAAAGAAGCAACACCGACGGCTGACGAGCTTCTGGAGAAATCGGTGGAAGCTTCCCAAAGCATGAAGAGCTTTGCCATGCAGGCCGATATTAAACAAAATATCGTAGTGGAAGGCACGGAGAATGCCGAGCAGAACATCGATATGGTGCTGGATTCGGAAGTGACGCTCGAGCCGACGGAAATGATGCAGAACATGACGATGGAATCGCCGGAAGGTAAAGTCGAAATGAAGCAATATATTACGGAGAACGGCATCTATATGTTGATGGATGGACAATGGATGAAGATTCCTGAAGAATCGGAGCAGGAAATCCGCAGCAGCCTGGATACGACCGCATCCGGCCCTAAGCAGCAGATCGAGCAGTTCAAGTCGATCGCCAAGGATATGAAGGTTGCCGATGAAGGTGACAAGTACGTCTTGACGGCGGAAGTTTCCGGCGATAATTTGAAAGAGCTCGCGACGTCCATGATGGGTCAGGCGGGCGGTGACCCGCAGACGGCTGCCATGATGGAGCAGATGAACATCAAGAGCATCAATATCGAGTACGGCATCCAGAAGGATACTTATTTGCCGACCGCGACCAATTTGGACATGGTGATGGAAATGGAAGCCGAAGGTCAAAAGGTGACGCTCGACATGAAGATGAAGAGCACATATTCCAAGCATAATGAAGTAGGCAAGATCGAAGTTCCGAAGGAAGCGTTGAGTGCGGAATAATCGGGCATTATATATTCATTAAGGAAACAGCTGTCCCGCCGGTTGCGGGACAGCTGTTTTTTTAGATGTGCGAGCTCGTCAGGCCTTATATCAGCGGGGATCGCCGGCATCAAGGATCGGCTCGGGCAGGCCTATCGAACCTCTACGACCACACTGCCGAACAGCTGCCCGTCAATCGAGGCCATAATCCGCCATAATCCTGGCGAAGGCAGCATCATCATAGACGGGAGCATCGCATCTGCGCCGTACATCGGGGAGGGGCGGATATCGGTCTGAAACACATCGATGATCTCATGAGAATGCTGTTTAACCGCGGTAAACGTCAAGTCGCCGGTCAGCTCCTCATCCGGTCCCCAGAAATGCCACATATACTTATTGGGTTTGCCTGCGGCAAAATCCATGCCGAGGAAAGCGAGCCGACCTTCCACCCCCGTTACGCTTCTCGGATGGGCGCCCTTGGAAGCGGCGGTCTTCGCTTCTTCTTCTGAAAGATCGGTAACGAAGGAGGGGCTCGGCTCCCAGCTTCCGTCAGGCACATCGAAGACGATATCGCCGTATTTTTCTCCGTCGATCAGCAGATCGAACTTCCATAGCCCTGCGAGCGGCAGTCCAAAGCGGGAAACAATACGCGTCGCGTCCTTGAAGGACGAATCCGTCCCGCCTTCGTATGCCATGTCCGCCGTAATCTCTGTTTCGGCCAGCTCCTCCAGGATCGTGCCGGAATCCCGATGAACGGCCGTAATGCGGACATGCTTGCCCTCTAGCTCCTCGATCGGCGACATAAGGAACCATGCCGCTCCCGCAGGAGCGCCAGCAGCGTAGTCTCCACCGGCAAATGCTTGAAGCTTCGGCACCCCGTTCTCTTTATACAGCGTGCGGGGTGTCCATTCGTAGGCATGGCCGGGGTCCGTAAGAGGCACAAGCTGTCGAAGCGCGGGTAATGCTTGCCATCCCCATACTGCGGTTAGCAGAAGGAGCGCACATAATCCGGCCGCCAGGACAGGGATGCGGCGTCTCCATGAAGACCCCAAGTCTCGCGTATGCTGCAGGTCAGCAAATTTTCCGCGATTCAGAATACCGGCCTTCATCTCCTCCGTGAACATGGGCTCCCGGAACGGGGACTTGGCAAGCTCCTGGGCCCATGCCGGCTGACCATCCGGCTTTGGTTCCTTGTTCATTGGGCATCCTCTCCTTTCAGCAAGCTTTCCATCCGTTCGCGGGCACGGTGGAGTCTGGATTTGATCGTTCCCTCCGGGATGCCAAGCAGCTCGGCCATTTCCTTGCGGGTCAGCTGAAAATGAAATTCCAGCAGGAGCACCTCCCGGTATGCCTGCGGCAGCTGCATGACATGCTTCCAGATCTGCGATACCGCTTCGGCGTCCATAAACTCCATTTCGGCGGAAGGGCCGGCCTGTCTGGTGGTGAGCCATCCCACAAGCGAGACTTTGGATATGAAGGAGGATTTGAGATAATTCAGGGACAGATTGCGGGTGATGGTCAGAAGCCAGGTTTTGACGGAGCTGCGGCCTTGGAAATCCTTCAAGTGCCGGAAGGCTCTCAGGAATACGTCCTGGCTGATATCATCGGCAGCATCGCGGCGCTTGGTAAGGAAGTAGGCATAATTCCATACATCCTGGCCATAAGACTCCATGAGCTCTTTCAGGACAGAGCCGGCACCGTCCGCGGCTACCATCGTCTTTAGGTACTCCAATATGCGTCACCTCATGAATTAGACAAATGAATGCATCAACGGTTCCCGGCCCGATCTTATTTTAGGCGAAACGAAATCAGGCGGTTCATCGTTATATAAATAGCGGCATCCGAATCAGAAGCGAGGGAGGAAAGGATATGGATCTGTATTTTAAGGATAACTTTTTCAGCGCAGGCTGGACAGATATTATGAATGTAAACGGGGAATGCATCGGCAATCTGGATTTGAAAAGCGCCTTCAGCTCTTCACTGGATGTATACGATGCATCAAGGACCAAGGTATGCAGCGGCTCCTTCCGTTTCTTCTCGAACAAATGGAATGTCGTTGACGCGGAGGACAGGGAGCTTGGCGTGCTGCGCATGCGAATGAGCTTCGTCACCAAGAAATTCGAATATGATGCGGGAGATCGGGGCATTTATGAAATTGTATCTCCGGCTTTTTCCAATGAATATGAAATAACCGATGACGGGGGCAGCCTTGTCGCACAATTTTCGAAGATTAGCGGATGGCTGGAGCCCGGCGCTTACCAGCTGCACAACGGCAGCGGGGTTCTCGGCGATTATGAGCTGATTGCCGTGGTGATGGGCATTCATCAAATTCGCAAGCGCAACAACAGTGCGGCGGCAAGCGCATCCCATTAGCGCCGTCTTGCGGGCAGGAGGGACTAGGGCAGCATGAATACAGTCAGCGATCATTTGGATTATGGGTTGACGATTATTTTTATCGGATTTAATCCGAGCTTGCGATCCGGGGAGGTTGGCCATCATTATGCGAACCCCCGCAACAATTTTTGGCGGATCTTGCATCAATCGGGCTTGACGCCTAGGCTCTATGAGGCTGCGGAGGACGGGGAGCTGCTTAAATTGGGCTACGGCTTCACCAATATCGTGGCAAGGCCGACCAGGGGGGCGGAGGATATTACGCGCGAGGAATACCGGGCCGGACGGGAGACGCTTAGGGAAAAGCTGCAGAAATACAGACCTCAAGTCGCCTGCTATGTCGGCAAAGGCGTCTACACCGAATTCAGCGGCAGGACGAAGGCGCAGTGGGGCTTGCAGCCCGATTCCGTCGTTGACGGGGTCCGCGATTTTGTGGCTCCCTCTTCCAGCGGACTGGTTCGCATGCCCATGGGGGAGATTGTGTCGATATACCGGGAGCTGTACGGGCTGATCTCTGCGAACCCGGAATGACGTAAGCCCGCATTACGCTTTCGATGTTCTTTCAAGCCAATCATATTTTCCCTTAAAAAAAGAGGAACGCTTCTACGGACACCGATATCCGGTACCTGAGCGTTCCTCTTGTGCTGCATTCTTCGTCTGCTCTGCCGGCCTACAGCCGCAGCAGCGAAGGGTCGATCCGCGGAACGAGGCCTTCGTCAGCCGCGCGATCGAGCAGCGACGTAATCGCATGATAACCGTCCGATCCAAGATCGGCCGTGAACGGATTGACGTACAGGTTAATGTGGGCATCCGCTACCTTCGGATCCATCTCCTGCGCATGCTCCGTAACATAGGAACGGGATTCCTCTGGATGCTTCCACGCATACTCGACCGAGGCGCGGGTCCATTCGGCGATGCGGCCAAGGTCAAGCGAACGGCGGGCGACGATGGCACCAAGCGGGATCGGCAGACCCGTATCTTCTTCCCACCAGCTCCCGAGATCCGTCATCAGCTTGAGGCCGTAGGAAGGATAGGTGAACCGCGCCTCATGAATGACCAGCCCGGCATCGATTTCGCCGTTCCGTACGGAAGGCATGATCCGGTCGAACGGCATGACGACGATTTCGCCAAGCCCTCCGGGCACATGCTTGGCAGCCCATAAGCGGAACAGCAGGTAGGCCGTGGACCGATCGCTAGGAACGGCCACGCGGCGACCGGACAGCGACGCAGGGCTGGCCGGGGCTTGGCCGTCCGTGAGCTTGTCCGCCGTCAGCACGAGCGGGCCGCAGCCGCGGCCAAGCGCGCCGCCGCATGGAAGCAGGGCGTACTCATCCAGTACCCACGGCAGGGCTGCATACGATATTTTCAGAATGTCATGCGTCCGGTCCTCCGCCGCCCAGCGGTTCGTAATATCGATATCGGCATAGGATACATCTAGCTTAGGGGCACCCGGTATCCGTCCGTGCACCCAGGCGTGAAAGACAAAGGTATCATTCGGACAAGGGGAAAACGCAATTTTCATGATAGCACCTCCGGAAGTAGTGAACTGGCGGTCTCAAGCTGCCGCAGCGCTTCGGGAATCCGCCATGCGCTGCGGTCCCTCGGACCGACCTTATTGGATATGGCCCGGATTTCCATGACCGGTACTTGGGCCAGAGCGGCTGCCGTTGCCACGCCGAAGCCCTCCATCCCTTCGGCGGCAGCACCGGGCACCTGGGCTGCAAGCGCTGCTGCGCGCTCCGCGCTGCCCGTTGTTGTGGAGACGGTCAGGATCGGGCCAAGGCTTGCAGGCAATCCGGCGCGCTTCAGCGCTTCGGCAAGCTGGTTGGATGCGGCATTCTCGGTCTCTAACCGGTCGGTTCCGAAACCGAGCTCCCGGACGCTGGCAAAGCCGTCTGCCGTTTCCGATCCCAAATCCGCGGCGATGATCGAATCGGCGATAACTACGCCGCCCACTTCCGCTCTCCCGTCGAAACCGCCGGCGATGCCGGCGCTGATGACAAGGCGATAAGCCGAACGGGCCAGACGGGATGCGGTGACAGCGGCGGCGGCAGCGGGACCTACGCCCGCCGCAATGACCTCGAAGCCGTCCGCATTTGTTAATCCACGCATAACGGCATCCCGTTCCGCTTCTACCGCGGTGACGATCAGCACGCGCCGGGCGGACGGGTCCTGCGTGTTATGATTCCCGGATCTTGCCGGGTCTGATTGAGAATGATCTTGCATGTTCTGCTCTCCTTCATGGCTGAATTCCAGCGACCTACCCTTTAACGTTATCTCGTTACGGCTCCTGTGTAAAGTCTTTGGGCCTTTCGTCTTGTCGCAGTTTTTGTAGCAGGAGCTTCCTTGCATAGAGTATAATGGACAAAAACTATGTACATCGGGATAGATTCGGAGGTTGGATATCTTTGCGCAAGAAGGGTGCGAACGGACAAGAGAGCAGGGCGAAACTGCTGATGATCGCTGCTAATGAATTCGCGAAATCAGGGTATCATCATACGAAGATCAGCACCATCGTATCCCGGGCAGGGTTAACCCAGCCGTCGTTTTACCTGTATTTTGAGAGTAAAGAAGCAATCTTCCGGGAGCTGGTCGGGAATTTCCGGTCCGGGCTGAAGGAGCTGATCGAAGGCAGCAGGCTGGAGGGCGGCCTAAGCGAGGACGACGTGCCCGCTCGGCTCCTGGCTGTCTTAACACGCTTATTTGAGTTTTTGGGCAAGGATCCGGATTTAACCCAGATCGGATTTTACATCGGCGAGGAAGCTGCGGACATCAAGATGGAAATGGCCGCAATGATCGCGAATAATTTAAAGGCCGAGCAGCAGGAGGGGTATTTCCGGGCCGAAGCGGATATGGCGGTCATCTCGGAAAGTCTGGTAGGGGTGATCGAGAGGCTGACGCTGCAGCAGCTTCTTAACGGGAAGCGGCCTTCCGGTGATTTGGCAGTTCATGTCGTGAATCTCTTCATGCACGGCATTTGCGAACATCCTTACAGCCGAGTGTCGGGCGACAAGTTCCAGGGAGTATGACAACGATAATCAGCATGATGAATACCAATACGATAGCCAATACGACGATAGCCAATACGACTGCATCCTTCGCTTCATGCGCCGATTGCAGTCTGTTTTTGCTGTTGTTCGTCGCAGCATTTGTTTGAATTATGGCGGGAAAGTGGAGTATATTCGTATTACACACATATGTAACCGATTCCATAAAGGGAGTCGCGGGAGAATGATCGGAGGATCCGCTATGAAGAAGATGATGCTGGTTTACGGTGCGCTGATTGTCGCATTTCTCCTTTACGTGTTCATGTACCGTCTTGAGGACAAGCGGGCGTCCAGCTGGGAGGAAGGCGGGCTTCACGGGAGCATCGGCGAGAATTACGTTATGGTCACTTTTCAATCAGGCATGGAATATTGGAAAAATATTTTGAAGGGCTTCGAGGACGGTGGGGATGCGCTTGGCGTTACCGTCGATTACCGCGGCGCCACGCAATATGACGTCAAGGAGCAGATTACCGTCCTGGAGCAGGTCATCGCCAAGCGGCCGGCAGGGATTGCTTTATCGGCCATCGATTCGAAGGCGCTGACGCCAACGATCAATAAGGCCGTTGATGCGGGGATTCCGGTCGTGCTGTTCGATGCGGACGCTCCCGACAGCAAAGCCTACTCCTTCCTGGCAACCAACAATTACAACGCCGGGGCGGCAGCTGCGGACAAGATGGCCGAGCTGCTTGGACGGGAAGGGGAGGTCGGCATCATTACCCAAACCGGCCAGCAGAACCATGATGACCGGACGGCGGGCTTCCGGGAAACGTTAGAGAAGAGCTATCCGGCCATGTCGGTGGTGGAGATTAGGGAAGGCAAAGGGGATATTATCGCTTCCAAGGAAGCCGCTGCCCGCATGTTGGCGAAGTTTCCGGAACTGAAGGGCATCTTTGCAACGGAGGCGAACGGGGGAGCCGGCGCCGCCGATGCTGCCATTGCCGCGGGCAGGGCCGAAGACGTCCGAATCATCGGGTTCGATACGAATAAGGTGACGCTCGACCGGATATCGGACGGAACGATTTCGGCCACGATCGCGCAGGGGACCTGGAATATGGGGTATTGGTCGCTGCAATATTTGTTCCATCTCCATCACGGCCTTACCGTCCCGGCGCCGACGCTCGGCAATGACGTCGCCCCGCTGCCGCCCCGGGTCGATACCGGCATTACGATCGTGACCCAGGAGAATGTGAAGGATTACTATGCGAAATAGCGGGCTTAGCGGATGGCGGCAGGGGCTGAAGCGGTGGCTGCATTTTGGGGATCTGCCGCTCCGATACAAGCTGGTCGTTTTATTCTTAATGATCGGCATTCTCCCTTCGATCGGGCTGGGAGTGCTGGTGAACTGGACGGTAAACCGGATCGTGGATCAGCAGGTGACAAGCCATACGATCCAATTGATCGGGAAGGTTAATCAGACGCTCGATAACGAGATGGAGAATCTTCAGAACATCACCTATCTCATCGGCTTCGATCCCCGCACGGAGCGGTTTATGAAAGGACATATCCAGGGGGATATGCCTCCGGCTCAGGCGGGGAACAGCATACAGGCCAACGACGGATACGCGGGGGACCGCCGACCGATGCAGCAGGATGATGCGGATAACTACGAGATTCACCAGTATCTTCAAGGCTTTACGACGCTGTACCCGGAGATTGCCGCTATTTTGGTGGTCAATCGTGAAGGGGCTTATATCAGCAACGAAATGTATGCCCGCGGCAGCGGGAAGCTGACGGATGAGGCGTGGTACCGGGAAGCGGCTGAAAATGAAGGAATCTTTACCGTCCTCGGACATCCGTCCGACCGCAATGTGACAACGCACGTGCATTACGCCGATGAGGAGCTGGTTTCGGTGGTCCGTTCCTTTGTCGATCCGGATACCCGTGAGGTCACGGGAGCGGTCCTTATTGATTTGAAGCTTCGGACCGTGGCGCGCGCGGCCAGGGATGTGACACTGGGCAAGAACGGGTACCTGATGGTGACCGAGGCGGGAGGATCCAGCATTTATAATCCGGACGACTCCCTCTTTCCAAGCATACCGCCGTCGTGGTTTCCGGAGCAGGACAGCGGCACGTTCATGCGCGAGGTGAACGGAGAGCGGGTGCAGCTGATTTACGGGACGTCCTCCTTCACGGGATGGCGCACCATCGGCGTGTTCCCAACGGACGAATCGGTTTACGAAGTGAAGGAAATCCGATTTTATTTAATCTGCTTCCTGTTTATGGTGTGCCTCTTCGGCGTTACTGCCTCGTATACACTGTCGCAATCGATTTCGCGGCCGATCTGGCAGCTGATGTCGTTCATGCAAAAGGCGGAGTCCGGCGATCTCGCGATCCGCTACTGGGGGAACCGGCAGGACGAAGTCGGCATGCTGGGCCGCAGCTTTAACCGCATGCTGCTTCAGATTCGCAAGCTGATGAAGCTGAGCGAGCTGCGCGAGCGGCAGAAGCGGGAAGCGGAGCTGCGCAGCCTTCAGGCGCATATCAAGCCGCATTTTCTGTACAATACACTGGATACGATTCATTGGATGGCCCGCAAAAAAGGGGCGGATGAGGTGTCCGAGCTGGTGGAATCCCTATCGACCCTGTTCAGGATCGGCCTCAGCAAGGGGGATGACATCATTCCGATCCAGGATGAATGGACGCACATCAGCAGCTATTTGCAAATTCAGAAGACCCGGTACCGGGACAGGCTGCAGACCCGGCTGGAGCTTGCGCCCGAGGCCGAAAAGCTGTACGTCCTAAAGCTGCTCCTGCAGCCGATTGTGGAAAATGCGATTTATCACGGCATCAAGGCGCGCCGGGGACCCGGGCGAATAACGATCAGGGCGTATACCGAGAATCATGCCCTGGTTCTGAACGTTCAAGACAACGGTGCGGGCATGACGCAGGACAGGCTCGAGGAGCTTCGACGGAAGCTTCGGGACCCGATCGCCGCCATGGATGAGGACGCGGGCGGGATATCTGCGGGAAGCCGCAGCTACGGCATGCTGAATGTTCAAGCCCGGATACAGCTGACGTTCGGCGAGGCTTACGGAATAACCATAGAAAGTACGGAAGGCGAAGGAACCTCGGTGACGATCCGTCATCCGCTGCTCGTTACGGTTCCTCCGCCGCCGGATAACGATAGGGGAGATAGGCTATGATCAAGGCTAACCCGATATTTTACCAAGTGCTCATCGCCGACGATGAGCCGATCATCCGCGAGGGGATACGGGATGCGGTGGATTGGGCTTCGCTCGGCATGGAGGTGGCTGCCGAGGCGGAAGACGGCGAGGAGGCGCTTGAGCTTGCACTCGGCCGCGCCATCGATATCGCGCTTGTGGATATGAATATGCCGTTCATGGACGGCATCTCGTTGATGAAGAGACTGAAGGAGGAACGTCCCGAATGCCGTTTCGTGATCATCACGGGGCATGACGAATTCGCATATGCACAGGAAGCGATCCGGCTTGGCGTGAAGGATTATATTTTGAAGCCGGTGAATGCCGATCATCTTGTATCAGTCCTGCGCGGCGTTAAGGAAGAGCTGGACGAGCGCCATATTCAGGACAACTACCTGAAGAAGGCATCGGAACAGATCGAGAAGAACATCCCGCTCCTTCGCGAGCGTTTCTGTCAGGAGTGGATTGACGGGCAGCTTGAAGAGTCGGAAGCCGTGGAGCAGCTGGAATTCCTCGGCCTGCCGCCAAAGCTGCCCGTTCAGGCAGGCATCGCAAGATGGCCCGAGCTGACCGTACCGCAGCCGCTAATGAAGGAGAGCGACCGGCAGCTGTATCTGTTCGCCATGGAGAACATTATCGGCGAGCTGCTGCAGCCGGCTGCCCATGTACTGTTCCGCGACCGAACAGGCCATATCGGTATGCTGCTGTGGGATGAAGTTCCCGCGAAGACGTGTGCGGACGCCGAGCAGGCGGTTCAGAAATATTTGAAGCTTTCGATCCAAATGCATCTCGAGCAGGTTCGGGAAGACAGCGGAGGAATAACGTCCGCGTATGAGGCATGCCGGGAAGCGGTGCTCCGGGACGCCCAGCTGTCTCCGCTGGTTCGCCGGGCCAGGCAGCTGATCCAGGAGCAGTACGCCGATCCGGAGCTGACGCTGGAGTCTTTGGCCGCGGCGCTGCAGGTGTCGCCGGTTTATCTTAGCCGTACCCTTAAGAAGGAGCTGGGCACGTCGTTCGTCGTCTTCATCACCCAGACCCGCATCCGGAAGGCGATCCAGCTCCTGAATGGCACCGATCTGTCCATTCTTGAAATCGCGGAGCGGACCGGCTATGACAGCCAGCACTATTTCAGCACAGCTTTCAAGAAGGTGATGGGCGTGTCGCCGAACGGCTATCGCAAGGGCCTCGCTTTTCAGGAAGAGAAGGGCAGTTAAGGAAGCGGGGATACCGTGAGGATTCTATCGTTTGCCGAGCAGCCGCCACAGGCAGCGATTGCTAATTCCCAATTCCTACTGAGTTTACCGCATAATAACAGAAGTCCCTGTTTCGTTGGAGCTCCCATCGAAGCAGGGACATTTTTTTCTTTTCGGGATACTTTGCACAGAGAAACCCCGGCGTAGTGAATGGATTATGGATAACGGATTAAGGATTAAGGTTTACGGTTACGGGATTTCCCTTTCCACCTTCCTCCATTCATAAATGCACGCATCCGGCCACAAAAGTATGAAAATTATAAAAAAGGTTGCATCTGTCGAAAGACCCTTTCCATCCTCGGGTGTATGCTGATTCATACAGAGAGGCTTTTACGGATGGTAAGGATGTAAGCGCTCTCGATCCAACTTTTCGAAAGGGGAACAACCGATGAAGAGAGGAATGCTGGGTGTTCTTATTGCGGTCATGCTGGTTGCCCTGACGGCCTGTAACCTGGCCGAAACGGATGCCGGCGATGCGAATAAAGGCTATGTCGGGCTTGCGATGCCAACCAAGTCATCGGAGCGCTGGGTGGCCGACGGTAAAAACATGGAGCGGCTGTTTCAGGAAAAAGGCTATAAGACCGATCTTCAGTTTGCGGAGGATGTGATTGAGAACCAGATCGCCCAGATTGAGAACATGATCACCAAGGGCGTGGATGTCATCGTGATTGCGTCGATCGACGGCAATACGCTGACGGATGTCATCAAGAAGGCCCATGATCAGGGGATCAAGGTCATCGCTTATGACCGTCTGATCCGCAATACCGAGCACTTGAGCTACTATGCGACCTTCGACAACTTCAAGGTCGGGGTGCTGCAGGCTTCATATATCGAAGAAAAGCTCGGCTTGAAGGAAGGCAAGGGACCGTTCAATATCGAGCTGTTCGGCGGCTCGCCGGACGATAACAATGCGTACTTCTTCTATGACGGGGCGATGTCGGTGCTGAAGCCGTATATCGATTCCGGCAAGCTTGTGGTGCGCAGCAAGCAGACGACCATGGCGCAGATCGCGACACTCCGTTGGGACGGCGCGCTGGCTCAGTCCCGGATGGATAATTTGATCAGTGCGAATTATTCGAACGCTAATCTGGATGCGGTCTTATCCCCCTATGACGGCATCAGCATCGGAATCATCTCCTCGCTCAAGGGTGTAGGGTACGGTACGCCGAATAAGCCGCTGCCGATCATTACGGGGCAGGATGCAGAGCTTGCTTCGATCAAATCGATCGTGGCCGGCGAGCAGACGCAGACGGTCTTCAAGGATACGCGCCAGCTGGCGGAACAGGCGGTAAAGATGGCCGAAAGCGTGATAAAAGGCGAAGAGGCCGAGGTGAACGATACCGAGTCCTATGATAACGGAGTCAAGGTCGTGCCGGCATATCTCCTTCCACCGGTGTCGGTGGACGCTAGCAATGTCGAGAAGGAGCTTGTGGATACGGGCTATTACACGAAGGAAGAGATCGGTTTGAAGTAAAGCGGCCTTATGGGTACGAAACGAAAAAGGAAGGTGCAGCCCGAATGTCGGAATACATTCTTGAAATGCGGAACATAACGAAAGCGTTCCCAGGCGTGAAGGCGCTGGATAACGTGAATCTGAAGATTCGCGAAGGCGAAATCCATTCCTTGTGCGGGGAGAACGGCGCCGGCAAATCCACGCTGATGAAGGTGCTGAGCGGCGTGTATCCGCACGGTACTTATGATGGTGATATTTTGTTCAAGGGCAAGGTATGCGAATTCAAAAGCATTAAGGACAGCGAGGACCTCGGCATCGTCATTATCCACCAGGAACTGGCGCTGATTCCTTACCTGTCGATCGCGGAAAATATTTATCTCGGCAATGAGCGGGCCCGCAAAGGCATCATGGACTGGAACGAGACGATCCGCGGAGCGAAGGAGCTGCTGGGCAAGGTCGGGCTTACGGAAAATCCGAACACGCCGGTGGGCACCATCGGGGTCGGCAAGCAGCAGCTGGTCGAAATTGCGAAAGCGCTCTCGAAGAAAGTAAAGCTGTTGATTTTGGATGAACCGACGGCAGCCTTGAACGAGGATGACAGCGAAAACCTGCTGCAGCTGATGCTGGAATTCAAGAAACAGGGCATCTCATGCATCCTGATCTCCCATAAGCTGAACGAGGTTTCCAAGGTGTCGGATTCCATTACGATTTTGCGGGACGGCAAAACCATCGAAACGCTGGATATGCACGGCGGAGAGGTCAATGAGGACCGCATCATCCGCGGGATGGTCGGACGGGATTTGACGAGCCGTTACCCGGAGCGTACTCCGAGGATCGGTGAAGTCATCCTGGAGATCAAGGATTGGACGGTATATCACGAGCTGCAGGCGGACCGCAAAGTGATTGATGGCGCGAACCTCCATATTCGGCGCGGGGAAATCGTCGGCATTGCCGGACTGATGGGATCGGGCCGGACCGAGCTTGCGATGAGCGTGTTCGGCAGGGCATACGGCCGGAATATCAGCGGTGAGCTGTATAAGAACGGGCAGGCCATTCAGAACCGGACCGTGACCGAGGCAATTGCGAACGGCTTTGCCTATGTGACGGAGGACCGGAAGGACTACGGCCTGATACTGATCGATGACATTAAGCGGAATATCTCCCTTACGGGGCTGCCGAAGCTGGCGAGGAACATGGTGATCGATGAAAGGGAGGAAATCCTCGTTGCGGAGGAGATGCGCAGGAAGCTGAAGATCAAAACGCCGAACATATTGCAAAAAACCGGCAATTTGAGCGGAGGCAACCAGCAGAAAGTGGTTTTGAGCAAATGGATCTATTCCGAGCCGGACATCCTCATTCTCGATGAGCCGACCCGAGGCATCGATGTGGGTGCCAAGTTCGAGATTTACTCGATTATCAATCAGCTTGCGGACGAAGGCAAAGGCGTGCTGGTCATTTCCTCCGAGCTGCCGGAAATCCTCGGCATTTGCGACCGGATCTATGTGATGAACGCCGGCCGGATCACCGGGGAAGTGAGCAAGGAAGAGGCTTCGCAGGAAACGCTGATGAGATATATGACCAAGAACGGAGGGGCTTAAGCATGGAAACGCTCATGAAATTATTCAAAAACAATATTCGGCAGTACGGGATGATCATCGCCTTGGTCCTGATTATGATCTTCTTTCAGATCATTACGGGCGGGCTGCTGCTTGAGCCGATCAATATTACGAACCTGATCCTGCAAAACAGCTACATTCTCATCCTGGCCATCGGCATGGTACTGGTTATCATTACGGGACATATCGACCTGTCGGTGGGTTCGGTGGCGGCCTTCGTTGGCGCCGTTGCCGCGGTGATGATGGTTGATATGCAGCTGCACCCGGTTATCGCCGTCATCGCCTCCTTGATCGTCGGGGGATTGATCGGCGCCTGGCAGGGCTTCTGGGTGGCGTATGTCAGAATCCCGGCCTTTATCGTCACCCTAGCCGGCATGCTGCTGTTCCGGGGGCTGACGATGATCGTCCTGGAAGGGCAATCGATCTCGCCGTTTCCGGGCGGGTTTCAGAAGCTCAGCTCGGGCTTCGTTCCGGATTTCGGCAACACCGGCACCAATCTGGTTGCGATTCTCGTCGGCATCGCGTTTACGGTGATTTATGTCATCAATGAGCTGAGAGACCGTAAATCCCAGAAAAAGTATAACTTCGACGTGCTTCCAGGCGGCCTGTTCCTGCTTAAACTCGTCCTGATGGCAGCCGTTATTAATGCCTTTACGTTTATGCTGGCAAGCTACGCCGGCCTGCCGAATATTCTGATTCTGCTGCTTGTGCTCATCATCATCTATTCCTTCGTGATGAACAAAACCGTGATGGGACGCCATATTTATGCGCTTGGCGGCAATGAGAAGGCCGCTGCGCTGTCCGGCGTGAAGACGAAGAAGGTAACATTCTGGGTGTTCGTCAACATGGGTGTCATGGCGGCTATTTCCGGCCTGATGTTTGCCGCCCGTCTCAACGCGGCAACGCCTCGTGCAGGTACGAACTTTGAGCTGGACGCCATTGCGGCAAGCTTTATCGGAGGCGCATCCGCGACAGGCGGTATCGGTACGGTCTTCGGCGCAATCATCGGCGGCCTCGTCATGGGTGTCCTGAATAACGGCATGTCCCTCGTCGGACTCGGCATCGACTGGCAGCAGGGCATCAAGGGCCTGGTCCTTCTTGCCGCCGTCGCCTTCGATATTTATAACAAGAAGAAGAGCAGCGCCTCGTAATTGTATTTTGGTACGGTGAATATAGACTTAGCACGGCCGGCTCCGCGCAGATATGTAAAAAATCTGCGGGAGCCGGCCGTGCTTTTTTGCGATGAATGGTCCACCCGAAGAGAGACGGCTTATTTATCGATTTTTTTTATAGCTTAATCGTCACTTTGCGTGTCAACAAGCGGATCAACACCAGCCCGAGAACCATGATGACAGCCGACCCGGCAAGCGAAGCGTACAGCGGCATGTTAAGGGTGAAGGCAGGCATCCAGCGTTCCCATAGCGAGGCGAGTTCGAATTGCCACAGCGCATCCATGAAGCCGACAAGAACGATCGCTATGGCGATGAAGCCTAAACCTCGAATCCAGTCGTGACGGTAGAAGCCGGAGCCGATCATCCATCCCATCAGGTAGTATACGTAGATTTGGATGCCAAATGACGCCAGGGCAAGGAACCAGTTGTGCTCGAATACCTGCAGAACCGGAGAGTTCCCGATGTCCGAAACGTTCATCGCCGAGAGCAGCAGGCTGACGGGGCCGACGACGAGCGGAAAGGCAATGGACAGCAGCAGGGCGGCCAAGGCGGCTCCTTTAAAGAAGTCCCTTCTGGTGAAGCCGTGGCGCACATAGAAGCTTAGGAAGCCGAAGGAAGATATAATGCCGATGACCAGCATGAAGCCTTTGGTCGAGCGGTAGATGATGGAGAAGAAATCGTCCTGGCCGATGTTGCTGCTGCTGCCGGCAATCCCAAGCACGAGGTTAAGCAGAAGCACGATAACCAGATATCCTATGGCCCATGAGCCTTGGTGCCAAAACATCTCCATCATTATTCTCGAAGCGGCTGACGTTGGTTGTTTCATGTTCCCTGCTCCTCCCCTGTGATATGGATAAACAAGTCCTGCAGCGAGATCGGACCCAGCTCAAGCCCCGCGCGTCCCGCCGCATGCTTGGATTCCTCGCTCATCTCTCCGTAGACGACGGCCGATTTGGTGGAGCCCAGCTGTTGAACATTCAGCACGTTGAGTCCCGACGTGAATTCGTCCACCTTCTGCGCCGGTCCCGTAATCGAAACGCCGCGGGAGGTTAACGATTCGTAATCGTCTTGGAGGATGAACCGGCCTTTATGGATGATAATGACTTCCTCGAACAAATAATCCATCTCCGACACGAGATGCGTGGACAGAATGAACGTCCGCGGGTGCCGCTCCTGATCCTCGAGCAGCTCCCGGTAGAAAATTTCCCGGGTGGGTGCATCCATGCCCAGGTACACCTCGTCCAGAATCGTTACCGGCGAGCGGCTGGCAAGCCCGATCGTCACGTTGAAAGCCGACTGCATGCCTTTCGAGAGCTCCTTAAGCGGTTTATCCAGCGGCAGATTGAATTTGCGTGCCAGCCCGAGGGCGTATTCCGTATCAAATCGGGGCCGATATCCGGCCACCGTCTCGATCGCCGCTTTCACTTTGTCCGACTCGTCCTTGTAGTCGATGTCATAGAGGAAGGAGACCTCCCGCATAATTTTTGCATTTTCAAACGGCTGCTCGCCGCCTACCTTCACCGTGCCTGATGATGGCTCGCGAAACGAAGCCAGCGCGGACAGCAGCGAGGTTTTGCCTGCGCCGTTCCGTCCGAGCAGGCCGTAAATCTTCCCGCCGTCCAATCGGAAGGACACATCCTTTACGGCCTCAACGTCCCCGTAGCGAATGGAGACCCGATCGAATTCGACATCAAGATTCATGGGCGTCACGCTCCTTTACTTGGGTGATGATCTCAAACAACTCTTCCGTGGACAGACCGAGCTTATCGGCCTCCTGTACCATAGGCATTACGTAATCATCTGCAAATGCATTTTTCCGGGTCCGAAGCAGCTGCTCCTTCGCCCCTTCCGCAACAAACATGCCGACACCCCGCTTTTTAAAAATGAGCCCGGATTCAACGAGCAGATTGATCCCCTTCAAGACCGTAATGTGATTGATTTTGTAAAAGCTCGACAGCTGCGTCGTGGAAGGGATCTGCTCTCCTTCAAGCAGCTGATCGTTCACGATCTGGTCTTCGATCTTTTCCTTGATCTGGAGGAACAAGGGCTTGTTATCCGGATATATCGAGCCGCTAATGCGAATCACCGCCTTGCCAATGATGTTTCTGTAAAGGTTATATGCTTATATATATGACTATATAACCAAAACGTGCAGGGCATGTCAAGTCTATTTTGGAAAAATTTGCACAAAGGCTGCTCATCGAATAATCTTAAGCCATAGCCTGTACGTCGATTCGCGCCTAAATCCGTTTATCAATTCTTTCATAGATCATCAAAAGGGGGGTAAATTGGAGGGCGGTGCTGCGGAGATCTATCGCTATCAGCCCCGGGAAGAAGACGTTCAGGCGGCTGTCCTTGATCATGAGGAAATGGGGGTCATTCATTATTTACAGCAGCAATTACTGCTTTCCGATGAAAGCTTTACGTTTGTATGTTTGGGCTGGGACGAAGAGGACGTTGCCGAGGGCACGACGCTCATAAAGCTAGCGAAGTATTTCCAGAGAATATATGTGGTCTCAACGCAGAATAGATTCCGTTCCCAGCTTCTTGCCATTTATAAATAAAAAAAGTTGATTTTCCTCTATCAGGACGGATTTTCCGAATCCCATACTTCCTAAAACAGCAAAAAGTCACATACGTACATCAGCGCATGTGACTTGTCTTAATTGATACCTTCCGAACCTGACCAGCCCTGCTATGCACGGCACTGTTATTTCGATTTCGTCCCTTCCGAATACTCATGGATATCCGGATCGGGAAGCTTGCCGCGCTGAAGTTCGCGGATCGTCAGTCCGAAATCCATCTGCAAATGCGGATAGTCAGGGAATTTGTCCCAATCGCCGCCCCATTCGAACCCGAGCTCTTTGGCGATGGTCACCACTTCCATCCAGTCGGATTTGCCATTGCCATTACCGTCGTATTCCATATCCCAGATGACGCTGCCATCCTCGAGCTTCAAGGCAAAATCAATGGCGAGCCCGTAGTTGTGGAGGGATTGGCCGGCTTTGGCGTTCGTAACGATATCGCCCTCGGTTGTCCGTCCCTGATTGTAAATCCGGGTCTGTTCTTCATGGCTCCGGTATCCGTCGGTGATGATGATCGTGATGCCCCGCTGCTTGGTGAGGCGGACAAGCTCGTTTTTTTGCTTCAGCACATAAGGGTGGAGACCGGTGATTGCCGGCTTTTCTTTGTTATCCAGATCAAAATCCATATCGTTGATGATGCCGGGTATTGCGGTTTGCATCTGCATATAAAATATGGCGAGGAGCAAGGCGGCCAGGAGGACCACGGTCTTTCTTCTACGCTTAATCATGGGAGTTTCGTTTCTACCTACTTTCACAGGAATCACTTACGATTGATTTCTCTCAATCTATTATATCGGTAACCGGGCCCAGGTTCCAACAGCACCGGACTACTGACCATAAGCAGGCATGAATAGCAATCCCTGGTTCTTCGCATGCTAAGTAACTAGATGGAAAATGTTTGCCCGAAAACGATCACGGCGCCATCGTCGCCGGGAAGCCGGGGCAGGAAAGGAGTATCGTAATGAGCAGCATTCAACAGTTGCAAGGAACATTGAATCAGCTGTCCGGCCAATTGGCGGCAGCGGAGCAGAGCGGGAGCATGGAGGATGCCATGTTAATTGCGGGCCAGCTCGGACAGCTTCAGACTGAGCTTCAAAACGCCCAATCCGGCCTCGGTGCGGAGGCCTCCGATTCAGCCAGGCAGGAGCTCGTAAATTGCCGCATCCTTCTGCATGGCATGATGAACGCCGTGGAGGCCATTCGAGCCCGGGCAGCCGAGCAATACCGTCAGGTCCTTGGGGAGAACAAGGCCGCTTTTGAACAGATGGCTGATGCTGCCAAGCAAAGCGTTTACCCGGAAGCCTATCAGTACAGGCAGGTGTTCCAGCAAATGGCGGAGGTCAGTCAGCAGCTGCGACAATGGGACGGCTCCATGCTGGATATGGGTTATCAGATGGAGCGGGGGGCTCAGACCGGCGGCAGCTTGAACGGAGCGGTCCCGATCGAAGAGACGACCATGGATACACATGACGGATGGACGATATAACCTGATGCATGGCTTGTAAAATGGATGAGGCTTGGTATCCGGCAAAGCCTGTCCGTTGTTGAAAGAGCGGCAAAACGGCGGCGGTAAGCGGACATAAGGATACAGAGAGGGGAACCCTAGGGGATTCAGATGTCCATGGGTTCCCTTTTTCATGGAATAGAACGGATAAGAAAAAACAGATGGATTCAGCGGTGAACCGGCGAACCGCCGGGGTCCAAACTTAATCCTGAAGCAGGCTCGTGTTCAGCAGCTCGAGATTTTGTTGCATGCAAAAAAGGAGCCATGCATAAGTGCACGGCTCCTTAAGCTATGGAGCGATCTCCCGCTTATTTCGGCATTTCCCGCCATTGTCGTATCGCTTTATGCAGACGTGACATGGCTTCCTCAACCGTAGCGCGGGTGCAGGCTACGTTCATCCGCATGAAGCCCTCGCCGTCCTTGCCGAAAGTCGCCCCGCTGTTTAATCCCAGCTTCGCCTCTTCGACGAGGAAGCGGTTCAGCTTGTCATGCTCCATCCCGAGCGAACGGAAATCGATCCACAGGAGGTAGGTGGCTTCGGGCAGGGCCACGCTCAGCTCTGGCAGATGCTCCCGGATATAATTTGCTACGTGCTCCATGTTCCCGCGAATATAAACCAGCAGCTCGTCCAGCCATGGTCCTCCTTCACGGTATGCTGCCTCCGTGGCAACGGCTCCGAGCGGCGTAATGGAGCCGATGTGATACCGGTTCAGCACTTTCCGGAAGGTCCGGCGAAGCTGCTCATTGGGAATGATCATGTTGGCTGTGTTCATCCCTGCAATATTGAAGGTTTTGCTCGGCGCGGTACAAATGATCGAACGCGATGCCGCATCGTCGGACAAAGCGGCGAACGGCGTATGGCTGCCCTGCTCAAAGATGAGGTCGGCGTGAATTTCGTCGGATACGACAAGTACGTCGTACTGGCGGCACAGATCGGCCAGACGCTCAAGCTCTTCGCGTCTCCACACCCGGCCGACCGGGTTGTGCGGACTGCACAGAATCAGCATTTTTACACGGCCGCCGGCAAGGCTCTTCTCCAGATCCTCGAAATCCATTGCATAGTCCCCGTCTTCCCCGCGAATAAGCGGGTTAAGCACGAGCTCCCGCTCTTGGTCCTTGACCACGCTATGAAACGGAGGATATACCGGCGTCTGAATGACCACCTGATCTCCCGGCTCCGTAAATGCGTCCACGATCAGGCTCAGCGCCGGCACTACGCCGGGGCAGAACTGGATCCAATCCTTTTGAATGCTCCAGCCGTGACGGCTTTGCATCCATTCCGCAATGGCTTCCTGGTACGAATCCGTCGGGAAGGTGTAACCGAACACCCCATGCTCTACCCGGCGGTGAAGAGCCTCCAGAACGGCAGGCGGGGCTGTAAAATCCATATCCGCAACCCACATCGGCAGCGCGTCAGGCACGCCGAATACGGCGGGAACATTATCCCACTTGTGACAAGCGGTGCAGCTTCGGTCAATAGTCAGATCAAAATTCATATGTCATTTCCTCCTAAGCAAAAATGGAATTAGGCTATCGTTTTGGCCAAAGTTATCAAACCAGTAATGGTAATTACATTCAGTATGGTCGAGATGAGCACCGTTTGTGCAGCAAAATCCGGCTCGTTCTGATATTCTTCCGCGAGAATGGACGAATTGACCCCGACCGGCATCCCTGAGGCGATAATCAACGCCTGTGCCGGAATTCCCTTAAGTCCGAGCAGGAGGACAAGCGCAATCCCGATGGCGGGAGCAACGAGCAGGCGAAGCAGAACGCTCAAATAGACGTCGAGCCGGCGCAGCCGAAGCGGGTATTTGATAATTTGCGCACCGAGCGTCAGCAGGGCGATGGCGACCATCGATTGGTCGGCATAGATCAGCGGCTGCGAGATAAATACGGGCAGCGGCAGGTTCAGGGCATGCAGCGCAATCCCGAGAACGAGCGCGTAAGGGACGGGCATTTTCAGAAATCCGATAATGGCTTGCTTATAGAGACCGTTCGTCTTGGCGCCCTGAATGGAAATGACGCCGTAGGTGAACGTCAGCAGACTCTGAAAGGACATGATCAGCGCCTGAACCGAGGTTGCCATCGGATCGCCCTTGAAGGCCAAATTGTTGATCGGAAGGCCATAGTTGCCGGAGTTGTCGAGAATAAGGCTGTTGGTGAACGCGGCCTTCATGCCGCGGTTGAACTTCCGCTGCCGAGCAACCAGCATGCTGATCCCATACAGGACGGCGATATAGAGGGCGTAGAACAAGGCCACCGTCCCCAGCAGCTGGGGCGACATCTCGGACTCGTACATGCTCATGAACACGGCGGCGGGCGTGATGTAATAAAAATTGATTTTGGCGAGTGTGTACAAATCCAGCTTGAATGCATACTGCATCGTTACGCCGAAGCCGATCAGCACGAAGATCGGGAGTACCACTTCCAATAAAATGTCGGCGATCATGCTGTTGTCATCTTCTTTCCCCGTAAATGTAGCTGAAGGTGAATGCCCTCATCGAATAATAAATGCCTTGTCATTATATCATGGCATAGCGAGGTTGACACGAGAGAAACCTTGAAGATGACGGCATAACCGGGCGTGCTTATCGTAAAGTCGCGTCCTGATATGCATTGAGGGAGCCTTCAATCAGGGCTATAATCTGGATGCTTCATTGCCTATCGTCGCTGTGTCGCGGTAGAACACGCATAACGGATGGTACCGTTGCCATGCGCAGGCATGGTCCGACAAAAAATGCCTCGGTGTGGATCACAGGCAGCTGCGTTTGAGCGCACACAAAGGTACCGCTGGTTAGTGCATTCGCGCTCCGGTTAAAGCACAAACAAAACGGGCGCCCCGCTGCGGCGGGCACCCGTTTGGATGAGCTTCGTGAGAGAAGCGTGCTTTTACTGCGGATTCGTTGTCCAGATGCCGGCGGTTTTGACAAACACGCGCTGCGGCAGCTTCAATGCGGCCAGTACAAGCTCGGCCACATCCTCCGGCTGCAGCATACGGTCCTCATCGCCGATCTTCAGCCCGGCATTGACCGCAAGCTCCGTGTTGACGGTGCTTGGCGTCAGGGCGGTGACGCGGATGTTATGCTTTCGTACCTCCTGCAGTACCGCCTCCGTCAGGCCCATGACGGCGAATTTGGAGGCGTTATAGGCCGAGCCGGTCGCAAAGCCCCGCTCTCCGGCTGTGGAAGAGATGTTGATGACGTCTCCCTGACTGCGCTCGATCATGCCTGGAAGCGCGGCGCGGAGCATATGATAGGTTCCCATCAGATTGACGTCCACGATCCGTTTCCATGCCTCCGGCTCCATCTCCAGCAGATTGCCGAACTGGGCAATGCCTGCGTTGTTAATCAGAATGTCGACGGAGCCGAGCTCCATGCTTACCGCTGCAAACGCCGCTTCGGCTTCCTCTTGTACTGAAATGTCGGCGACGGCAGCGACAGCTTTTACGCCATACTGCTCTGTGACCAGCGCGCTCAGGGATTCCAGATCCGAGGCGGTACGGGCTACGAGTCCGACATGAACGCCTTCCTTCGCGAGGGCGATAGCCAGGGCGCGGCCGATGCCTTTGCCTGCGCCGGTAATCAGGGCTGTTTTATTTTTCAGGGTCATTGAAACGCTCACTCCTTTATTTTGAATCACTTTATATGGTTTCGTGATCAGTATACCTTGTCCGGGCCCCCGGCGCCAAATGCCGGCAGTTCCATTTCACCTGCACAAGTCCTTTTCTGGGACTTGCTCGGCCCCCGGAGCTCGATTTGGCCGGCACAAGTCCCTTTTGGGGACGTGCACGGCAGCCCGGAGCTCCTTGCTTCGATCGCTGTGGAGCAGGATCTGCTATAATCATAACCAGACTACGGGAGGGATAAATCCATCCTGTCCATAACCTTGGAAAGCGGAGGATGAACTTATGCTGAAAGCGCTGGAGATGATCAAGGCCTTTCGCGGCGGGGACGAGTCGGTATGCAGGACGCATCCCTGGCTGCTCATGCTCGTTTCGGCTGAAGAGCGAATCGTGAACCTGGAGCGAATCTCGTCCATCGGGGAATTGGCCCATGCCAATCCTGTGCTGGATTATGTAGAAAGGACGCTAACGATCCTCGACAGCTTGCCGCTGTCCTATTGGATCAAGGAGCTGCTGGAGGAGGTGCTGGCATGGGCCGAAACCGCGAAAGGCGGTACGGTACGGGAGCGGCTCCATTGGACCCGATCCGGTGTCAATCTGTTCCTCCACCATATCGGGTCCGCCCAGCTTTACGAACGGCATGTCCTGGAGCGCCGGGGGAGCATGACGCCGCATGAACAAATGGTGCATACGCTGATCCGGACCCACGGGCTCATCGGCCAGCATATTCGGGGCGAGGTCGCCTTGGAGGAGAACGCCCCGCTGTCCGAACTGGTTCAGGGCGGGCAGCTGACGGCAGAGGAGCTGAGCCGGCTGCTGGTTCCGCTAAACCAATGCATCATCGGCGCGGTGTCCGAGCCGTTATGGCAAGCCGTAAAAGAGGAGACCGCCCAGCTGGTCGTCCGCATAGCCGAAGGCGCCTTCGAAGAGGGATGGAGCCTGCATGACCGGCTGCGCCGTCTCCGCGCGGGCTCGATCCAAAGCGGTGAAGATTTCGAGTCCGAGCTTCAGCGGATTGGGGAGCAGGTCGACCTGCCGTCCGCCTTAAGCGATTTGCGGAACATGACGCTATGGTATGTGGAAGCCGCGCTGCAGGATTTTTCTCTAGAGGAATTCGTGAAGGTGATGCTTCTGTCTCTTCGGGCCGAGGGCGAAGGTTCAGCGGAAGGCAGGAAGGGGACGGAGGAGACGGGCGGGCTTGCCATACATCCGGAGATGCAGCAGCCGATCCGTCATTTAAGCTTCGAGACGCTGATGAATGACATGTATTATGACTATAAAGGGTCGAAAAAGCTGAATGTCTATAAAAAGCGCATGATCGAGCAGTATTTGCGCCAAGCGGACTGGGAAGCCTGCCTAGAAGGAGCCGTCAGCGTGAACCCGCATCTCCGTCACCGCATCGTACGAAAGCCGGGGCTTCCGGACACCGTGTTCTTCACGTTCGAATTTTCCAAGGCGGCTGAAAAATTGATCGAATTCTGCATCGAAGCCGAGAAGTCTCCGCTATATGAGAAAGCCGTCCTGCTGCTGTTCGATCTGTTCGGCCTCCGCCGGGACGCCTACGACCGGTTTCATAACGAGGAGAGCTATCTGGAGGATATGAACAGCACGGGGGACTACAAGCAGGTCATCCTTGATTACGTCACGGGAACGGTGGTGCTGGACATCGGGCCTGGCGGCGGCGTGCTGCTTGATCTCATGGAGGAGCGGATGCCGCAGGTTCGCCCCATCGGCATCGACATTTCATCGAACGTGATCGAAGCGCTGGAGAAACGAAAGCGGCTTGAGCAAAGGTCATGGGAGGTGATGAAGGGGGATGCGCTGCGGCTCAAGCAGTACGTCGAGCCGGGCAAGGTCGATACGGTCATCTTCTCATCCATATTGCATGAGCTGTTCTCTTACATCGAAACAGACGGAAAACGATTCAATACCGCGACCGTCGAAGCGGCCCTCAGGAGCGCGTACGAGGTGCTGTCGCCGGGCGGACGCATCATTATCCGTGACGGCATTATGACCGAAGGGGACGCATGGCGGCGCATCCGTTTTCTCGAGGAGGACGGGATGGCATGGCTGGCCCGTTATGTGGCGGATTTTCAGGGAAGAACGATCCGGTATGAACCGTTGGCTGCGAATGAGGTGCGCATGCCGGTCAATGATGCGATGGAATTTTTGTATACCTATACCTGGGGGGCGGAAGCGTACGTACACGAAGTCCAGGAGCAGTTCGGCGTGTTCACGCCTTCCCAGTATGCCGCGTGCATCCGGAAGACGCTGGGCCCCGAGGCCCGTATTCTTGTGCAGCGGCATTATTTGCAGGAGGGGTATGCCGAAGCGCTGGCAGGCCGGATCGAGCTGACCGATGATGCAGGCCGGGTGACGGCCCTGCCGGACAGTACATGCCTGTTCGTTATCGAAAAGCCGGCCGAGCCGGTCAAATAGAATACAAAAGGCGGTGCAGGATTCATCTCTGCACCGCCTTTTGTTGTAGATATCAGTATGCAGAAGCTTCGAAGAATCTGCTTCCTGATATCGCAAGTAAACTTCCCGCTAAACACAATCTGTCTTCTGTGAGAGTACGTCGATAGACGTTTTTTTAAAGACGTATTCCGTCTATGATTGCTTCTCAGGCTCCGGATAATCCTTGCCGAGGGTGTCGACCGTCACTTTTTTCATGATTGGCATTTTGACCGGCGTTTCGCCATCCGTTTCTACATTCACGATGCCCGTCGCCACGTCTATGCCTTCAATCACCTTGCCGAACGACGCATACAGCTGATCCAGATGAGGCGCATCCGCCACCATAATGAAGAATTGAGAGCCGGCGCTGTTCGGATCCTCCGCCCGGGCCATGGATAAAACGCCCGTCGTATGCTTCAGGTCGTTCTGGAACCCGTTGGCGGTAAATTCGCCGGGGATGCTGTAACCGGGTCCGCCGGTACCGTTCCCGTCCGGATCGCCGCCCTGGATCATGAAGCCGGGAATTACGCGATGAAAGCCGGTTCCGTCATAGAAGCCCTGCTTAATCAGGGAAATGAAATTGTTGACGGTATTCGGCGCCACCTCCGGATACAGCTCTGCCTTGATCACGCCTCCGTCTTCCATTTCGATCGTCACGATCGGATGGCTGGCATCCGGATCGGGTACATTAGCAGCTGTTTCGGATGTTTCAGGGTTTTTCTCCTCAGCTGCGGACCCGTTCGCGGAATCGCCTGTCGAGCCCGTAGAACCGCTTGCGGATTCGCTGGCAGTCCCGCTGCCGTTTGCGCTGCCGGTTTCTTTGTCATTGTTGCCGCATGCGGAGAGGACCAGCAGCACGGCAAAAACGATACCGAGAACAGGCATCCAGCGCATTCTCTGTTTCAGCATTTCATTCTCCTCCTGTAACTAGCTATTCAGGTTAGATCGTATACCGTAACCCATTTTAACACAGGTAGGACAAGTACTGAAAACAACATTCGCAGCGTAAACATAAATAAAAGCCCCCGGAGCTTGACGGCAAGTCCGGAGGCTGCAGGCTGCAGGATGCAGGATGTACGTTTGATTCAAAGGAAGCTTCGAGTCTTTATTTCACTTGATAGATGCCCTCCACTTTGTTCAGCGGGAGCAGGATCCTTGAGCGGTTCTTATCCTTGGCGAGCAGCTCAATGAAATCCGTGCCGATCCGGACAAGCCGGATCCGGTTAAAGGCGCTGCCTGTGGAAAAGGTAGTGCGCACGCCGACCCGGATCGTCCGTTTCGGCGGCTTAACGTCAAATACCCGGATGGACTCGAGGCTTGCGGGCACGAACAGCTCACCCTTCACAACGATTAACGGGTTCTTCAGCACCCGCTGCAGCCGGCCGGGTTCGAGCCCCATATTCGGGCCGTTAATTTCTGCAAGATGCCCGACTAAAGAGGCCAGCCGCTGCTGCAGGGATATATTTTGCATCAAGCGGGTCAATCGAGGTCCGCTCATCTTCACATCATCCTTCCGAATTCATATGGTGTAGTGTATGTGGGAAGGCATCCTATGGGTGAAAGATGAGAAGGACTCCGCACCAGCTTTTGCGCCCATAATATCGCAGCGGGGGCAGGGGTTCAGCCGCTCGAAGTCTCGTTTCCACGATGGCTGGTATCGCTGCCATCCGGCTTCTCTCGCTTGACGCTGTCGGGAATAGGAACACTGTCGGGATAGGACCCTTCAACGAAAAGACCAAATTTCTCGTCGATGTCACGCTCGGTCACAAGTGGGATGTCACGCTGGGAAGGCTGCTTCATGTGCTTCATGGCGATTCCTCCTGCTCCTAGGTTATGGTACATCGTAGATTAAAAGATAAAGAGCTTGGCCGGTATAAATAATAGTGGCTTGACCCATACTGAATTACTATAAAAAGACAGAATATGGGAGGCTCGGTATGGAACGAAAGGGCAATATACTAACAGCACTCATATGGGGAACCCTGATCGGTATCCTGCTATGGATGTCATTGCTTGGCTGGCTGGACATATTGTTCGGAAAATAGATTCATAGAACAGGACCCGCTTTCACTGTGATGAAGAGAAGGCGGGTCTTGATTTTTCATAGGTCAGGCATCCCCGGGTCCGGATTAATCCTCGTCGCCGTTGCTCCCGTTGAGAAGATCCGTTCCGTGCATCAGATCGGTCTGCGGGGCAGCGGGGTCAACCGGGCTGTCCGCTGAAATCGCGTCGGCATCCGGGACGTCCGGAAGCGGCGTGTAATCCTCATCGTCACCGGCTGAACCGGTGATGAATAGATCCTGTCCCTGTCCCAGAAAAGCCGTGCCGCTTCCGGAAAAGGCGGCATCCGCTGTTACGCGGCGCTCTGCATCGCCGGTGTATTCCGCGATCACCTCATCCCCCGGACGGGTCGGCGGCTCACCTTCAATGGACATCCATTCCCGCGCTTCGCGGTCATTCCCTTGGACGAAGGCTGCATTTGCCGATGCCTGGTCCAGAGGAAGCCGGCCCTCCGCTTTGAGCTCCTGCCCATCGATGGCATCTGCCGAGGACCCGGAGGTCGGCTCCCCGGCGATCGTCCGGTTATCAGGCTCCGCACCTGCTGCTTCCCATGCGTCAAGCGCGCTGTGGTCCGGATTCATCGCCTCCGGCGGCTTCGCGTCCGCGGGGGCAGGTACATTTTGGTCATATCCGCTGTGGTCGGCCTCCTCGCTGCTAAGGCTCTGGGTCGTGTAAGTGTTCACGTCCCGCATGTCATCCTCCGGAATCAGATTCGTCTCGTCGGTCTTCCGCTTGGTCTCATATTCCAGATATATCAAATCAGGCAGCGTATTCCGATTGTTTTCGTCGCGCATCGTTGTTAACTCCTTTCCAACCATCCACTTCGGGATGTTTACTTTTATACTCCGACTTTACCCGCTGGGTCAGGAATGAATCGCTTTTCGAAGGCCGGTAGGCAGGTCGCAAGCCTATTGCTAGCATTCCCGGCCGCAAGAATCATTATGAAATTTCTGAAACTGGGATATAGATGCGCTATCATTCGAATTTAAGAGAATTTCCAAGATAAATCGAATTGAATGCGCTTTATTGATATCTGAAAACAGTGGCCGCCTTGATATATAATCGGAAAAGTGATTATCGGACCCGGCAATCCTGAGAGTGGGGCGCCAACAATATGATACGAACAGGATGTGATTTTCTCTTTGTTTGCATGGATTAAACAAGGCTTCTTTGGCAATACGCGTAAAGATATTTTATCAGGACTTACCGTAGCATTTGCACTTATCCCCGAGGCGATCGCCTTCTCGATCATGGCCGGCGTCGACCCGATGGTCGGCTTATATGCCTCCTTCGTCATCGCGGTCAGCATTTCGTTCTTCGGCGGCCGGCCGGGCATGATATCGGCTGCAACCGGGGCGATGGCTTCCCTGATGGGACCGCTCGTAGCCAAGCATGGGATTGAATATTTGTACGCCGCTACGGTTCTTACGGGACTTCTGCAATGGCTGATGGGGGCATTGAAATTCGGACGGTTTATTACTTTCGTTCCGCAGCCGGTCATTACCGGCTTTGTGAACTCGCTGGCCATCATTATCTTCCTGGCCCAGCTTCCGAACTTTGTCGGGGAATCCTGGCCGATGTATCTGATGGTGGCCGGGACGCTTCTGATCATCTACGTCCTGCCGCTGCTTACGAAGGCTGTTCCTTCAGCCCTTGTGGCGATCATCGTCATGACGATCGTTGCGGTATGGACCGGGGCTCCGGTGCGCACGGTCGGAGATATGGGCAACATTACGCAGACGCTTCCGTTTTTCCATATCCCCGATGTGTATATCAGCCTTGAGATGATCATGACCATACTGCCTATCTCCTTGGCGCTCGCAGTCGTGGGAATGACCGAATCGCTGCTGACGGCTTCGCTTGTGGATGAATTGACCGAGACCGACAGTGACAAGAACCGGGAGATTCGGGGACAGGGCATCTCGAATGTCATTACCGGATTTTTCGGCGGGATGGCTGGATGCGCGATGATCGGACAGACGGTCATCAACGTCAAATCCGGCGGCCGCACGCGGCTCTCAACGTTCGTTGCAGGTGTGTTCCTGCTGTTTCTGATCATCGTCCTCGGTGATGTCGTCAAGCAGATTCCGATGGCTGCCCTTGTCGGCGTGATGTTCATGGTGTCCATCGGCACCTTTGAATGGAATGCGCTCCGGACGCTGCACCGGATTCCGCTCGGGGATACGGTGGTTATGCTCGCGACGGTCATCATCGTTGTTGCAACCCATAACCTGGCCATCGGCGTCATGATCGGCATCGTGCTCAGCGCGCTGAATTTCGGCTGGAAGATGGCGAGAATTTATGCTAACCCGCATATCGAGGCCAATGGGGTCAAGGTGTATGAAATTCGGGGACAGCTGTTTTTCGGGACGGCGATGTATTTCATCAAATTGTTCGATGCTCACAACGATCCGGACCATGTGACGATCGACTTTTCCAAATCGCATGTGTGGGATCAGTCCGGAACGGACGCAATTTCCAAAATATTTAATAAGTACAAGGAAGCGGGCAAGCATGTTACCATCGTCGGCTTGAATGAGGAAAGCAAGCGGATGGTTGAAAGAATAGGGCTTGCTTCCAGTTCTTCACATTAACCTCTAGGGATTGCTGTTTGCCATTATAATGGCGGACCGGCAGTCCCTTTTCATTTTCATAATAACTAAAATTTTTCTGACAACTGATGTTGTTTTTCATGGTATATTGATTGTAAATGAAGACGAAGTTTGTCGAATGGACATGACGCGTAAACGCAGTTAGACCTTACATTATGAAACGAAGGACGGTTAGAGGTGCGCACAAAATGAAGGATGTACCTAAATACATACTCCTGCTGCTGCTGATACTGCCGCTCATGTCATTATGGGGGGCTCCCGCTCATGCGCAAGCAGCTCCCGCCGTAATCCCCGACTGGCAGGTGCTGTGGGAGTTCGAGAATCGGGAAGGGGACGTGAATCCAGCAAGCGTCAGGAACCGAAGACAATGGATTGATGCGCATAAGGATGCGGCACCCCCATCCCGGCCGGACGGGGTTGTTTCGTCATGGAACCGGTTCACGCTGCCGAAGCTGCCGCCGGGACAATCGGCTGTGCTGATCGAGCGGGTGAAAGGGCAGGATGTGTCGGCGTTCCTGGAAGATCTGCCGTTATACGAAGTGAAGCGGAATTTTGTATATATGAACCATACGCTGCTGCTGCCCGTTAACGGGGAGGATGCCGGCAAAACCGTCTATATCTGGTCAAAGGGGACGGATACCGCATTAGGAATCCAGGGCGATATCGAGCTCGGAGAATATGAACATATGCGGGGAGTATTCATCAAGAAGGATCTGGAGGATTTCATTCTTGGCGGCTCCTTATTGTTCATCGCGGCGGTTATGACCGTATGCTGCCTGTTTCTCCCAAGGCATACGGTAGCCAGCTGGCTTGCCTTGTGCGTCGTTATTTTTGCGTTCGGCGCGCTGCTCATTGCCTATTCGCCATTCCTCTACACGTTTTATGGCGATCTGGGAAGCGTATGGGTAACCCTGTTTGATACGGCATTGTTCGCTATTATGCCTGCGATGTTTTTTTACTTTGAAAAAATCTACGGTCCGGGTCCCTACCGGGTCATCCGCTATGGCCGAAGATTCCAAATGGGTTATTCCGGGCTGTGCCTGATGCTGCTTATCATTCAGCTGGTCGGCCCCCATCCGTTTCATGATCTCTATTATTTGTTTACCGTGAAGATCCTCGGCATTCTGATTATTCTGGAGCTGTCGCTGCTTATCGGAATTACGATCCTGTATGCCTCCAAACGTAATAAAGACGCTTATATTTTCTCGTTCGGATTCGGCATGATGGCCCTGCTGACGCTGGGGGACCTGATAAGCTTTTATTTGAAAGGCCGCAACTATGAATTCTATCTATGGAAATGGGGCGTTATTGCGCTCGTCGTATCGCTGATCGTCATGCTGGGGCGAAAATTCGTCAGGAGTCATCAGCAGGTGCTCGAATACTCCCGGGAGCTGGAGCTGTTCAACAATGAGCTGCAGCGCTCCGAGAAGATGGAGATTATTAGCGAATTGGCCGCGTCGGTGGCGCATGAGGTCCGTAATCCGCTGCAGGTAACGCGCGGCTTTATGCAGCTGCTCTCCCAGAGCGCCAAGCCGGATGAGAAGGAATATTTCGCTTTGGCCTTGAAGGAGATGGACCGGGCGTCTGGGATTATTACGGATTTTCTGACGTTTGCCAAGCCGCAGGTCGAACAGATCGTGCCGCTGAACGTATACGAGGAGCTAAAGCATGTTACCGGCATTCTGCTTCCGCTTGCCAACCTTGCAGGCGGTACGATCGAGCTGGAAGAAGCGGAGGACTTGTATATCACCGGTAATTCCTCCAAGCTGAAGCAGGCGATGATAAATATCGTGAAGAACGGGATTGAAGCACTCGACGGGGAAGGAACAGTCCGCATCTGGGCATATGCCCAATCGAATGAGGTCATCATCCATATCCAGGACAATGGGGTCGGGATGGATCCCCTTGAGCTGACCAGACTCGGAGAGCCGTATTTCTCCAATAAATCCAAGGGAACAGGTCTTGGTCTGATGGTTACCTTCCGGATCATCAAGTCGATGAATGGCTCCATCCACTTCAACAGCAGAAAAGGAGCCGGCACCGAAGCGATTATCCGCTTCCCCGCTTGTGCCCCGGATCAAGGAAGCTCAACATGAACGCTACAGGAGATGCCGCATCGGTATCTCCTGTTATTTTATAGAAAATTTTTTCATAATTACGAATTTTAGAAGGGGGAATGTTTAAACGCATCGAATACTCTTTAGAAGGTATTCATTATAATGTTTGAGGTGCGTGCATGAGACCTGGATGGAGAATCGGTATGTTCCTGATCATCGCAATTGGTATTACCCTCGGTATTCCGGGGTTAGCCTCCGGCGCTTCCGGTGCGCCAGCATCGGCTGTGATTAAGGAGTGGCGGATTCTATGGTCGGATGCAGGGGAAGTGCCGGATCGTGCGCCGCCTGAGAAGGAGGTCTGGGCGGAGGGCTCCGCGCGCATTGCCGAACACCCGAAGCCACAGAGCAAGACGTCGGCTTGGATTCATATGAAACTTCCGGATGACGCTTCCTCCTCGCAAGGCATACTGATAGACAAGCTTCACGGACAGCAGGTTGCGGTGTTTGCCGGCGAACGGAAAATCTATGAATCCGCAAGAACCTACAACTATGAGCTGAACCATGTTTTGCTCCCGCTGCATGAGGATTTGTCCGGCCAGGACCTGTATATATGGCTGGAAACGGCGAGAGATCATATTACGGTCGATGGAAAAATCCTGATCGGCCCCTACCACGAGCTTCTGAATCGGTTCGTCCGATCGAATCTGGGCGATATCATTTTAGGCAGCGCCTTCTTATTCATTGCCTTCGTGATGCTCATCTGTGCTGTTTTTCTGAACAATAAATACCTGGCCGCCGTCCTGTCTTTGGCCTTAACCATCTTATCCGTCGGCATCCTGGTGTTTACTTACTCCCCTTTTCTTTATACCGTGTTTGAACAATACGGCAGCATCTTTACTCACATGTATGACATTTCATTATTTGTCCTTCTGCCTTCGTTCAGCCTGTTTTTCGAAAAAATATTCGGTCATGGCTGGAAGGGGATGCTTCACAAGCTGCGCCAATTCCAAGTGTTTTACTCCCTGTTTTGTTTTCTGTTCCTGATCGCCAATCAACTGGCCGAAAACCGTTGGTTTGGGCTGTACTACTTCTTTTCCGTTCAGGTGCTCGGCGTTGTCATGATCCTGCAATTCATGCTGCTGATCGGAAGCTCAATGTATTTTTCCCTTAAAGGAAACAAGGATGCCGTCATTTTCAATGCAGGCTTTGCCGCGTTTGCCGTCGTCGGATTGGGCGAGCTGCTTCAATTTTTCCTCAGCCGTGGCAGCTATAATCTGTTTTTATGGAAATGGGGCGCTGTCGTCTTTATCGTGTCGCTCATCGTTATTCTGGGGCGCCATTTTGCCAAAAACCATGAACAGATTCTCGAATACTCCAAGGAGCTGGAGATGTTCAACAATGAGCTGCAGCGGTCTGAAAAGATGGAGATCATCAGCGAGCTTGCGGCCTCGGTAGCCCATGAAGTCCGCAACCCGCTTCAAGTAACTCGAGGATTTCTACAGCTGCTCATGGGAAAAGCCAAGGCGGCTGAACGCGAATATCTGGATCTGGCTCTGGTGGAGCTGGATCGGGCGTCGGGCATTATTACGGATTTCCTGACTTTTGCCAAGCCGGAGTTCGGCAAGGACACCGTCCTTCAGATCTCCGACGAATTCAAGCATATCGAGGGGATCCTTGCGCCCCTTGCGCATCTGCACGGCGGGAAGATCACCGTGGACATTCCCGAGGAGCTTGCGGTACGCGGCAATTCCTCCAAGTTCAAGCAGGCGTTCATAAATATTATTAAGAACAGCATTGAAGCCTTGCAGGAGGAGGGGCTGATCCAGATCCGCTGCTATCAGAAGCAGGGACGGGTTTACATACACGTCGTGGATAACGGCGAAGGAATGGGGGAGGATGTGCTGGCCCGGCTGGGGGAGCCGTATTTCTCCAACAAGACCAAGGGCACCGGACTCGGGCTTATGGTCACGTTTCGAATTATCGAGGCGATGGATGGCAGCATCCATTTTACAAGTAAAAAAGGAGTGGGGACGGATGCAGTGATCACGCTGCCTGCAGCTTACGAATAAAATCGTAAGCTGCGGGCTTGGCGGAAGGCTTCCAGTCCCCACTCTTTGCTTCGTGTTCTTCTATTTATGAGTAAATCCCGGGCTGTTATGTAGTCTTTACCAGATGGCTCTTTCCTTGGCTTCGGACTTGATCACGCCTGCCGGATTCGGAGGAATGACCAGGTACAGCTCATTGGGCTGCTCTTCGAGCGTTCTTACTTCAATGTGGTCGGGGATTCGCACGCCAAGAACTTCCTTGATCGCTGATTTGGGATCGCTGACCAGCTTTGCTTTAAAGCTAGGATCCTCCCATGCTTTTTGAATCAGTTGCGTTTGAAAGATGGCTTCTGTTGTCATTAGAATCACCCTTTCAAATAAATGGTTATTATTTACTCTTTAAGGATACCATGGAATAAATTTAAAATCTATTATTTTTTGGTTGATAAAGAGAGGTAATAGTTTAACCCTCCGAAAGTTAAGGTTTGCTTGCTGTTTTCGATATGATTCGCATCCCGAATGAGCTCCTCTACCAACGTATAATGGAAGGATATCAGATTCGGGGCGTCAATCGCCGTCTCTGTCAGGCGGGTATGCGTCTCAGCCGCAACCGCTGCATAAGGCTTCAATAGGTTGTGGACATAAATCGCCTCCTGGGCTTCCGTTTCGGTTAGCGTCGCATTCCATGGACGCCCTAATCTTGCTTTAATCATGGCGAGCAAGCAGTTGTAGCTGCCGTCTGCCAGATCCTGCCTCCAGTCCATCCAATCGTCCATCATCTGCAAGGTCAGCAGCACGTGGTTCATCATTTCGTTCGCGGATGGTATCAGCTCTGGACGATCAGCCAGCAGAAGGACGGCGGTGCTGCCGAGTTTAACCGGAGCGGCTTTCTTGGCGACCTCCATCGGTTTGGTCACGAAATAATCAGCGCTGTTCTCGTGTATGACGCCATCCGACCACTCTTGATTGTAATCTTTGAGAAACTGCCAGAATACGGAGTCAGGCGGGAAGTAGGCTTGGTACATCGTAAGGAATTCCGAGTATAGAAGCGTTGCGAGTGCGAGATGCTGTTTCACATGGAGCGGGGATGGGCTCTCCTGAACGGAGTCCATGATGTCATCTTGAATGAAATAGTAGAGCATGCCGATGATGTTGGCTGCTGCCAGGTGGCGGTAATGTTCTGCAGGGAGCGTGGTAAGTTCCTTCATCCAGAAGGGAAGCAGATAACATATGTAGTTTTTGGAGCTGTCTTGCTCGAAGACATCGAAAGCGCGCAGATACGAAATTCCGATTTCGTCCAAGGGCGGGGGCAGGTCCGATAATCGGGCTTCGCATTGGGCGAATACGGCCGCAAGATCATCCTCGAATGGCTTGAACCAATTCATCGAATCACCAGCCTATTTCTATTGTATTGGGAATAACTTACTTTTAATTCTAGCATGAACGGCCTAATAGTTAAATATTACCATTCATAATTATTGGCAGCCTCTTCCTGTTGAGTCGGTATGGGAATTGGTGGAATGATGCCTATTGACCGGAATCTGTTGTTTGATCTCGTCCGCAGACGTTTAAGAATGGAGTGAACACCGATAACTGAAATGACCATAAGGAGGTAACTCATATGACTCAGAAGATTGTTGGTGCTTTTCGTTCGGAAGAGGAAGCAACTCGCGCTATAGAGGATTTGAAGGCGCAGGGATTCAGAACAGATGAAATCTCGGTCATTGCGAAGGATCGCGGTGAAAGCTCGGCGATTGAGGAAGAGACAGGGACGAAGGCGCCGGAAGGTCTGGCCTCCGGGGCGGCGACAGGCGGCGTCCTGGGCGGCGTAACCGGACTGCTCGCCGGGCTTGGCGCGCTTGCTATTCCGGGCATCGGCCCGATTGTCGCTGCAGGCCCCATCGCAGCCACCCTTACAGGTGCTGCCGTCGGAGCAGGTGCCGGCGGGCTGGTTGGCGGATTGATCGGACTTGGCATACCGGAGGATCAGGCGAAAGAATACGGAAGCTACGTCGATGATGGGCATATTCTCGTCATGGTGGATGCGGATGAGAGCCGCGGCGGCAAGGTATATGATATCTTCCGCAGCAATAGCGCGCTCAATGAGCATCATTACCGCCAAGGAACAACGTATAATGGTACCGGCTCCCCAATCGATTCCCGAATGGAATCAGCTGCGGCTACCGAGGATGCCGTTCCGGATCCGAATTTGTATCACGGCTATGGCGACGGGGACGGAGGCGCGGTGAGACCTGATGGTGTGAGCACGAATCGCGATGGGTCATCCAAGCGACTTTAAGATTTGAATCTCTACTATAAATGAGGGGCTGTCCCACAAGATCATCGATCTGGGGCAGCCCCTCTTCCTGCTGTCAAGCCACTGGGTAACCATAATGGTGCCCTTTCCCGTGACGGTATGCCAGCAACGCTTTGTACCTTTTAAATGCGGAAGGCGTCTCTTCTCTAGGAGAAAATCTATCTCGGTGCCATCTTGACGGATACACAGGATCCTGATTTAGCGTAATTATATATACTGCAGCCCGGAGGTATAAGGCAGCGGAACCGGGTCGAACGCAGCTGTCCCTTGAACCCGGTACGGTGACAGCGGATCGAACAGGAGCGAGAGCAATCCCTCGTCGTCCAGGACGACGGTCTCCCCCGAGATGGTGGTGCGATAAGGTCCATGCTCCCCATCGGCTTGGATGGCTCCTTCCGGCAGCAGCGGAGCCAGCTGATCCAGAAGCCGGATTCCGTTTACCAGGTAGACCGTCCCGTCATTCTGAATCGATTCCGCCACAGCACCGGCGGATTGTAGCAGCGCTGCGAGCTCTTGGTCCTGCCAGGCCAGCGGAATGATCAGCTCCGGCAGGTTAAAGCCGGCGATCGCTTCCGCAATGACCAGCGCGGCGGCTTCCGGGCTGCCGCCCCATTCCACAAGCGTGGATGCACGGGAAGGCGTCATCACGGTGCCGGGTACAGCAATGATTGCAAATGCCGTCAACTTCCCGTTCTCCTCGGCGACAAGCACTTGCTGCTCAAGCCGGATCACGTTGGAATAGGCGCTGGCGTCAAGCAGCTTGCCAAGCTCCGTAGGTGTCGAGGCATATCCGGCTTCCCGATCTTCCATAAGAGCGTGAACTTGTAACAGATCCTCCGGCTTCATGGCGCGGATCTGAACCTGCTTTCCGGTCGAAGCCCGAAGAGGCTCGACCAAGGATGGGGTCATCTGAAAGCGTTGGGCCCTGCCGAACAGCCGGCTGCCGGCACGGGTGTACAGCGATCTCCCGCCGGAGATGAAGATCAGGGAAGCGCCCGAAGCTTCGCCATGCTCGATGCATGCTTGAAGGAGCGAACCGGCCAGCCGCTGCCCCCGATAGTCAGGGTCCGTACATACGGATCCGATCGAGAATACGTTCAGCCTTGCTCCGCGAATCTTCATCATAAACGGGACAAATCCCATGAACGAGACAAGCTTCTCTTGATCCCATGCGCCGTATGAATGGCTGATTCCCGGTGAGAAGATAAGCGGGAAGGATATGCCCATGGAGGGCTGTTCGGGCTGCTTCAGAAAAATACGATCGGATAATTCAATGGCCTGGGTCAATTGATCGGAATTCATGATAGAAATATGCACTTGGTTATTTCGCCTCCCTAGGGTTGTCGATATCATTACACATAACACCAGTATAAGGTGACAGACCGCGGCATTTCCAGTAAACGTTTGCAGATTAACAGAATTTTATGGATACATCGCTGTCAGCCTTGATACTGAAGAACAAACTTGATACAGATCACAGCCGGCTCTGTAAGGAGTACTTATAATAGGTATAAAAACAGGAAAAAATCTTCATCCTATCTTCATCTGAGAATGGATGAAATGCTTTGCAAATAAGATGAAAATCTGATATTATAAAGACAAGGATTTAGAATAAGTCTAAATACAATATCAACTAAAGGAGACGATATAGATGATGAACACAAATACGAACGCGAATGTTTCTGGGACCCAAAACCTGCAGGACGGCAACGAGCTCTATAGCATCCTTAATATCCAAGTTGCGAACTGGAGCCTGCTGGGCGTGAAGCTGCACCACTACCACTGGTATGTGAAAGGGCCCCAGTTTTACGTACTGCATGAGAAGTTCGAAGAGCTTTATAACGCGGCAGCCGATTACGTGGACGAGCTGGCTGAGCGTCTGTTGGCCATCGGCGGCAGACCGGCAGCAAGCATGGCCCAGTATCTGCAGCTGACGACGCTCCAAGAGGCTTCCGGCGAGAGCAGCGCCGAAGAAATGGTGCGTCAGCTTGTTGCCGATTATGAAACGATTGCAGCCGAGCTCAAGCAGGGGATTTCGGCAGCCGATGCAGAAGGCGACGATGCCACCGCCGATTTGTTCACGGGCATGATTGCCGATATTCAGAAGCATGCCTGGATGCTGAACGCATTTTTGGGCAAATAATGATCGGATTACAGACAGCTAGATTTTCATGAATTGGAAAATAACGCGGATGGCCATCCCAGGGTGGGATGGCTTTTTTGCATGATTGGCGGGTTGAATGCCGGCCGCTCGATTTGGACGATATCGTCCGAAAGCATTAGTTTTGAAAAATACTGCGCCGTTTTTACGTTTGTTGCGTATATACTCCATAGTTAATGCTGAATGGAAGAGGAGATTGTGAACATGACAGAAATGGAATCACGGCAAGTGTTGGAGTCCCAGCTTCAAGAGATCTTGGTGTGGGAGAAAGAACAGAAGGACGTGATGTTCTGGGAAAAGCTCGGCAGAATCCCCTTCATGCTTCTGGATCGGCTGACACCGAAGGCCGTGCGGAATAAAATCGGCGAGGCGCTTAACGATGTCGGCAGCTTTATCCAGACCGGCGGCCAATATCTGGTGCGCGAGCAGTCTGTAATGAATCTGTTAGCCAAAACGGCGGGAGCTGAGGGTACTGCTTCTAACGAAGCCGAAGCCTGGGAGATCGAAGAAGAAAGCGATCCCTCCCGCACTCGTCGTGAGGAGGCGGCGGATCGCCCAGGCGATCAGAAGCTGACCTTAACCGAGGCCTCGCGCTTGCCGCTGCAGGTCATGGATACTGCGGCGGATATATTGACGGCTAAACGTGTCAAATTTGCCGCAGCCCAAGGGGCAGCCACCGGGATCGGCGGCGTGTTTACGATTGCGGTCGATATTCCGATGGTGCTCGGACAGTCGTTAAAGGTCCTTCAGGAAATGGCGCTGTGCTACGGCTATGATCCGAATGATACCAGGGAGCGGGTGTTTATCGTGAAATGCCTGCAGTTCGCTTCTGCCGATATCGTCGGCAAGAAGGCGGTGCTCGAGGAGCTCGCCAGCTTTGATGACGAGAAGGGGACGGATCAGGTATTCTCCCAGCTCCAGGGCTGGAGGGAAGTGGTCCAGTCGTACACGGACAGCTTCGGAATGAAGAAGCTGTTTCAGCTCATTCCGATTGCCGGAATTATATTCGGCTCGATCAACAATAAGGGCACGATCGGGGATGTGGCTGAAGCCGGGAAGATGCTCTACAAAAAACGCCGCGTGAACCATCGGCTGCGCAGTATGCAATAGCCGCTGTAAGCTTTTCAGCTCCGTCAGAAGTAATTGAGGCACTAAAAGGCCGCTCCATTCATGGAGCGGCCCTTATTTTTATGTTTGCCTGAAAGGCAAGCATCGTATTACAAGTAATGGGTTATCTGTACCTTGTAAGCGTACCTGAAAGTTGAAACATGCAACTTGTAGCTTATAGCTTATAGCTTATAGCTTATAGCTTATAGCTTGTAACTTGTAACTTGTAACTTGTAACTTGTAACTTGTAGCTTGGATCTCGGACCTCAAAATTCAAAGCTTAGGGCTCAAAGCTCAAAGCTCAAATAAAACCTTAAGCTAAAACCCATAGCTAAAGCCCATAGCTAAAGCCCCTAGCTAAAGCCCCTAGCTAAAGCCCCTAGCTAAAGCCCCTAGCTAAAGCCCCTAGCTAAAGCCCCTAGCTAAAGCCCATAGCCTAACTTTTATTGCTTTAAAGCTTGCAGCTTGTCATTAACGGTTATCCACTTTTTCAGGATACAAATCATGATTCATGAGACGCTGTGCAGCCATTTCCTCGTATTTGGTTCCGGGACGGCCGTAGTTGCAGTATGGATCGATGGATATCCCGCCGCGCGGAGTGAATTTGCCCCACACCTCAATATATCTCGGATCCATCAGCTTGATCAGATCGTTCATGATGATGTTGACGCAGTCCTCATGGAAATCGCCATGATTGCGGAAGCTGAACAGATACAGCTTCAGGGACTTGCTCTCTACCATTTTAATATCCGGAATGTAGCTGATATAAATGGTGGCAAAATCCGGTTGACCCGTAATCGGGCACAGGCTTGTAAACTCGGGGCAATTGAATTTGACAAAGTAATCCCGATACGGATGCTTGTTATCGAAGCTCTCCAGAATGCCGGGATCATATTCGAAGGTATATTTCGTGCCTTGGTTGCCCAGCAGGGTCACATCTTGCATTTCCTCTCTTTGTCTTCCAGCCATGAATGCATAACTCCCTTATCTTATGATCATTTATTGTTATGGTTCATTAGGTCCTTCCAGCGTATACCGGGCTGCTGTCTAGACGCCACGCTTGTTGCCCCACACGAGCGTATGCAGCTGGGGCAGGACGCGCACATCGTTGAGACGATCCGACTGCATGACCGCATTGACCAGCCACTCGTACCGCTCCAGCAGGTAGCCGACATGGGAAGCGGTATCGCTCGTGCTGACATCCGGATTGCCGGTTTGTAGGTAAAACGGGACGTTCGGATACCGTTCATGCACCGTTTCGGCGTAAGCAAGGTCAGCATCGTCGAATACGACCACCTTCAAGCTGAAGGAGCGGCCGGGCTGGCGCGCGGATAAGCGGGAGATCATGATGTCAAGCTTCTCCCAATCCGTATCCATACCGGAGCTCGGCGGCTTCGGTGAAATGGTGACTTCATCAATGTCGTTCAGCCAATCCTGCCAGCGGGAGCCTTGCGTCTCTACCGCAACGGTAATGCCGTGCCGGTGCAGCTCATCCACAAGGGAGCCTAATTGGGACAGCAGGGCGGGGTTGCCGCCCGAAAGGGTGACGTGGTCGAACCGTTCTCCCCCAAGACGATACAGCTCCTGCCATATTTCATCAGTGCTCATCTTGCGGATCGAATCTGCCGCCGATCCGTCCCATGTAAACGCGGAATCGCACCACGAGCAGCGGTAATCGCACCCTGCCGTGCGGACAAACATCGTTTTACGGCCGACAACCATCCCTTCGCCTTGGACCGTAGGACCGAAGATTTCCATCACTGGAATGGGACGGTCAACGGTTGCCGCAGCAAAGGCGCCTCCGCTTGCGCCGGTCTCTGCCTTCCTATGCTGATTATTCACCTAGCATCCACTCCCGTCTGACCTCGGCATAACTGGTCGGTGTTTCGAACAGACGCACGAATTCGGTGCGTGTTCCCTGCTGCTCATGGGACGGCTTGGCGCTGAGGGCGGCTTCCATTTTCTCAAACAGCCATACGACCATATTTTCCGCCGTGGTATTCATTGGAGGTAGCGTTTCGTTCAGATACCGGTGGTCGAGATAAGGCTCGATCTCCGATTTCCATATTTCCTTAATATCGCCGAAATCAACGGTAATCCCGACTTCATCCGGAATGCCGCTGATGCCGAATACGACTTTGTACGTATGCCCATGGAGATTCTTGCATTTCCCTTCATAAGCATGCAGATGATGCGCCGCATCGAATGTAAATTCCTTGGAGACGAGCACGCGCTTCCGGTGGTAGCGCAGGCTGCCGGCATCGATATCCTCGCCGAGCTTCTGCAGCCGTTCAACGATCCTGAATGCTCCTGGTTCTCGGCTCATACGGATCGTCCCCCTTCAACGCTTGCATTCCTGCGGCTCAAATATTTATCCAAGCCGGCTTTTCTCAGCTTGCAGGCAGGGCATTCCCCGCAGCCGTCGCCCTTAATGCCGTTATAGCAGGTCAGCGTATGATCACGGATATATTCGAGTGCGTTCATCTGGTCAGCGAGCTCCCAGGTTTCCGCTTTATCCAGCCACATGAGTGGGGTATGAATGACAAAAGGATAATCCATAGCCAGATTCAATGTCACATTGAGCGACTTGATGAAGCTGTCGCGGCAATCGGGATAGCCGCTGAAATCCGTCTCGCATACGCCGGTTACGAGATGCTTGGCTCCGATCCCTTTCGCAAGCACGGCAGCAAAGCTCAGGAACAGCAGGTTCCGTCCTTCCACGAACGTGGTCGGCAAGCCTTGGTCGCCTTCCTTGATTTCAATATCGGTGCGTGTCAACGCATTGGGAGCCAGCTGGTTCAACAGGCTCATATCGAGTACGGTTTGCTTCACGCCTTGCTCTTTGGCAATCTGGGATGCGCATTCGATTTCAAGCTTATGACGCTGACCGTAATCGAAGGTGACCGTCTCCACATCGGCAAAGCGTTCCTTCGCCCAGAACAGACAGGTGGTGCTGTCTTGGCCGCCGCTGAACACGACGACCGCTTTTTCATGTTTAAGCATAAAAAAAACCTCTCATTCTTCATGGTTTTAGGGGAGCCCGAAGGCCGATCCCGTAGAAGAATAGAGAAGCTCTTGAACTGAATCCGCAAAAAAACAAGCCTTATTTCACGGCAGCATAAAAAAGTTAACTCGCTGCCGAATAAGACAATGTAGTTTTTTATAGAGGGAGTTCGCGAACCTCTCCCACACGCCCTGCAGCGTATGGACTTGTCTTCTGTTGTCACTGGCGGCCGCTTGCGGCTCTCGCGCTGCAGCCGGGTACTTATGCCCTCCATTATAACACGGGGGCATTATTTGATAAACACTCCGCCGAAGGGAATTGCTTCCCGTAAGAAGCGTTTGATAATCCCTTCATCGTTGAACTCGTTGGCCAGCCGCTGATTCTGCCGCCCGGCCTGGAATAGGACGTATCCTTCTCCGGTGAGCTTCCAATGGTAATTCATATGCTGGCTTGCCAGGTGATTACCGTATACCGTCAAATCCAGCTTGGCGCCTTCCGGATAGGCAATGATGCTGCCTGCATCGACATACAGCGGCTCCGAAGGGTGGAGCTTCACCTTGCAGACCGGACCTTGGGTCAGGATGCCGATGCTGCCGCTCCCGGAAAACTTCATTTTTATGGCGTCCCGCGTAACGAGCATATTTTTGAATTTCAAAATACGCGTCTGCATCGTCACATCGCTGGTGTAGAAGAACACATGCCGGAAATCGTAGAGCATGTTCTCCCCGCCCTCCAGCCGGATCTCATGCATGCTGAAGCCCGGTGGGAGCGCCGCCGTAAACTGGCTGGGACCGCTGATGTCCGCACGGATCAGCTTCTTCTTGCGGTACATCCCTTTTACGTTCATCAACCGGTCACTTCGACCGGTCGAGGGGCCCCGGTACGCTACAATCTGATCGGGATGCAGCACATGGACAAGGTCGCCGTCGGTCAAGGAAAAGGTAACTGCTTGTCCGGCCCCGCCGCCGGACGTATCTTCCATTCGGATAATCACCCGCCCACCTCCTTCATGAGTCTGACCGGCTGTCATATTTAAAAGCGGTTCGTTCGGCGCATGCCGAATCGCAGGGCGCGTATAAGTATAAAATATCCTGCCGCTAGCGCGGCCGCCGCAATTGCCACATTTTTCAGTCGTTCCGCTCCCCGCTTTCGGGCGGCTTCCGCTTCCTGGAGCTGGTTCACCATTTGCGTCAATTGTCGATTTTGCTCCGCCAGCTCCGCATTTTGCTGCTGGAGCTTTTCCGTGTTCATCCGGGCCCTGTCGAGCTCCTGCAAGGTTTGATTATAGCTGTCCTTGAGCTCCGTAACCTCTTGCGGCAATTCACGAAATTGCTGTATATTGTCGTACAAACTGCTGATATAGCCGGCGCTGGCCGTTCGGCCTCCGAGGGGAATCGCGATCCCTGTCGCCAGTAGTATCAAAGAAAGCAGGATCAGCTTAGATCGTGCAGGCTTGTCCATAAGGGATCACCATCCTTTGATATATAATAGTATATACGAATGGAAAGAGGAACAAGTTCCCATAGTATCATTTACCCAGGGGAGAAGCGGCTGTTCATCTTGAGGTTGAAGAATGTTTAATATGCGGTTGAATCGGGTAAATAGATGTTGGCAAGCAGCCGCCAAGCATGCTCAGGCATTACGGAATCCGACAAGAAATAGTGGATGCGCTTTTGATTGAACAACAAATATACCGATTTTTCGAAAATAAGGAGATTATGCATATGAATAACAATAACGTGAAGAAAATCATGATTACCGTAAACGGCAAACCGGTTGGTAACGGTCTGGTTATCGATAAAGTCACCTATGCGCCCGTGGGGCGTACAGAGGAGTCCCGAAGTGAGGCGAGCCGGGCAGCAACTACGGTGATGGGTTAAGCTGGTTATATAGCGACTAGGAATACATGCTTCAGAATCATATGGAAGACTGCAGCGAAACAAGCTGCGGTCTTTTTTTGTCGAAAACATATGTCGAACATATGTTCCGTGACAGTAAGATGTCCATCTCTATTGGTACATTATTAGAAGAAGAGGAAAGAGGTGGATGTATTGCAGTCAGGGTTGTATTCAGATTTTGCATGGAGCCATAACCAGGTATCAGCTAACGGCTGTAATCAAGTCTTTCTGCTGATCGAATGGAGGTGTGGAGTCCTAGGGCCGAAATTGCCGGCAAAGGCTTCCAGGCAGGTGCTCGCGGATCAAGTTCAGCTGCATCTTCAATTGGGTGAGCGCGTGCGGCTTGGCCGTATGTACGGATGCGAAGGCGATATGCTGAATGACCGGAATCTTTCATTATCGCTGGGCACATTGTCCGAAGGAAAGGTAAGGAGGCTGGTGCTCGACCTGTCGGTTGGTCCCCGGCCGTCAGGTGTGTACCCGATTGTCACGATGCTGTGGACCTATCTGGATGTGATCAAACAAAAGATGGTGCTGCAGCCGTCTCGGACCATACCGCTCCAGTTTAGCAACAGTACGGCATTAATCAAGCGGAACGCCGATCCCCGTGTGGAAAAGGCCCTCAAATTGCTGCAGAATCCGATGATCGTGGAGCAAGCAAGGCAGGAAATGCAGCGTGGAAAGCTGGCCGAAGGGGAAGCGATCATTACTAGACGGGCCGATGAAATGCTGCTGTACGCGGCACGTTTGGAGGATGCCGATTATTTGAAAGAAGCGGAGGCTTTATATAGGTTAAGCAATTTGTATTTGGATACATATCGTAAGTTCCGTTCCCGCATTGCGAAACGACAAGGACTTAAGACTTATTCCGACGCTAGTCATTAAGAATCTTTGCTCAAAAAAGGAAAAATGATATCAGGGTCGAATGTACTATTTTATAGTCATAAAATATACGTCTAATTTACTAGAGAGATAGGGAGAATGCATATGACAGACAGACTGATCCGACTAATGAGAATCATTACCCTTGTACAGGCAAGACCCGGAATTTTGGCGAGAGAGCTTGCGGAACGCTGCGGAACGAGTGAAAGAACGATCTACCGTGATATGGATGCGCTCAGCGCGATGCATATTCCCATCACCCACCAGGGACGTGGGCGCGGATATACGTTTATTGGCCATTTTGCCATGTATCCGCTTGGGTTGACGGAAGAAGAGGTGCAGGCATTGTTCAAGCTGATGCCCGTGATGGACAAAATCAAACCGCTGCTGCCTATAGAATTTGAAAGCGCTTATGAAAAAGTGTTGGCTGCCGTATACAAACAGAGTGCGGAAAAGGCTGAAATCCAGGCGGGGGACCGTGATGACTCCACCGTCCAAGCTTAATTTCCTCAGACGAAATCGCATATCGTAAATATGAAGCCCCGGATGAAGCACATGGGATTGGCATGTGACGGTCATTCGGGGCTTCTGTGTATTAGGACTACAAACTCATTTTTCTTCAATGTGAAGAGTGTCTGAAAGACTATAAAACAATATAGGGATAATATACCAAATTATATGAATATATGATAAAATGACTACAATTTATCTCTCCAAATCAGAATATGTAAATTACTGGTTCGGATAGAGATATTGCGGCATGACGTCCCTAAGCAAGGGCGTAGAAAGGAGATTCTGCAAATGATGCACATCAACTAGTTTTTGAGAAATGGTAGAAGGGAGCAAGAAGATCGATGAAAAAAACCTTTCTGACGATGTTGTTGAGTATGCTGGCATTATCCGTACTGGGTACTGATGGAGCAGAGGCCGCGAGTCCAAAACAGGTGGAAGTCCTGTTGAACGCCAACAAGCTGAGCTTTCCGGACGCCAAGCCGTTCCAAGATCACCAGGGGAGCGTCATGGTGCCGATCCGGTTCGTTTCCGAAGCGCTCGGAGGGAAGATCAGCTACAGCAAGTCTGGCGGCAAGACGATCGTTGAAATTCGTAAGGGCGATGACCTTGTTAAATTGACAGTAGGCCAAACGAGCGCCCTGGTAAACGGGAAATCGAAAGACTACGGGACGAAGGTGATTGTGAAACAAAACCGCACCTTTGTGCCGCTGCGGCTCGTAAGTGAAGGGCTGGGCGAGAAGGTGGAGTGGGATAAGGTTGGCCGGTGGGTCTGGATCGGGGAGAAGACCTTCCGGAATACGGATGATGCGGAATTTAAGCTGCGGCCGTTGAGTGATTTTAAGGCGTATATGAAAAATCCGTATTTATTTGAAAAGACTACGGATGTTGGTCAATTATTCAAAGGGATAAAGGTTATTACGACGAAACAGTTGCCAATCAAGCTAGGTAATGGTGAGATTATTTATGACATCAAGTTAGTGAAAAGAAAAGGTTATGAATACATTGCCATTCGCAGTTCAGAGAGGGGAACACCAATTTTCTTTATGGTTAAAAATGATTATGCAAAATATCGTACCGGGGTAGATAATGCATTCGAGAACAACAGGGATGGTACTGCAACAAATTATTATCCGGTCGTAAACGGTACGGATAAATTTCAAACAGGAAAATACATCCAGGCCCATGACTACACCAAATTTAAAATAAATAAAGCTGATTACATTGCCTTCAGCACGTACAAAGTTGATGACTATATCGTGGCACTCATTAATCCATTTAAATAAGGAGTCACGGTATGTTGAGTGCGAAATTAAAAAAGTTTGCTCAGATTACGTTTTCCTTCCTAGTGCTAGTCACTACTGTACTTATTATAAATCCCGGTAAAGCAGAAGCGATCGGAGTCAATCGGATGTTTCAAGATCCCAACAACCACGATAAATTTTATTTTGTTGGAATGGTGTACTATGAAACTTGGAGCAATGCTGCTGGGCAATGGGTTAATTCACCACCTGGCGGTAAGACAGATGTAGACGGCTTTGATTACATGTTTGAGTTTAACTCCTCTCGTAAAATAAAGGATATTCGGGTAAGCAAATTTGATTATAACAGGCTGTATGGGGATAAAATCTTTGAAGCTTCACGTTCCGTTGAAATGGCTCAGAATCCTAGAGATTATTACATACGAGCTACGTCACCTTCATATTTTTTTTCTGGAAGACAATGGACAGGAAAAGGTACTAACATAGCCAACGTTCCTGTGTATGTTACTGATGCTCTGCTAGTAGCTCCAATGGCTATTGACCGGAGACAAGAGGAGATGGATAAAAACGGAAAACACTTTGAACCACTCGTCGAAGGCTGGCGCTACTACTTCCCCACCTTATTCGAAATCGAGCTCGAGCCGGCAGAAGGAAATGCAATTATCAAACACTACACCACGACAGGGAAACCGCTCAATGGCGTCCCCGGCTTCTCCGACCGGGAGGAAAAGCTGGAGAAGGATAAACCCTATGCGTTTACGCACACACCGGGCAATGCGGATTATACATACAAAGGGCATAAGAAGAGTACAGTAGCGGCTCCGAGCGGCGGTTCGTTTACGCCGGGGGATCCGTATCCTTTTACCTATGACGGTTCATTCCCCACCTATTATCTGTACTTTTACTATGAACCGGCCAGGGACACACCGCCCCCGCCGGACCCGTCAACCGCAGCCTGCACGGAGCCTGCTCCAGGGCAGACGATCAACGGACGGTATATGGACCCGGTGGTGACGGCGAAGATCCTGGCCGATCAGCGTGGCAGCGAACGCTTTGACGTGCTGCAGGGGATTCCTACCTCCGAGAGCTTATACGGGAACATTTTGGCTCGCAGCTATCTTGTCCAGAACACGTTTGTCAAAATGACCGGGGTATGCACATTTGAAGTGAATGTGGAGAAGAGCTGGACACTGCACTGGGATCCCGGCAGGCCCGGACCAAATGGACCGGACGGTAAGCCGACCACGGTACCGGATCCCCAGCAGGCGGAGGAGAAAGTAACGGAGCGGTATACGGTAAAGCGACCCTACTCCTATTGGGTGATCGACAATCTGGAAGTATACAAAATCCATCATGGCCTGCTCCGAAATTATGCCCTCCCCGGCAATGAAATCCGTCTTGATCCGCAAGGCTATCAGCCGCCGCAGTATTCGATCAGCCAAACGGGGGCCTTCTATCCGCCGTCACCGCCGGACCCGATCGTAGCACCGTCCGGCTCCTACGGAGGCAGCTCGCACAAGAGCAAGCCATCCCCGCCTAGCGAAAATCTGCAAAGCATCGCAGAGGCCGGCGTGGACAAAGTGGAGGTCACCAATGACGCCCTCATTTTTAACGGAACAACGGTTATGGACAGCCGCCGAACCATGGAAAACGGTCCCGCGCCGGGAAGTATTCCCGAGCCGCCTCCGATCCACGAAAACGTGCTGTACAGTCCCGGCAACGTGATTGGCAGCGATAAGGCCAACCGGGCGAACACAACTAGCGCCGGTACGATCGCTTATGACCTCCTCCCCGGTAGCGTAAATGGCGGCAGCGACAAGGAGTTCCCGATTTACGGGATCAATCCGGTCACCGTTCATACTCCCGTAGTCAATTATTCCTCCGTGACGGATGATCGGGCTCATAATCAGAAGACGGTGCCGAATCCGAACCGGTCCGCCTTTATTTTGGACAGGCCGTTTACGGTGCGTTTCCCGACGTCCGGACCGCATCGCAATATTCCGGGTTACGGAAACCGGGACTATGCAAAGTATGTAAGGTCGAAGCAGGTATACTTTCCGTTTGATGTGTACAGCGGGGATAAACGGACGTTCTACCCGAAGAATACGTGGATCACGATCCCGACGAACCAGCTCGATACGGCGTTTTTCCTCCCGGTTTGGGTTGATGAAGGGGATTATCAGGTGTATTTTCGTACGATTGCCGAGAATGCGCCAACCGATTATACGACGCAGCCGGACGCGAATCTGGATCTGGCCCACCATGTTGCTACAGATATCGAGCCGGTAGAGGTGATCGGACGGCTGTATGATTTTCGTATAACCGATATCGCGGATTATAACTGGGAGGGGGTCTTCCGCAAGCAGAAGGGAAGCGCTGCTCCAAGCGGCGTCTCCTATTGGACGGGGCTTCGGGATATCGATGGCGGGATCCGGGGAAATACCGCTCCTTACACGCTTCCGATCGCCCCCGGGAAGCATCCCGCCCAAGGGTATAACAATGTTGCCGTGAAGACAGGCTATCACTTCAAATTCGATTTGAAGACGAAGGGCAATATGTTCGGCGCCGCAGACGGAATCGCGATCACGCCAAGCTTTTATTTTGTGGGCAAGGACGGTTCGGGACGGCAGGAGGTGGATCTGTACTATCACAGCGGAGATCGAAAGTTTATACGAATCGGCTCCCCTGAGGACACAGAGAAGCGTTATGTCGTTCTGAACGAACGGCTTCGAAACGTTCCAGCAGCAGAGCTTCGGGATACAGCCGACTATCTGTACCGTCGCGGAGGGGTATCAACCGGCATGCCCGCTGAAGCGTTCACCAAGCAGTATATCGAGAAGCTTAGCAAATCCAAGACCTGGGTCGGCCGGTATGACTGGCTTCTGCTTCCGTCAGGAGTGCGTACGATGATCGGTCCGAAAGCCGGGCTGCCGGCAACGGTGGATGCCGGGCGGGCCAACGCCGCAATCCAGCGGTGGTATGGGGAATACAGCCTACCCTCCGACGTGTATGTCGTCAAGAAAGGAACGAATCTTGCAGAGTACGGGCGAACCCGGCGATTGGATGAAAAGTCCGATATTTTCCTCAAAAAGGGGTATGTCATCGTTCGGTTTAACCTCGAATCGATCCGAGATGGCAACACGGCAAGGCCGCATCTGCAGTATATCCATGCTCCGTTGATGAACCAATGGAGGCTGGAGGGGTTCACAAGCTCTTATATGGATCCCTACGGGCACCGATTCAGCCTGCTTGATGGCGATGTCGTATTCTATCATGGCGACAAATCCAGTAAGGGGGACTTCCATTCCAGGGTTCCGCATTAATACCTCTATGGTTGGTTTGTAGTATTAGAGCTTAAAGCGTCAAAACAAAGACGGTCCAATCGAGCTGCACAAATGCTTGATTAGCCCGTCTTTTGCCTCTGTGCCTGACGCCCTTATAATTTCGCAACGGACCTCAGATTAATGAAGTTCGGCTAGTAATCGGGCCATGCCTGGTGATCATATAGATAACGGGCGAAGGCCATCGGATTGCGGTAAGCGGTTCTCCACGCTCCTTCCATCCCCGCTTCCAAAAATCCGTAACGCTGATCACATCCGTTGCATTCGATGAAATATAGCTTTCCATCCGCCGTAATTCCGATGTCGAGACCGAAGTCCGCTGCATACGGTATAAACAAGGACAGTACGCGGGCGATATGCAGCGAAAATTCCGTGATCCGTTCCATCGTGAGCGGAACCGGCAGCTGCGGCAAGCTGCTCTGCAGGATATACGGGACCTGGTAAGCCGATCCGCCTTGGGCGATGTTCGAGACGAATGTGCGCGGCGGCGAGGTTTTGGCGAACATGCCTGCCACCTCCCAGGCTCCGCTGCCACCACGCTGAACCGTTACGCGAATGTCGAAAGGGCGTCCCTTATACTCGGCCAACGGAATGCGTTCCTGGGCAAGAAAGGGAGCACGCCGGATCCGCTGGTAGATCAGCGGATGCAGACTTCCGGCTGCAAGCTTCACGGTTCGCCAGCCCTTCGCGGATGGAGAGGACCGGGAGTAAGTGAGCAAGCTGCCCGGTGGACTGCTTCGCAAACGCATGATCCCCACGCCTACGCTGCCGCTGCAGGGCTTCAGGACCAGGTCGCCATGTTCGTGAAGCATGGTTCGAATGGAGGCAGCGGTAGCTTTTACCGTTTGCGGAAGGGCAGGTGTGACCTCAGGGTCCTGCTCCAGCATACGATGTATAGCGTCCTTGCCGTAGCGGGTGCGGCCGTTGTAAACGAAGAACCCGCGCTTGATAAGCTCTTCAATCTGGGAGCGTTCCCGCCGATGGGAGTAAATGGCCCGCATATGAATCGCCCGGGGAATCGGAATGCGCACGCGTGTGTATCCGAACGGACGCTTCGGCATAAATCCGGTGACCTCCCCGGTTTCAAGCGAAATATGGCGGAGGGTAAAAAAACAAGGAACCAGTCCGTACAGGGCAGCTGCTTCTTCATAGTTGCTCAGTGATTCGGTACCGATTCTCCCGCTGGAAATTCTGCGATACGTGCTGTTATTAAGCAGAATGCCGACAAATTCCGGATGCATGGTCATCCTCCTTGCTGCCACAAATCTTGTAGTTTTTTCGTATATCATCGTATGCACGGGAAAGTTTGTCCCGGATGGACGGGTGTCGTGCATGGTTGGCCTATTCTTTCGGGCGAGCATGCTCGCTCCCCAATGGGACGGAGTTAGCGGCACATAGGGACGGTCATTATCCGCACCGGAGGAGAGCATCGCAATATGTGTGGAACATATCCATTCATTACGCCAAACAGGTTGCCGCGAATTTATAAAATGCGGGAGTCCCAAGGGGTGATAAGGAAATTTTAGAATAGATATGCTTCGAGAAGGATGTGAAGATATGAGTTTACGGAAGGTGGCGGTCGTGACGCCGGGGTCTTTTGTCATTCCATCAGGAAGGAGCAGCTCCGTAGAGCGGGTCGTCGAGCAGATCATTCCTTTAGCTCAAGAGGCGATGGATGTCCGAATCTATGGCGTGGTGGGCAAAGGACTGCCTGTCAAAGACACGATTGGGGGAGTACCGTGCTACCGCCTGCCGGCCGGTGCCAGCTACTACCCCTCCCTGCTGCGAAGACTTCAGAAGTGGAGGCCCGACATCATCGAAGTGCACAACCGCCCGCTGCTGGCCCAGCGTCTGAAGCTGCATCTTCCGGATATTAAAATCGTGCTGAATCTTCATTCGAATACCTTTATCTCCCCGCCTTATATAAGCCGGCAGCGATTTGGGAGCATCGCCCGCTGGATGGACGGAATTGTCGTTAACAGCCGGTTTTTGCTGGAGGAAATAACCTCGACTTACCCATGGCTCGAAGAGAAAATGACGATCAATCATCTCGGTGTCCGCCTCGAGCATTTCACACCGCCGTTCAGTCCGGCGGCCAAAGCGCTCAAAGAGGGAAAGCTGGCGCACTATGGCTGGAGCGGACGCCGTATTGTTATGTTTGCCGGGCGGCTCATTCCGGATAAAGGCGTCCACCATCTCATCGCAGCATTGCCTCAATTGGTCGAAAGACATCCGGATATCCTCCTTCTTATTGTCGGAAGCGCGGCATACGGATCCGACCGGGAAACCGCTTATGTCCGTCAGCTGAAGCAAGCGGCAAGGCCTTATCAGAATTGGGTGCATTTTCGCCCCTTTGTTCCGTATCCGGCTATCGCGGACTGGTACTCGCTGGCGGATGTCGTTGTCGTCCCGTCGGCTCCAAGGGAGGCGTTCGGACTCGTGAACGTAGAGGCGATGGCAGCCGGAGTGCCGGTTATTGCCGCAAGTGCAGGAGGAATACCGGAGATCGTTGAAAACGGCGTTACGGGATATTTGGTCAAAGGAGATGAGCTGCAGACCGGTCTCGTTGAACAGATTGACCGTCTGCTGAACAACGAGGAGCTGCGCATTCGGCTTGGGATGGCTGGCCGTGAAGCGGTCCGCCAGCGCTTCAGATGGGATCATACCGCGGAACGCTGGGTACAGCTGATGCGGACGATCTAGCCCGACGATTTGCTGCAAGCTGCATACAGCAAAAATCCGCATTCTTAACGGTGTACATCAATAGAATCTAGCAATCGGTCCTTAGCGGCGCCTTTTTTTACAAGAATCTTCAAGAACGGGTCGGCCCGGAATGAATTTAGTATACCGGCTGCAAGTAACCCCGGGAGCCCACCAGCTTATAGCCCGGGAAATAACATGTCCGTGCGCAAAATCCGGGCGCAGTGGCAGGAGCCCTCCTTCCCGAATAGGATGAATGTAACGATTAGAGCAGAGGAGAGAGCCGACAGTGAACAAAGCCAGAAGGATTACGAGAGGAAGAGGGATACGCCCTTGCCGGCGATATTCCGGACGTCTCCGGACATCCGCCTTCAGGGGAAATTTAACGGCCGGTGCCGATCGGGCAAACGGCGGCTCGGATTATGCTTTGGCCGAGGATACGATCAGCGCTTCCCATCTTAAGCATCGGAGTGTGCGAAGCGAAGCCATCGAAGATTATTCCGTGTACAGCATTCATCTGTCTCCTGAATCGATTACATCCTCCAAGATTGCGTTGAATTCCGTGGAATTGGAGCATCTGAATTTTAATCCTGTTCAGGGAGTTGCGGAGCGGCCGGTGATGCAGCAGTTCGGCCAACTTCCGTTTGTATTCCCTGAAGGCGCAACGGAAATGGATGTATCCGTAACACTGCAGGCCCATTACCCGAACGGAAATTACGTGATGGTCGTTTCATGCAATGACCCGGCATTCCAGGCGGGGGTTCGCGCCAAAAACGAGCTGCAGGCCGTTGTAGGAATTACAAGACCCCAAGATTGCCAAACGGCTGAAGGGTGGCTGTCCTGGATTGCGATCGGCTCGAAGTAGGCAGAGCATACCCGTCAGCAGGGCTGGAGAAGACTCCAGCCCTTTTTATGCATGAAGGATTCGCGGGGGCAAGTCGAGTAGAGATGGCAGTACATATGCCGTTACGGTGCCGGATGTCTAACATACAATAGCATAGATTGCCGAGGAGAAAAGCGACCCCTATGCGGAGGAGGAATACGATCATGCGTAAGGTGCAGCGGTTAAGATCAAGAAGATCAAGGGCCCGGCGCCCTTCCGCGCCGCTGATCCCGGAGACGGCACCGGTAAACCGGCTGAGCTACCGTTCCTTTGAACCGCCGATTCCGAGGCAGAATCATCCGGACCCGTTGGTATCGGTCATTATCCCCGCCATGAATGAAGTCGGCAAGATTGCCGCCGTGATCGCCGAAGCAAGGGCAGTCCATCCGGCGACGGAGGTTATCGTTGTAGCAAATGGCTGCAGGGACCATACAGAAATGGCGGCGGAGCGTATGGGGGCGAAGGTTCTGTCTTTTGCCGACCCGCTTGGCAATGATGTGGGAAGAAGCGTAGGCGCACAGGCGGCTATGGGCCAGATCTTATTGTTTACGGATAGCGATATGGTGATACCTTCCGGCGAATTGAAGCCGTTTGTGCATGCGGTACAATCCGGAGTCGATGTGGCATTAAACGATTATACGGGTCCAACTGACCGATCGCCAGTGCATCGGGTCATTCTTGCGAAATATACATTGAACTCTATGCTTGGCCGGCCAGATCTGCGGGGAGCTTCCATGACCGCTGTTCCGCATGCCATAAGCCGTCGTGCTCTGCAGACGATCGGATCCGAGATCCTGTCCGTGCCGCCGAAGGCTCAGGCTGCGGCGGTGTGCAGGGGGTTGCGCGTCGAGGCTGTGCATCGGGTGGAGGTCGGACGGTTGAACCCGGGCCGGGCTGCCGGAGGAGATCCGCTCGAGAGGCTTGTGCTGGGCGATCATCTGGAGGCGCTGGCTGCATTGGCGGGCGAGCGCGGTTGCCGCGGAGGATTTCATGATGGCGAACGAAGACGGAGCATGGTGAGGTGACGAGTGTGAAAAGGCATGGCCCCAAAGCATCAGCCCTATTCCGCCGGCGCAGCCGGAGGCGGCCGCGAAGAAGCGCAGTTCGGCATGCGGGCTTACGTTTCCTGCGGAGCGGCAGGTGGGGAAGGGCGGCAGCGATGGCAGGCCGCTTGGCAGGAAGAAGAGGAGGCGCCGCAGCGACCGCGTTCGGGCAGTGGCTGGCGTCGGCCGCATTGCCGGCCGGACAGCTGTTTCGCCTGCTGCCCGGTCTTGCGGAATCCTTCCGCGGCGGCTTCGCCCGAAGCTCCGGCCGCCAGATTCCCGCCCCGCTGATGCCGCCGCTGACAGGCCGTCCTTCGGTGGTTGTATCTGCCTGCAACGAGGCGGGTTCGCTGCCGGCCGTACTGAGAGAGCTCAAGCAGCTTCCCTTCCATGAAATTATTGTGGTGGTGAACGGAAGCCAGGACGGCAGTTTTGCGGCAGCACGCTCCTTCGACGGCGTGATCGTCGTTCATATCGCCGAGCGGCTTGGGCATGATGTGGCGCGCGGAATCGGAGCCAAGATGAGTACGGGAGATTTCGTTTTGTTTATTGACGGTGATATGCCGGTGTCCGCTCATTTGCTGTCCGCCTTTCTGGTGGCGGCAGACCGGGGCGTGGATGTGGCGCTCAATGATATTATGCCTCTCTTGCCTGCGTTTGACCGGCAGGATGAGGTCACCCGCTGCAAGACCTTTCTTAACCGGATGCTTGGACGTGATGACCTGGAGGCGAATTCGATGACCGCTGTCCCTCACGCCCTGACAAGAAGGGCGATCGAGATCATCGGATACGACAACCTTGCCGTTCCGCCGAAAGCGCAGACGCTTGCCATCCGGGCAGGACTTCGAATCCAGGCGGTTCATACGGTAGATGTGCTCAGCGTTAACCGTAGACGAACGATGAACCGGGGCAAGGATAACCCGGTAGCCCGGATGATCATCGGAGATCATATCGAGGCCCTGGTGGAAGCCATGAAGAATGCCGGCACCCGGCTGCAATGGGGACAGGTGTCCCGGGACGAATTCGCAATACGGAGGAACGGTATATGAGCGGACTGACGAGCATTATTATTCCAACGTTTAACGGGCTTCATCTTCTTCGGACCTGTGTCGAGCATATCCGGGCCCACACCAGCGTGCCCTATGAAATAATCGTGGTGGATAACGGTTCCCGTGACGGTACAGCTGCATATTGTATTCGTGAGAAGCTGACGCTTGTATCCCTTCCGGACAACGCCGGGTTTCCCGTTGCCTGCAATCGCGGCCTGCGGATCGCTTCCGGCGACAATCTGCTCTTGTTGAATAACGATTGCTTTGCCTCGCCCCGCTGGCTGTCCTATATGCTGGATGCGCTGTACAGCAGGGAAGACATCGGGATTGTCGGACCTGTAACGAATTACGCCAGCGGCATCCAGCAGGTGAAGGTCGGATACAGCGATTTAGCGGGCTTTATTCGCGAGGCCGAGTCCTGGAATGTGCCAGACCCCGCAAAGTGGAGGGAAGTCCACCGCATCGTCGGGTTATGCTACCTGTTTAAACGTACGGTCATGGAGCGTATCGGCCTGCTGGATGAGATGTATTCCCCGGGACATTATGAGGATGATGATTACTGCTATCGTGCCCGCCTGGCCGGATTCAAGCTGCTGGTAGCCGGTAATGTGCTGGTACACCATGAGGGAAGCGCGAGCTTCCGAAACCGGTATCCCGGAGGGTTCCAAGAGTTGGTGGAGCGGAACCGCAGGCGGTTTGTAGATAAATGGAAGGTGGATCCGTTACAGTTCATCGAGGAGAGAGGTGACGCATCATGAAGGGGGTATTGCTGGCGGGAGGAAACGGAACCCGTCTTCTTCCGCTAACGAAATATATGAATAAGCACCTGCTTCCAGTAGGCAGGCATCCGATGATCGCATACGGCATTCACAAGCTCCGTCAAGCCGGTATCGAGGATATCATGCTGATTACCGGCTCCAAGTCCGTTGGATTATATGCAGAGTATTTGGAGAACGGCCGGGATTTCGGCGTGAACCTGACCTACAGAGTCCAGGAACAGGCCGGCGGGATTGCTGAAGCGCTGGAGCTGGCGCAAGGTTATATCCGGCCCGGGGAAAAGTTTGTCGTTCTGCTTGGCGATAATCTGTTTCAGGATGAATTGAAGCCATTCATTCAGAAATATATGGGGCAGCCTCCGGGAACCGCGATGGTACTGCTTAGCCCGACCGATCGCCCGCATAGATATGGCGTGCCCGTATTTGCCGAGGACGGGAGCGGAAAGCTCCTTTTCATCGAGGAGAAACCGATTAATCCCCGCAGCCGTCAAGCAGTGACCGGAATCTATATGTATGATGATGCGGTGTTCGACATCATCAGCCGGATCCATCCTTCGGAGAGAGGCGAGCTGGAGATTACGGATGTCAACAATCTGTACGCTGCCGACGGCAGGCTGATGTATGACATTCTGCAGCAGTGGTGGTGTGACGCCGGCACCTTTGAGTCCTTACAGGAGGCGGCTGCTCATATGAAGGATGTTCTGCCATGAACAGACGCCGCACTGCACGCATAGCATTCCATCCTATAGAGGAAAAAGGGACGGCTTCCGGCCATTACCGCGCCGGTTACCAAGCGGGATATGCATTGGGGTATCAGCTCGGGCGGGAAGACAGAGGATCGGTATTCGAAGGACCGAGCATCATTATTCCCGCCCGTCCTCACGATGATGGGGTGATCGGCGTTATCCAGCAATTAGAGGCGGCAACGCGCCATCCTTACGAGGTGCTTATTGCGGATGCCGGTGCGACGGTTGCCAGCAGGCGGTATTTTCACGACCGAAGCGGAGCGCTCCGGCATATTAGAGGCGACCAGGGGGAAACCCTGGTTCAAGTCGTCAACCGGGCCATGAAGGTTTCGCTTGGCGAGTACATTGCCGTGTTGGCCGGCTCCGCTCCTGTACGCGATAACTGGCTTGGCGAAATGCTTTACGAGCTTGAGCATCATCCGGAAGCCAAGGTCGTATATGCTGCGTCCGGAGCTTGGGGCGGCCTGCCTGAACCAATTCCGGAGCAGTTTGCACTTCCCGAGCAGCAGACGGTAAAGGGCAGGATCGGCTGCGTGATGTTCCGGCGGAAAGTGCCGGCCGAAACCGGATGGGAGGACGAGGGCGCAGCAACGGTGGAGGAGCATCTGCAGAAGTGGCTTGAACGGCTGGAGAAGCCGCAGTGCATCCTCCGATCGGATCTATTCGAAGAGAACGAAACGGCCGCTACGTGATTCCGGCGGCTTTTTTGTGTTCTTGGCAAGCTTCCGCTTGTGATCGAAAAAGCATGAAGATGAAGGGTTTGGCACAGGGAATCCCTTCTCCGCATATGCTGGAGGGTAGATGAGAGTGAAGGAGTGTACTGACATGGAAAGCCGGATCGATGATATGCTTGCGCATCTCTCGCATTCTCAGCAGCAGTTGGCTCGGATTCTGGAGGCGCAGCGCCATTCTGCTGTTCGCATGGCGCAAATTATACATGCATTGCCTGAATATGAGTTCCGAGTGGCCGATGGAGCGCGGTCTTCCGGCGGTCAGGCGGAGCAAATCAACCGCAGCATCGTAGCCTACCTGAACGCGATGGCCGATTTGCAGCAGACTGCGGCGGATAACCTGGAGATCGTGCTGAAAGAGCTTCGGGAGCATGAGGAAGAATAACCGGTCCTACACCGGATGACAAGGGCGGGAATATAAAGTGAGCAAAGAAGAGTCTTTGATGCGTATGCTGGATGCAGCTGTCGCTATTCAGCGGGAGACCTCTTTGATACTGGAGGGGAAGGCCGTTGAAGCGGAAAAAGTCCGTGAATGGGTCGTTTCGCAGGAGCCCTCTGCCATGAATGGCTTGAAGGATACCCTGACCATTCACGAGCAAATCGTGGAGCAGATTGAGGGGCTGACACGGATCGGATCCGGACTATGCCGGAATTTGCGGATCGCAATCGGTACGGAGGAGCGGAGCGCTAGCGGAGGGTTTGATGAATTTGACTTTGGAGATTCCGATTAATGATGACGCGCACTCACCGTGAACATGCGGCGAGAGTTGCGATCGTCTCGTCGATTGCGAGAAGCCAGGAGGCCCTTGCCGGTATATTGGAGAGCATCGCCGACATTTCAGCCCACTCCGATGTGACTGCGCGTACGCTTGCGGAGAATATCAGGCTTCTGACCGCTTACCAGTCGGTGATGACTGAGATGCTGACCGGCATATCGCTGAACCGGACGAAGACGGGAAATCCGACATCGCCCTGGCTAGCGGACGGATGCTCGGCAAGCCCGAATGAGAACATCGCAAGAATGAATTGATGCGGGACAGGAGGCTTTTTGACATGAAAATAAAGGTTTCTGCCGTACGAAAGAGAGGAAGAATTCGGCCGGCCGGCAGCAGAAGAGTATTTCCCGGCATGCATCGTCTGAAGGTGGTTCAAGGCCCGAGACGCCGGCGCCGGGCCAAATCCGGATTGTCCAGGCGCCGGGGAGCACGGGGACGCTACCGATTGAGAAGGGTCGGACGCGCATTTCCGGTATCTTCCCAGGCCTATAATCAAGGCTTCAGCCAAGCTTATGACGAAGGCTTCAAAGCCGGATTCGCGAAAGGCTATGAAGACGGTCTGGCGGCCCCTCCCCCTCCAATCTCATGAAGGAGCTGCTTCAAGCGGTTCTCATGGAACAGACCATCCATGAGAACCGCTTTTTGGATGGGACAAGCCTTCATGCATAACGGGCATGCGCCAATTTCTTGGCTTTAGTGGACAGTCGTCCATGATGCATCCGTCCTCCCGGCATATAGTTATATGAACCTGAGCAAATCTCACAAAAGACAGGGTGAAAAGCCGTGAGTTTAGCGATGCGTAAAGGTCAGAAGGAAGGCTATCAGGCCGGCTATAACGAGGGCTACCGCGTAGGAGGATATCGCGCTCTTGTGGAGCGCATACCGCCTGCAGCGCCGCCATTTTTCGATGCAAAAATTTTGTACATTCCCCAAGGGTTTGAATCGATTGACGAAGGGGTCACGAAGGCGCTGGGCGGCATGGTCCGCAAATGCATCGTCGGGCAGCCCGAAGCCTTGCTGGAGACGACGCTGTCGGTACAACCGGACCTGGTTCTGGTCATGAACGGTCTGCATGTATTTCCGGACTCCTTCCGTCAATCGTTGGACCAAGTGCGTGAGCAGGGCTTCCGGACGGCGATCTGGTTCGTGGATGACCCCTATTTCACGGATGAAACGCCCGAGCTGTCCCGGCACTTTGACTTCGTGTTCACGCATGAGCTCAGCTGTGTTCCGCTGTATCAAAGCGTGGGAGCGCGGGAGGTGCATTATATGCCGCTCGCGGTTCATCCGGAGCTGTTTACACCGACCATGGCAGGGCCTGCCTATCAGTCGGATATTTGCTTTATCGGCAACGCCTTCCGAAACCGAGCCGCCTTGTTCGATGAGCTGGCTCCGTTTTTGGCCGGTAAGCGCGTGCGCATTATCGGCGGATTTTGGGAGAGGCTGGCCCGCTTCAAGGAGTTGTCGCCTTTCGTGTACAGCGGATTCATCCCGGCAGCCGAAACCGTGAAGTTCTATAACGGGGCGAAGATCGTGATCAATCTGCACCGCCCAAGCGAAAGAGGGAGCGACAATCGCAACATTATGAATCTGCAAGGACGCTCGATCAACCCGCGGACCTTTGAGATCAATGCTTGCGGAACACTGCAGCTCACGGACATCCGCGAGGATTTAACCATGTACTATACACCCGGCGTCGACATCGAAACGTTCGGTTCGGTCGAGGAGCTGAAGCAGAAGATTTCCTACTATCTTGCGAACGAGGATCACCGCCGGAGCATAGCCATGCGTGCGGTTGCCTCTACGATGTCTAAGCACACCTATGCGCACAGGCTTCCCGAGCTGCTGGGAAAAATTCCGTTATGAACGAATGCTTGTGTCGGAAAACTCAAAAACGTTAGGAGTGAAGCGGATGCCCAGAATGTTTGCCGCAGGCCCGAAGCGTGCTGCTGCCGATGCCTACCAGCAAGGGCGCAGCTCCGGCCTGCACCAGGGTTATATGGAAGGTTATTTCCGTGGAAAGTCGCAAGGAATCGTGAACCGGGTGGTGTACGCACCTCCGCTGCGGAATCTGCACGTATTATTTGTCAGCTCGGGTAAAGGCTTTCCGTACTCTCCGATCGATGAGGCGATTATAGCTACCCTGCATACGATGGTTACGCAAGTGACCGTGTCCGATGCGAAGCAGGATGTGGCCGCAGAGGCTAGCCGAACCCGACCGGATCTTGTATTGGTGCTGGACGGCATGTATATGCCTGTGGATCAGATGGACGCCATTCGGTCAATGGGACTGCGAACCGCCGTTTGGATGACGGATGATCCGTACTACACGGATATATCGGTGGGCTGGATTCATCACTATGATTATATATTTACGCTGGAGCTCAACTGCGTAGCGCATTATCAGAATTTGGGGTGCGCACAGGTTCACTATTTGCCGTTCGGCGCATTCCCGATCCATTACCGCCCCATCGCCATGCCGGCTGCAGCGAGCCGGGACATCGGATTCGTCGGCACGGCTTACCCGAAACGGATCCGTTTTTTCGAGCCCATTATGGATCATCTGATGCGGCATCGCACGTTCATCAGCGGCAACTGGTGGGAACGGCTTCCGGGGTACGCCAGATTTAACAACCGGATCGAAGTCAATAAGTGGATGGGTCCTGCGGATACTGCAGACGTCTACAACAGCGCCAAAATCATCATTAACCTGCACCGGGCTGTCGATGACGATGATATCAATCAGAACAGCGGCCGAATTCCTGCGGCATCGCCGAATCCGCGGACGTTCGAGATCAATGCTTGCGGAACGCTGCAGCTTGTTGATGAGCGTGAGGATATGGCGCGTTTTTATACGCCGGGCATCGAGATTGAAACGTATCGCTCGCAAAGCGAGCTGCTGGAGAAAATCGAATATTATCTTGCGAATGATCAGCATCGGAAAGACATTGCGCACCGCGCGCTTGAGAGAACGTATCAGGAGCATACCTATGCGCACCGCCTGAATACGCTGCTCTCGGTCATCTTTCCTTAAGGGCATGAAGCCATAAATAGTTGAATGCTGGAGGAACAAGTGTCGTTACGGTATCTTTGTCTCTCTAATATATTGTACCAACTGGGTGAAAAGGAGGTGGATCGCATCCGGTACTGCGTTCAAACCACGGTTACTGGAGATGCGGACAATGCCGATGGTCCTTAAACCGAAGATGTTGATATTCTCGCACGTTTGTAATCCGACAAGCATTACGGGAGCGGAAAAGCTGCTCCTGTTCTTCTGCCAGCAAATCTCTCCTTATTTCGAATGCGTTCTGGTTGCTCCGAATGAAGGCAGACTGACAACCCTTGCCAGAGCGTCGGGGCATGATGTCAGAATCTACAAGGTTCCTCTGCTGCACGGGATATACACTCCCGGTCCGGGCCTGCTTGCCGAGGCTGACAGGCTCGTATCCACTTCGGTATTCCGCTCCTTCGTCCAGTGGATCGCTGGCGAGTCGCCGAGCGTCATCGTTACCAACACCTGCGTGCATTTGCTTCCGGCTGTAGCGGGAAAGAAGCTGGGTATCCCGGTTCTGTGGCAGCTGACCGAGATGATTACGAATAACGGGTACGCCCACCTGTCGGCCAGTCTGATCAACCAATACAGCAGCTGGATCATCAGTATCTCCGAATCCGTGGCTCAGCATTTTCCTGTGGATGTCAGGCAGTCCAAGATGACGATTCTTCCTCCGTCCTGGAACGATTTCGACATTCAACCCGAAACGTGGCCCGAACATCGGGCATCCTTTCGGAGCAGGCTCGGCATCGGCCCGGACATTCCGGTTATCGGCATGATCTCCTCGTTTCTCATCGAAACGAAGGGCGTGCATCATTTTATTGACATGGCACTCTCCCTTAAGGACGCGTACCCCAAAGCGCTGTTTCTAATCGTAGGCAGCGTGATGGATCCAGGCTATGAGAAGCAGTGCAGGGAACGCATCGAAGCTGCCGGCGCGAAAAGCCGGTTCATATTTGCAGGCGCCCAGGAGGATATGGGGCAAGTGTACCCTGCGCTGGATATCGTGGTGGTGCCGAGTCTGGTTCCGGAAGGGTTTGGGCTAACGGCCCTTGAGGGACTGCTCTATGGCAAACCGGTCGTTGCCTACGCTGCCGGCGGGTTAGCGGAAATGCTTACGGCTGTAGGATGTCCGCAGATGCTGGCAGAGCCCTCAAGCCCGGCCTCTTTAGCGGATAAGGTAGCGGTTGTTCTGGAGCAATCCGATCAAGGGGAGGCATTGGGCCAGCAAAACCGGGCGCAGGTGGTGTCCGTCTACGGTCCTGAACTCTACAGGGCACGCGTCAACGGCATGGTTACGCGCTGGATGACGGAGCAGCCTTCGTGGTTCCAAATCAACAAGTCGATCCAGTTCCGGCATTTGCTGCCGGGATCACGCCATAAAGGCCGGGGACGGAAGCGGAAGAAGCGAGGCCTTTCGTTTCCGCGTCAGCGCACTGCCCGCAGAAGCAGAGGATTAGAGCTTAGGAAAGCTAGGCGCCGGGCAATAAAGAGTCGATTACGCAGAACGTCCGTGAGGCGAAGAAGGGCATAGCACAACGAACTAGCAGAGCAAAGGACCAGACTGCTGTCTCCGCTTAAAGCAGAAGAATGATCGTGCTGCTTCAATGATCGCCCTCGGATCTGTGATTACGTTGGCAAGGGAGAATCCAATATGAAAGTCATGACGATCTTGGGTACAAGGCCTGAAATTATTCGGCTAAGCTTGATCATTCCTCTTCTGGATCGGTATGCGAAGCGGCATGTGCTTGTTCATACGGGGCAAAATTTCACGGAAACGCTGAGCGGAATATTTTTTTCGGAGATGGGTCTCCGTGCCCCGGATTATGTGCTCCAGGATCGGCAGGCCACTTTGGGTGGACAGCTATCGATCATGTTCAGCCGCATCGAGGAGATTTTGGAGAAGGAGCAGCCGGACACTGTACTGCTCCTTGGCGATACGAACAGCGCGTTATGCGCCATATTGGCGGAGCGCCTGGGATATCCTGTCGTGCACATGGAGGCCGGGAACCGCTGTTTTGATTTGGATGTGCCGGAAGAGAAAAACCGCCGAATCATCGACGCGGTTTCCACCATCAATATGCCGTATACGAGCTACAGCAAAAATCATCTGCTCCGGGAGGGGATTCCCAGTCAGCGCATTGTCCTTACCGGTAATCCGATCTATGAGGTCCTGAAGCATTATGATGCCAAGGTCAGCGAAAGCACGATTATGGAGAAGCTGGCCTTAACCAGCAGGAAGTACTTTCTGGTAACGATTCACCGGTCGGAGAACGTCGATCGGCCTGAGCATTTAAGAGAAATATTCAGAGGCCTGAATGCCGTCGCGGAAAGCTTCGGTCACCGTTTGATCACCAGCCTGCATCCTCGGACGGCTTCGCGTTTGCAAGAGGTAGCGGACGTTCCGCTTCATCCGCTGATCGAATTTCATGAGCCGTTCGGCTTTTTTGATTTTGTCCGGCTGGAGAAAGAGGCATTATGCGCTATTACGGACAGCGGTACCGTACAAGAAGAATGCTGCATCATGCATGTGCCCACGGTGACGGTTCGACGGACGACGGAGCGGCCCGAAACAGTGGACTGCGGCAGCAATATCGTTTCCGGCCTTGATGCCGATCGGATTCACGGAGCGGTAAAGCTCATGACGCAGCTAAGCCGCGACTGGAAATGCCCGGAGGGATATTTGGCGGACAATGTGTCGCATACCGTCGTAAAATTTGTGCTTGGGGGGAAAATGAATGTTCACTAATCAACGGATTTTGGTGACCGGCGGCACAGGCTCTTGGGGCCACGAACTGATCAGCCAGCTGCTGCCGATGAATCCGAAGCAGGTTATCGTCTATTCCAGAAGCGAAGCGACGCAGGTAGCGATGGACCGTGAATTCGAGGATCCGCGATTGACGTTCCGGATCGGGGATATTCGCGATAAGGAGGCCCTTACCGCGGCTTGTCAAGGCGTCGATTATGTATTTCATCTGGCGGCGCTGAAGCATGTTCCCGTGTGTGAGGAGCATCCCTATGAGGCGCTGAAGACCAATGTGGTCGGCACGCAGCACGTGATCGAGGCAGCCATTGAAAACAATGTGAAGAAGGTCATTTATATATCGACCGACAAGGCGGCCAACCCGTCCAATTTCTACGGCATGACCAAAGCGATCGGCGAGAAGCTGATCGTCTATGCGAACCTGCTGAGTCAGTCGACCAAGTTCGTCTGCGTGCGCGGCGGTAACGTCCTAGGTACGAATGGAAGCGTCGTGCATGTATTCAACAGCCAGATTAGGCAGAAGGGCCAGATCAGTATCACGGATAAAAATATGACGCGCTTTTTCCTGACGCTGAAGGATGCTATCTCCCTGCTGTTTAAAGCCTCCGTCGAAAGCGTTGGCGGCGAGATTTTCGTGATGATGATGCCGACCTGCCGGATCGTCGATTTGGCGGACGTGCTGATTGAGGCATCCGGCCGAAGCGAAGTCAGCCTGGTTGAAACCGGCACACGGCCAGGTGAGAAAATCCATGAGATTCTGATGAGTGATTTCGAAAGCTTGACGACGGTTGTCTATGACGACGAATATCTGGTTATTCTTCCGACCCTCGACATTCCGAATCTGAAAGAGCGGTATCAAGGCTTGCCGAAGGTATCGTTCAACAGCTTCAGCTCCGAGCACAACTTGATGAACAAAGATGAAATACGCGATATCCTGCGGCGCGGAGGCTTCTTGTCATGAAGATGCTCATTCTCGGGGGAAATGGAATGGCAGGGCATATGCTTGTTCAATACTTTCAGCAATCAGGCAAGCACCATGTCTTTTACACCACCCGGGACAGCTGCGATTCCAAAAGCTTGGTGCTGGATGTTACCGATATGAGCGCAGTGGAGCATGTCGTTCGGGCGGTAAGGCCGGATATCATCATTAATGCGGTCGGGGTCTTGAATCAACGGGCAGAGGATGACAAAATAAATGCATATCATATCAACGGCTTCCTCCCGCATCGTTTGCGTTATTTGGCGGATTCCATCTCGGCACGTCTAATCCACATCAGCACGGACTGTGTGTTTCTTGGGGACAAAGGAGGCTATCGGGAAGATGATCTTCCCGATGGAATCTCCGCCTACGCGCTCACGAAGGCGCTGGGTGAGGTCAGGGAACCTGACCATTTGACGATCCGGACTTCCATCATCGGTCCGGAGATCCGCCAGAGCGGAATCGGCTTGTTTAACTGGTTCATGAAACAGCGTGGGGAAGTTACGGGATACCGTGCCGTCAAATGGAACGGAGTCACGACCCTGGAGCTGGCAAAAGCCATCGACTTCTTCATGAACAAGGATGTCGGAGGCTTGATCCATCTGGGGCATCCCAATCCGGTTAGCAAATACGATTTGCTGCTGTTGTTCAAGGACATATGGGGAAAGCAAGACGTCCATGTTGTACCGTCCGATGCGTTCGTTCAGGACCGTACCCTCCGGAATACCCGGCTCGATGCCGTTTATCCGTTCCCCGATTATGTTCAAATGTTAAAGGAGATGTATGAATGGCAGCAGGCACATTAAACAAGAAAAAGCTTCTCATTACAGGAGCCTCCGGGTTTACCGGCCTTCATGCCTGTGCGTATTTTGTCCGCCAGGGCTGCACGGTTATCGCCGCAGGGCGGGATATGGCACGTCTTAAGGCCATCCCGGATGTGCTTCCGCAGGAATGCCATTTGGAGGATCGGGAGCAAACCGATCGATTGGTGAAGGACAGCCTTCCGGATTATGTTCTGCATTTGGCCGGAAAAAATTCAGCCTCCGAGTCCTGGGAGCACCCCGATCAATATATGGAGAGCAATGCGATGGCTCCCGTTTACTTGCTCGAGGCGCTGCGCCGCCATCGTCCGGATTGCGTCATCCTCATGGTGGGCTCCCGTCTCAGCATCGATCCGGCTAAAGGGCCGGCTGCTGTGCCGCATCCGTACAGTCTCAGCAAAACCTTTGGCACGTGGGCCGCGGCCGCCTGGCACAGTCTGTATAACCAGCCGATTATTTTAGCGGAGCCATCCAATTTAATCGGACCGGGCGAGTCCAGGGGCTTTTGCACGCTGCTGGCTCGGTATATCGCAGAATGTGAAGCGGGAAAGCCGCATCCGGTATTCAAAATTAGCTCCCGCCACGAATCCAGGGATTTCCTGGACGTGCGGGATGCGGTTTGTGCGTACGGATATTTACTAAGCCATGGTTCGCCCGGCGTAACCTACCCGATCGAATCAGGGGAAAATCATACGCTCGAAGAGCTGACCCGAGCGCTGCTTGGTTTGACGCAGGAGGCGGTGCCTATCGATTGGGGCCCAGAATCGAGTCCTATATCAGCCGATTCGCTTAATAAAGGAAGCGCCTATGGGCAAGGTGCCTCACTTCTGAAATCGCTAGGCTGGAAGCCAAGGTATAGGCTGGCGGAATCGATCGCCGATATTATGGACTATGCGCGAAGCCGAGCCCGTTAAGTACGTAAACCGATCCATATCCAATGCCGATGGAACTCCATCGGCATTTTTTATGTGGCAAATGGGGAGTTTCGCATCAAGGAGAGCTGCTAAATCGGGGATACACTTATATTCCATGTTAAAACCTTTCAGCATACCGCTACTGCCGCAAAGCCATCCTAACGGTGTTACTACACTTATTATAGAGATGGAGGATGAACATGATTAAATCGAAAGCCCTCAACCTGACCGTCTCCGCGGCCCTGCTTCTCAGCATGACCGCAGTTGCAGGATGCGGCGATGCGAACAACGGCAATGCGAACAACGGCAATACGACGCGCACGAATAATGTCGACGGCGGCCGCGTCGGGTTAAATTCCGTTCGGAATAACCAAACGCAAACAGGTTCACAGCACGATCTCACCAACCTGAAATACAGCCGGGAGCTTTCCGCCAAAGTATCCCGCGTCAGCGGAGTAGGCTCCGCGCATGTATTTGTGACGAACCGTAACGCTTATGTCTCGCTCGCTCTGGACAACCAAAATACGGGAGCGCAAACCGACAGCATTAACGGACGTACGACAGGAATTAGTCCCGGTACCGGCAGAACGATGACAAACGGTACCCGGGCCAATGCGTTGAACGGTACTAACACAAGCACCGGCAGTGTCGGACTTCTTCGGGATATGACAGATAACACAAGAGGTGCCACAGATAACAATACCGGCTTTGGTACAGGGCTTGGCGGCAATGCGGATACGCGCGGTTTCGGGGTTCGCGGAACGACGCGGAACAACGGCTTCGCCGACGGCGGCTTCAATACGATGAACACCCCGCGTACCAACACGATGACGGGTACGAGAGGCACCGATGGCAACATCAACGACACTCGAATCGGAACAGGCATTAACGGCGTGCCTTATGGAACTTATAACGGTAACAATATGGGAATGATGAACACGAATAACAACGGCAATGACGTACCGCAGCATATCCGCCAGGAAATCAGCAGTAAAATTCGCAAAACGGCTCCGCATATCCAGCAGGTTTATGTTTCCTCGGATCAGGATTTTTATCAGCAGGCGAACGGATTTGCGACCAACGGCAATGCCGGCAACACGTTCGGCACGCTTGCCCGCGATTTCGGTTCATGGATCAACCGCATCTTCCCGCTTAACCTTGGCGGACGTGACGGCATGAATGATACCCGGGGCAATCTGATTAACAACGATACGGACGATGGATGGTTCGGCGGGAACCGGAACAGCCGGTAAAACCGCAACATTCGTTACAGCCAAAGGAGCTGCCCGTTAGGATGAGTACATCCCTAACAAGGCAGCTCCTTTGCATGTTTCTTTATATTCGATCGCTGTTACTGGTTAATGTTTGCGCGTTCCCTGAATCCATACGCCTTGCAGCTCAAGCTTATGATCGAGCAGCAGTACATCAGCAAGCTTCCCGGCTTCAAGCGAACCGGTGCGGTCGTGGATACCGATCTTCTTGGCCGGATTCGTGCTGGCGGCAAGGGAGGCCTGCTCCAGGCTTAACCCTACCTCGCGAACGAGGAGCTGGAAGCCCTTGATCATGGTCAAGGTGCTGCCTGCCAGACTATTACGGTTGCTCTTGAGCGTAGCGATGCCATCCTCTACGACGACAGGCAAATCGCCTATGGTGTATTCGCCGTCAGGCATGCCTGTGGCGGACATCGCATCCGTAATCAGGATGAGCTTGTCTTGAGGCTTCATCCGAGCCAGAATGCGCATCGCTGCCGGATGAACATGGATGCCGTCGGCAATGATCTCGCAGCTCAGACGGTCATCGCTCAGCATGGCGCCGACAACGCCGGGCTTGCGGTGATGCAGTCCCGTCATGGCATTGAATGTGTGCACGCCATGGCTCAGACCGGCCTCTACGGCGGCTTCGACTTCTTCATAGGTCGCATCGGTATGACCCAACGCAGCGACAATACCATGGCTGTTAAGCCATTTTACGGCTTCCAGAGCCCCTTCCCGTTCAGGGGCAAGGGTCACCTGCCGAACAAGTCCCGGATACTTGGACACCCATTCCTCAAGCCACTCGATGTTCGCCAGGACGATATGCTCGGGGTTTTGGGCTCCCGGCCATTTAGGACTGATGAACGGCCCTTCGAGATGTACGCCTTCAAGCCGGGTATAAGGCATCTCTTGATTACGGTAGTTCTGTACTTCCTGCAGCACGCGATCGATATCCGCCTTAGGCGCGGTCATCGTCGTCGCCAGCATCGCCGTCGTGCCTTGGGAGCTGTGGAATGATGTGATTTTATCCAGCACTTCCTTGCTCGAATCCATGAAGTCTTCGCTGTTGCCGCCATGGACATGGATATCGATGAAGCCGGGAATGATGTAACCATCCGGGTGCTTGAGCACTTGAGGATCATTTTGCTGAAGCTCGGCCGGCAATCCGGCGGCCTCACCAGCGTAAACAATCTTCTCACCAGCGATGGCGAGCACGCCATCCTGGATGAGCCCTGCTGGTGTCAGCACGTTTCCGTACAGCAGCTGTATTTGAGCTAAATTCCCGTTACTCATACGAACAGTCTCCCTGCGCCTTGGTCGAGAAGCACGACCACATTGGAGTGGCACTGAAGCAGGGATGCAGGACATTCCGTCGTAATCGGCCCCTTCAGTGCGCGATGCACGATTTCGGCTTTATCCTCGCCCCGAACGAGAAGAAGAATCTGACGGGCCTTCAGAATGCTGGCCACTCCCATCGTGATGGCATGGGTCGGGACATCGTCCAAGGAAGGGAAGAATCTGGCATTCGCTGTGCGGGTTTTCTCCTGAAGCTCCACCAAATGGGTTCCTCCGGTTAGGGATTCTCCTGGCTCGTTGAAGCCGATGTGACCGTTATGGCCGATGCCGAGAAGCTGCAGGTCGACCGGGCCGTGCTCTTCGAGCATCCGGTCGTAATTCAGGCACTCCTCTTCAAGATTCGCTGCATTGCCGTTCGGCACATGCGTCCGCTCGATCTGAATATCGATATGGTTGAAGAACTTTTCGTTCATGAAGGTCCGGTAGCTTTCCGGATGATTCTCAGGCAGACCGACATATTCGTCCAGATTGTATGTCGTCGCCTGCGCGAAGCTGACCAGCCCTTGCTTGTTCATCTCGATCAGCTTGGTATACAGGCCGATCGGCGTGCTGCCTGTAGCCAGACCCAGGGTTGCCCGTGGATTCGTATGCAGCAGTCCCGAGATCAGGCTGGCGCCTGTTTGTACAAATTGCTCTTCGTCACGCAGGATGAAAATATTCATGTCTTCAATGTCCTCCTCGGCTTTTGCGGTAGTTTTTAACATTCAGATAGGACTGTTCCAGCCTTGGTACATACGTGGAAAAGTCACGGCTGGCCATTCCCATGAACAGGATGTCGATAATATGAAGCTGCGCGATCCGGGAAGCCATATCTCCCCGGCGCATGCCTTCCTCCAGCGAGGAAGAATACAATGTGATATCCGCCAAGGCAGATATAGCGCTGCTTCGATAAGAGGTGATGCTGATCGTGAAAGCGCCGGCATCCTTTGCGCAAGCAAGGGCATCGATCGTTTCGGGCGTTTCGCCCGAGTAGGAGACCGCTACGGCCACATCGCTTGACGTCAGGGTGGAAGCCGACGTGATCTGCATGTGGGAGTCTGCGAAGGCCGTGCAATTCTTGCCGATCCGGATCAGCTTCTGGTAGAAGTCCTGGGCCACGATCGATGAAGTGGCAACGCCGTACAGATCGATTCGCTTGGCGCGGCACAGGGCATCCACCGCCCGTTCCAGCTGCCCGAGATCAAGGAGCTCCGTGGTGTCCCGAATCGAGGTCAGATGATTGGATTCGATCGCCTCGACAATGCCTGCGAGCGGATTTCCGGCCACGATGTCCTGATAGCGGGTGTTGCCGGTCCGCGCTGCCATCTCGGCATGGGCAATCTCGGAAGCAAGCTTGAGCTTAAAATCAGGATACCCCTTGCATTGAAAATTTTTGCAGAAGCGGGTCACCGTTGCGGCGCTGACTTCGCACCGGTCGGCAAGATCCTTAATGCCCATATGCACGATCTCGGACGGGGCCGCCAAAATAAACTCCGCGAGCCGTTTCTCCTGCCGGGGCAGGCGGTCCTTTTCAACGGAGATAATATGCAGGATCGGTGTCATCGCAAGCCTCCTTTTCACTGATTCCCGGTAAGCTTATCGTGCGGCATCAGGTGCGAAAAATCATGAAAAAAATTTTATTGAGAATGAAAATTAAAAGAAAATAATTTTTAACACCATCATCATAGAACAACGAGTGCGGATAAGCAAGGATAAAAATCACCAACGCCCGCTAAAACGCCCAAATGGCGGCAGCATGCGCACCATCCCCCCATTTTCAACATAATATGAGTTGACTGTATCCCTAAACCTTGTTAGACCACACATACCCGGGCAAGGAGGGGTGACACCATTGAAGGGGACCGACCATAACAGCAAGTTCTTGTTAACCCACCGTGAACGCGAAGTGTTTGAATTGCTCGTTCAAGACAAAACGACTCGCGACATCGCCGGGCAGTTGTTTATTAGCGAAAAGACGGTGCGTAACCACATTTCCAACGTCATGCAGAAGCTAAACGTCAAGGGCCGTTCGCAAGCTGTCGTTGAGTTGATAAAACTCGGTGAGTTAAAGATCTGACATCATGCCGGTTGTATGAACGAGAGCACAGCGAAAGCCTTCTTCCCCTGTAAGGGGAGCAAGAAGGCTTTTTTGTGTTGCTGGGAGGTGGCTTCTCCTAAATATCCTTGCTGCTTTGTTAGCGAAACAATACAAATCGAAGGCAGACAAGAAAACATAGCATATGATGAAGTAACGACCGGCGAGGTCCAAACCAGTCCAAAAGGAGCGAACCATGTATGAGCAGTGCGTATGATGCTGCACCATTGCTTAACAAGCAATACAACAACGCCGGTGAAGCGATCAACCTGGCCTACAGCGATGACGGAGGTATGAAGGTGACGATCAAAGCAGAATCGGCTGATGATTCGCTGCGGTATGAGACAGCGTTTGCTCCTGTTGACGGCAATGACGCAATGGCCATCAAAGAGAAGGCGGTGGCATCCGATGGACAAGCAAATGCGTGATCAGCTTTTCGATTTTGGAGTGAGCATTTCTCAATTTGGTGCCGTTGGTGACGGCTCCGATGATACTCAAGCTTTTTTGGATGCGATCGAGAAGCTGGGGGGCAAGGCTGGGACCATCGTTCTAAATGGGACTGAAACTTACGGCATTAAGAATACAGTCATGATCCCACATAACGTGAGCATTGAAGGCAATTTGGCAAAGATAATCCCTTTGAGCGGCGGGACGCTGACAGGTGGATTTTTGTTTTACGTGAACTCCACCCTCCAAAACTCGACCATCGTGAAATGGGGGGGAGAACAGGTTCCCACGATCCAGAACCTAAAATTCGAAAATCCTCATCAAGTGGCGGACGCTAAGGCGTTCTACACGAGAGGGAAAACAAATTTCCGCAACATCACATTCAGAGGGATGTACAAAGGGATTTTAAAAGAGGGGTTCAGTGACGGCGATTACTCCGATATGATGCATCTTGAGAGTCTGTATTTTGTAAATTGCGCGGGCACCGGCCCGCTGATCGACATTAAGTATAACGGCGACGGACTCTTTATTGACCGGTGCCATACAGCAGGTGCCGCGGACAGCAATTTTAACCTGTTGAACCTGGAATACTGCAACGGCGGAAAAATCGCCGGGTGCATAAACGGGGATATTCGGATCAATAAATCCACGGGCGTTTCGATCGAGAATTTTCATTGCGAACACGGCAAGATTCATATCATTTCCAGCCAGGTAACGCTGCGGGATATATATCACTGGTACCACAAGGACTATCAGCCGATCCCATTAACGATCACGGGTGCAGCCAACGACAAGCTGTCCATGCCGTGTATCATCGAAAATTATGCAGTTATACACTTAAGGGGCAGAACCAATCAGTCGAAGAATTACACGGATCCCGATTACTTTGATGCTTACTTCAAGAATACGAATGTCAAAATCACAAACTTCTTCCGGCGTCCGCAGTTCGCATTGGATCCTTCATTCGGAATGGCTACGGCGGCCAAAATAACCTTTGATGGTACTAATATTTCAGAACAGTGGGAGAACGCCAGCCAGCTTTATTCGAAAGACAGTTACATTTCGGATAATCGAATATTCACGAGTATCAACGAGGCAGAGTTCACAAGGAATTTCGTGCTGTTCGGAGTGCCCGTCACAAACCATACGAGCTTTGATGAAGCTGCCGGGACGTATCATTATCAGGCAGTGTACTACTTCGGTCCTGTAGATCGGCAGGTTGGAAGATGGGGCGGAGGGGAACAAAGTGCTAACGTGACCCATCCGGCAGCTCAAGCTCCATATCTCAATGTGTCGTATCGGCCTGAAATGCAACTATCAATAATCAGACTCTTCCGAGGCAAAGTGGCAGGACAGTATACGCATTGGGTTGATATCCCTGTAGGCAATGGCGTGCACGTCTATGATCTTGGATATTTCCTCTCGACGGGCGAGCGTTGGAAGGCGCGATCAGCAGGCCCTGCGGGTTCATTTAATTCAACGTATACCAAGATTAGAATGGAAGGAGACAATGTTGCTGTTACGGGGCCGGCCATCCCGACACAGGGTCACTGGAAAAAGGGGGATCGTGTTGTGAACCAAAATAAAACGGAGTTGGGCCCGGCAGGAACAAAATATATTGTTGATGGCTGGGAGTGTATAACGGCTGGGGCACCGGGAGTTTGGGTCGAGAGGCGTTTTTTAACAGGAAATTAAAATTAGCCGTTCGCAAAGTCGTTGAGTTGGTAAAACTCGGTGAGCTAAAGATCTGACATCATGCCGGTTGTAAGAACGAGAGCACAGTGAAAGCCTTCTTCCCCTGTAAGGGGAGCAAGAAGGCCTTTTTTGTGTCGTAGGGTGCACGCCGTGCCGGAACAACCCCGCTTTATAAAACGCTGTAGTTTACATCCTTACATCCCAATGGGAATGAAGCAGCGCCAAAAGGCGAACACTACGCCTGTTTCAATCCTTAGGAAGGAGGAATGGATGTGCGGCAACCAGAGCTGGCCATGCATGAATCCATGGAGCTGCATGAGCTGCTGAATTTTAAAACCGTCTGCCTCGCCAAATCCAAAATGATGCAGGGCCTGGTGTTCGACCAGGATCTTCGAGCCTTGATGCAAAAGGATGTGGAGCAGTCGCTGCAGGATATCGGCGAGCTGCAAAGTCTCTATTCCCAAGCACCCATTCAATAAAGGGAGGAAAGCCTCATGAACCAGGATTACCTGGATCCGATCAATTCGGAAGGAATGCCGGATATGGCAAATTCCTTTCTGGCCCTGGATTTTCTGTTATCTGTCAAAACGGGTGTCCGCAACTATGCGTTTGCGCTGTCCGAGACGGCGACGCCAGAAGTGCGGAGCGTCCTGCGTGCGCAGCTGGACCGGGCGATCTCGTTACATGAGGAGCTTAGCCAGCTCATGATCGATAAAGGCTGGCTCCATCCAGTCGATACGGGCAAGCAGTATCAGCTTGACGTGAAATCGGCCGAGACGACGGCCCAAATCGCACGGATGAAATTGTTCCCGGACGATACGTCCCGTTTAGGCACGTTCGCGACACCGGATTACTGATGGGAGGATACCGAACATGAAAGCGGTCACGTATCAAGGCATTAAAAACATCCAGGTCAAAGAGGTCCCGGCACCTAAAATCCAAAAGGACGACGACATCATCGTCAAATTGACCCTAACCGCGATTTGCGGTTCGGATCTGCATCTCATTCACGGGATGATCCCGAATTTAGCCCAGGACTACGTGATCGGGCATGAGCCGATGGGCATCGTTGAAGAAGTGGGTCCGGCCGTAACGAAGGTGAAGAAGGGCGACCGGGTAATCGTGCCGTTCACGGTAAGCTGCGGGGAGTGCTTCTTCTGCAAGAACCAGCTGGAGAGCCAGTGCGATAATTCCAATCCAAACGGCGAGATGGGCGCATATTTCGGATACTCCGATACGACCGGCGGATATCCGGGGGGCCAGGCCGAGTATATGCGGGTGCCGTATGGAAACTTTACGCCGTTCCGGATTCCGGACGATTGCGAAGTGGAAGACGAGAAGCTGTTAATGCTGTCTGACGCCGCGTCGACCGCATACTGGAGCGTGGATAACGCCGGCGTGAAGGACGGAGATACAGTTATTATCCTCGGGTGCGGCCCCGTCGGGCTGCTCGCCCAGAAATTTGCATGGCTAAAGGGCGCCAAACGGGTCATCGCCGTGGATTACGTGAATTATCGGCTGGAGCATGCGAAACGCACCAACAAGGTGGAGACGGTCAACTTCGAACAGCATGAGCATGTCGGCGAATATTTGAGGGAGATCACGAAAGGCGGCGCCGACGTCGTAATTGATGCTGTCGGCATGGACGGGAAGATGACGCCGCTGGAGTTTTTGGCATCCGGTCTGAAGCTTCACGGAGGCGCTATGGGCGCGCTGGTCATCGCTTCGCAGGCGGTTCGCAAGGGCGGCATGATTCAGATTACGGGCGTATACGGGATGCGGTATAACGCCTTTCCGCTCGGCGATATTTTTCAGCGCAACGTCAACATCCGGACCGGACAAGCTCCCGTCATCCACTACATGCCGTACCTGTATGACTTGATTGCCAAGGGCAAAGTCGACCCGGCTGACATCATCACGCACAAGCTGCCGCTGGATCAGGCGAAGCATGGCTACGAAATTTTCGATACGAAGACCGACAACTGTATCAAGGTCGTTATGAAGCCCTAACGGCTCCGTCCGGCCTTTAACTAACCGAGGAAGATGGAGGGATATTCATTGTCGCACACGTTTGGTGTTCACGAGAAGCTTGATTTGCATGAAATTGCCGTCTTCAAGACCAACTGCCTGATAAAGGCGAAAACGATGCAGCTCCTGGTGTCCGACCCCGAGCTTAAGGCGCTGCTCAAGCAGGATATCGATTTGTCTACCCGTCAAGTCGGCCAGTTGAGCGATTTGATGACCCTGGCGGCTGCAGACGGAGGTCTTACGTCATGAATACGATCATTGAGTACTTAACGGGAATGAATGCCATGAGCGATCAGGCCGTGGCAACGGACTTCCTCATATCGGCGAAGAGCGGCATCCACAATTACGCTGTCGCCCTTACCGAAACAGCATCCCCCGAAATTAAGGCCGTCCTTCGCCAGCATTTGCAGGAAGCCATCGATACGCATGAGCAGATCATCCATTACATGATCCGAAAAGGATACTATCATCCGTATCACATTCAAGAGCAGCTCAGCTTGGATCTCCAAACGGCCCAAACCGCGCTTAACCTCCCGCTGCGATAGGCTTTGGTCTTTGGTCCAAGAAGCCACCCAACAGGGTGGTTTGCTATAATCCTAAATCTTAAGTAATAAGCTAGGTGTATATTCCGAATCTTCCATCTGTATTGCGGTCTATTAGGAGCATTTAAGCCGAAACGGGAATAGGCCTTATTAGGCCTGCTTTCGAAACACCCCCTCATTTGTTAGACTGTAAGAGACAGAACGAAATCCGGGAGAGGGACACAAAAGGCCGAATCCGGACACGGCCCAAAAGCGGATTTCGGCGTCCTAAGGATGAGGAGGTGGGGCGGCGTGGAGATCGCGGCCGGAATCGTAATCATCATCATCGCTATTTTCGGTTTCGTATTTTACGCTCGATTCAGACGTACACGGCAAGCTGTGAAGGGCGGTAATGTGATCGAGCTGAAATCAAGAAGCCGAAGAAGCGGGGCCGAGGGTAAAGATCAGGCCTGCAGCCGCTGCAAGCAGCGGCGCAAGCTGATGTTTTATGCCGATGCGTCGGGTGCGGTCAGAGGATTGTGCAAGACGTGCCGAAGAGAGCTGGAGCAGCATCAGGAGCTGTATCCCGTTTAGAGCGGGATAAGCGGGTGCCGAATGGGGAAGGGCGAAGCGGTCTCTTATACGCCCTTCCTCTTTTTTACTGTATAGGGGGAGAAAAAAGAATTCCGAAGAAGTCGAAAGCTTCCATGAGGCAAGGCTGCATTGAAAGCTTATGCATACGGTTGCCTTGGCTCCAGATTTCTACCGCAAGCGGCTCTGCCGCAATGAAGAAATCGGAGACCAGCGGCGATGGCGGGACATTTTACATGCACGCCCTGGCTACATTCATTTGTTCAACTTACATAGGATTTCCTTACGAGTATAAACATAGCCATAGACTTAAGCCGATATCGTTTGTTATAACTTTCTCATAAGGCGAAGCTCTCACTATCGCTTATGATGTATACAGCGAATAACAGTCTGTTCATCCACGGGAAGGGGTGTGCATGGAACATGAACCGATTCGGCAGGCTGAATACGCTGCGAAATCAAATATTTCTAGGGTTCATGCTGGTGATGGTGATCGTGCTTGCGCTGGTTGGCGGGTTTGTATACGAGCAGGTATCCGTGCTGCTCCGGAACAATGCGGAAAAGCATATTCAGCAGACGGCCGTTCAAGCCACGGGCAAGCTGGACGCGCTGCTTAAGCAGGTCGATACGCTGACCGCCCAAGTGTCCACGAATGCCACGGTCCAGCGTTTCCTGACCCAGGAAACCGAAGGCAGGCCGATTACGTTCGGGGAGCGGCAGTCGCTGCAGCAGGAAGTTCGTAAATATGAAGCCTACGCGACAGGCATACGGTCGCTGGAGCTGTATACCACCGATTACCGGCGATTGTTTCCGCTGGATGAGGGAAGTCTAGCGAGCCGGGTGCGGGGCGATTGGATCGCGATGGCGGACGAGAGAATGGGCAAGCTTGTCTGGTTCGGGCAGGATCCCCGGGATCAGGATGTGGTCGTAGCCATGCGGAGAATCCGGCTGGTTGATCGATCCTTCGCCCACGGCGGCTACTTGCTCGTCCGGCTGGAGAAGAGCTACTTCGAGCTCGCCGACACGGCGGGCGATACGGGGCAAACCCGGGAAGCGATGGGGCTGTTCGATCAAGCCGGCCACGAGATTTCCTCCGATTTCGACGTGGCGGTGGATTTCAGGGAGGTTTTGCATCGCGAAGGCGAGACGGTCACCATAGGTAACGAGGATTATATCGCGGTGCAGAAGCAGTCGGAAGCCACGGGCTGGACGCTCGTGATTCTGACGCCGGTGGATTATACGACGGAAGGCATTGCGGTGCTGAGGACGGCGGTCATCGTATCCGGCGCGGTCGGCGCGCTGTTGTTCCTGATCCTTAGCTTTATCTTGACGACGATGATTATCCGGCCGATTCTCAAGATGATCAAGTCGATGCGCGGGGCCCGCTTCGGCACGCTGAAGCCGATCTCGGTCACCTCGAAGACGATGGAGATTAACGAGCTTACGAATACGTATAACCAGATGGTCGATTCGCTGAACGAATTGATCGAGGTTGTGTATCAGAAGGAGCTTATCCAGAGCCGGACCGAGCTAAAAGCGCTGCAGGCGCAGATTAACCCGCATTTTCTGTTCAACACCTTGGAAGCGTTTTATTGGGCGCTTGATGATCAGGGCGAAGAAGAGCTGGCTCAGATCGTAGTGGCGATGTCGGGCTTGTTCCGTTACGTGATCAACCGGAAGGATGAGGATGAGTGGGTGATGATCGGCGATGAGCTGGATCATGCCGAGCGCTATTTGATCATTATGAAGATGCGGATGCTGGACCGTCTCTCTTGGAGGATTGAAGCGGACGAGGCGAGCAGGGCGGTGCCGATCCCGAAGCTGCTCATCCAGCCGATCGTGGAAAATGCGATTCTCCATGGCGTGGAGCAGCGGCTCGGACCGGGTACGGTCATCGTACGGGCACAGCCATCCGAACGGCCGGGGCATACGGTGGTGTCCGTATCCGACGACGGGCCCGGCATGGACGAAGCTACCCTTGCGTCCTTGTATGCTTCCATGGAAAAAGGGCATGCGCCCTCCTCCAAAAACAGCGGCGTCGGCCTGTCCAACGTCGAGCAGCGCCTGCGGCTGTACTATGCTGCCGGACAAGCGGGCTTGCGCATTCAGAGCGAGACAGGTGCAGGAACCACCGTTTCATTTGAGATTCCGAACGTTTACCGTAGAGATTCCGGGGAGGAAGAGATGCATGAAAACGATATTGATCGTGGACGATGAACCGAGAACTAGAGAGGGCATTCGAAAGACGCTGGAAGCATGGTCCTCCGGACGCAGCCGGATCGAGACCGCAGCCAGCGGCGTCGAAGCGCTGGAATGGCTGCAGGAGCACGAGGCACAGCTCGTTGTGACCGACATCCGCATGCCGGAAATCGGCGGGCTGGAGCTGATCGAGCGATTACAGGATCTGAGGCACCCTCCGGTGATCATCGTGATTTCCGGTTATTCGGAATTCGATTATGCCAGGAAGGCGCTTCAATTCGGCGTAGTGGACTATTTGCTCAAGCCGATCGATAAGCGGAAGCTCGTGGAAGCGGTGGAGACGGCGCTTCAGCGCGGCGACCAGAAGGAGCGCGTAGCGCGGATGGAGAAGCTCGTGGATCCGAAGCTGCTGGAGGCAGCAGGGCAGGAGAAGGTGTACAGCGTCCAGGTGCAGGAGGCGATGCGGTATGTGGATGAGCATCTCCAGGAGCAGGTATCCCTGAAGGAGGTGGCTGAAGGGCTTCACTTGAATGCGAGCTATTTCAGCGTATTGTTCAAGGAACAGACCGGGCTGACCTTCAGCGAATATTTGACAAGACGGCGCGTGCAGCGGGCGAAGGAGCTGCTGGCGGCCACGCCTCTGTCCGTGGCGGAAATCGCGGAGCAGGTCGGCTACCAGACATCCAAATATTTTGTCAAAGTGTTCCGGGACATGGAGCAGGTAAGCCCGAGCCAATATCGGCAGAGCGTGACGGATGCAGGAGAGAAGATCCAATAATAGTGGAATTAGACCCAATCGTTATGACCTTATCCATTCATCCCCTCATTGCTACAATTGGATTAAAGCGGTTTCATTACGCGAAAGACATACTGGAAAAGGGGTTGGAAACGTGTTCAACAAAAAATGGACAGTTCTTCTTCTGACATTGTGCCTGGCTGTATTTGCGGCAGGCTGCGGAGCGGGCGGCGGTACCGAAGGGGCCGGCGGCAGCGATAAAAGCAGCGGCAGCGGCGGCGAGGGAGAGAAAGTAACCGTAAACTTCATGCATCTATGGCCTGCCGGCGTATCCGCGGGTCAGAACAAGATCGTTAACCAGATCATCGAGGATTACCAGAATGAAAATCCGAACGTGACGATCAAGCAGGAGGTGCTGGATAACGAGCAGTACAAGAACAAATTGAAAGTGCTTTCCGCATCGAATGAGCTGCCGGACGTCGGTGTAACCTGGGCAGCCGGATTTTTAAAGCCTTATGTGGAGGGCAATCTGTTCGCACCGGTCGATGATCTGCTCAGCGGCGAGCTGAACGGAAAATTCGTCTCGGGCACGACGGAGGCTTACGCGATCGACGGCAAAACTTATGCGCTGCCGCTGGAGTTCAACATTGCTCCGGTGTACTACAATAAAGCGATTTTTGAGCAGTATAACCTGCAAGTGCCGCAGAGCTATGAGGAATTCAAGCAGATCGTGAAAACGCTCTCCGATAACGGGATCGCACCGGTTGCGCTGGGCAACAAGGACCGCTGGACCGGCTCTCTCTGGTATATGTACCTCGCAGACCGGATCGGCGGACAGGAAGCACTGGCGAGCGCGATTAGCGGCGACGGTTCGTTTAAAGACGAATCCCTGGTGCAGGCAGCCGCGGAAATTCAGGCGCTGGTCGACGGCAATGCATTTGTCAAAGGGTTCAACGGCTTGTCCAACGAGGAAGCTAAATCCGAATTCCTGAACGGCAATGCCGCCATGTACATGATGGGAACCTGGGAGCTGCCGAATTTTACGACCAATGAAGAGATTCCGAAGGAATTCCGCGACAGCGTCGGATTTTTCAAGTTCCCGACGGTGGACGGCGGCAAAGGCGACATTAACAGCTGGGTCGGCGGTCCGGGCGTAGGACTGTTCATCTCCCAGGACTCCAAAGTGAAGGAAGAAGCCAAGAAATTCGTGGAGTACTTCGTCACGAAATGGGGCGAGCAATCGGTGACCGGCGCGGGCGTCATTCCGGCGACGAAGGTCGATACCGCATCGCTTGAGCTTCCGCAGCTGTATATCGACCTGTTTAACGAAATGAATCAGGCCAGCAGCATTACCTTGTTTGCGGACGTTCAGATGGAAGCGAATGCCGCCGAGACGCATTTGAATATGATTCAAGCCCTCTTCGGCAAAGCGGTCACGCCGGAGAGCTTCTCGGATGAGCACGACAAGGCCGTATCCAAAGGGAAATAAGACGATCAGACAACCAAGAGAAGGGAAGCATTTATCCGGCAGCGATGCCGGATAAATGCTTCCTGGAGGACCGATTCAGGAAAGGAGTCGATAACTTTGGATAAAGTAATGTCCAATAAAAAAGTCATTGCCTTGTACGTGCTGCCGGCTTTGCTTGTGATCATGGCGATCGTGTATATTCCAATCGTGCTTACGGCGTATTACGGCCTGAATGAGTGGAACGGCATCGGCGCGATGACGTTTATCGGGCTGGACAATTACCAGGCGCTGTTGTCCGACGGCAAGTTCTGGGACAGCGCATGGCACTCGCTGCTGCTTGCGGTATTTTCGGCGCTCAGCCTGATCGTCTACCTGGCAGTGGCGATGGTGTTGTCCTCAAAGATTAAAGGGGCAGGGCTGTTCCGCAAAATCTACCTGATTCCGATGCTGCTGTCTTCCGTAGCCATAGCGCAGCTGTGGCTTCGCATGTACCACCCCACGAACGGGATCGTGAACAGCTTCCTGGAGTCGATCGGGATCACGAACCCGCCGGCCTGGCTTGCCGAGCCCTCCCTGGTGCTGTACGCGCTGTTCATCCCGATTTTGTGGCAGTATGCGGGCTTTTACATTCTGATCTATTACGCCGCCCTCAAGAACATCCCGGCATCGCTGGTGGAAGCGGCGAAGATCGACGGGGCGACCTCGCTGCAAATTGCATTCCGGATCAAGCTGCCGCTCATCATGGAAGTCATCAAGGTAACGATTGTACTCGCCGTCGTCGGCTCCTTGAAATATTTCGACTTGATCTTTGTTATGACCGACGGAGGACCGAACGGCGCGAGCGAGGTTATGGCGTCCTATATGTACCATACGGCCTTCCGTGCTTATGATTTCGGTTACGGGAGCGCCATCGGCTTCTTCCTGCTGGTCATCTGTCTGCTGGTGACTTGGGTCATTCGGAAATTAACGGCAACCAAAGATACGATCCAATATTCATAAGGAGGGATGTTTCATGATTCAAGGAGCCGCAGGACAGCTCCGGAGCGGGCCATCCCGATCCGGCGGCCGGAGTGCGAGTAAGCTGGGGTACACCCTGCTGTATGTCGTGCTGATCGGAGTGGCCGTATTCCAGCTGTTTCCGCTCGTATGGCTGCTGCTGTTCTCGCTGAAAAACAACCAGGAAGTATTCGATCTGCCGCCATTATCCTTGCCGATGAATCCGCGCTGGGAAAACTACGAGAAGGTATGGAGCGCGGGCAACATCAGCGTGTATTTTCTGAACAGCGTCTGGATTACCGTCGTCGCAACCGTACTGACGATTATGCTGGGCAGCCTCGTGACGTTTGCCATAACGAGAATGAAATGGAAGGGCAGCTCCTTCGTTCTTGGCTTATTCATGGTGGCGATGATGATTCCGGTTCACTCTACGCTGATTCCGCTGTTCAGCCTGTTCAACAAGGCCGGGCTGACCGACCATCCGGTGTCGCTCATTCTTTCGTACGTGGCGTTCAATATGCCGATCACGATCATGATTCTGCTCGGATTTTACTATACGCTGCCGAGGGAAGTGGAGGAGGCCGCAGTCATGGATGGCTGCTCGGTTCACCGCGTATTCTTCCGGATCGTGCTTCCGATGACAGGCTCGGTATTGGCCACGACGGCAATCATCAACATGATCTATAACTGGAACGAGTTTATTTTCGTAAACACGTTCATCAGCTCGGATATGTTCAAGACGCTGACCGTGGGGGTCCAGAACTTTATCGGGCAGTATACGACCGATTGGGGAGCGATCGGTGCGACGCTGATGATCAGCATTTTGCCGATTCTGCTGATGTTCCTCTTCCTGAGCGACCGGATTGTGGAAGGCATTGCAGCCGGTTCGGTGAAGGGATAATGGCATACGTTTGGATCAAGGGTGACAAATTGAGTCACATATTTAAGCAGCCCGGTCTCAGAATGAGAGACCGGGCTGCGGTTGTTTGATATAGCTGATCATGACTCATATGTTTTGCCGGATCAGACCCATCCAAGCGCTCGAGCGGCTTGGGCGACGATGAAGGTGACTAGAATCGCGATGGCCGTCGGAATGGCAAAGGACAAGAACGTCCACTTGAAGCTTTTCGTCTCCTTCCAAATATTGAACAAGGTCGTGCCGCACGGATAGTGAAGCAGGGAGAACAGCATCATGTTCAGCGCCGTCAGCCAGGTCCAGCCTTGATCCATGAAAATCTGCTTCAACGCAAACATGTTCTCCACCTCGGTCAGCGACCCGGTTGCCAAGTACCCCATCAGGAGGATCGGCAGCACGATTTCGTTCGCAGGCAGTCCGATGATAAACGCCATCAGTATGAAGCCGTCCAATCCGAGCGCCTTGGCGAACGGATCCAGGAATTGGACGAAGTGCAGCAGGATGCTCGTATCCCCGATATAAATATTCGCCAGAATCCAGGTGAGCACGCCTGCCGGCGCGGCAACGATGACGGCCCGGCGCAGAACGTAGATCGTCTTGTCGAGCGTTGCCCGCAGAATCGTGTTCAGGATTTTCGGCTTCCGGTAGGGCGGCAGCTCCAGGGTGTAGTGGGAAGGAACGCCTTTCAGCGCGGTTTTGGACAACATCCACGACACGGTCAGCGTAACAACGATTCCCAGGAGCACCATGCCCATGACAACCGATGCGGTTACGAGCGTTTGCACGCCCCCTGAGAATCCTGCAGCCATAACCAGAGAAGCCAGCAGAATAAGCGTCGGCCAGCGTCCGTTGCAAGGCACGAAGTTATTGGTCAGGATGGCCAGCATCCGCTCGCGCGGCGATTCGATAATCCGGGTCGACATGATGGCTGCGGCATTGCAGCCGAACCCCATGGCCATGGTAAGAGACTGCTTGCCGTGAGCGCCGGATTTTTTGAACAGGCGGTCAAGGTTGAACGCGACTCTCGGCAAATAGCCGTAGTTCTCGAGCAAGGCAAACACCGGAAAGAAGATCGCCATCGGCGGCAGCATGACACTGATAACCCAGGCGGTGCCGCGGAACAATCCAAGGATCAATATCCCATGCAGCCAATCCGGAGCATGAACCGCTTCAAATGCCGCCGTCAGATATCCCTCAATCCAGCCGAAGAAGCTCGACAGCATGGAGGAGGGGACATTGGCTCCGGCAATTGTCAGGTAAAATATAACACCGAGCATGGCCAGCATGATCGGGAACCCCCACAGCTTGGAGGTGAATATCCGGTCCAGGCGCTCCGAACGGTACAGCTGATCGCGATTCGTAACGGTGACCGCTTCCCCGCACAGCTCTCTGGACTTTTTGAACAATTCCCCGACGATCGATTCCCGAACGTCATCAACCTGATCGGCAGGGATGCTATCGGTTAGAGCTTCCAAGCGCTTTAGCTGCTCCATAAATCATTCCCCCTCTATCCGAAGCGGCAAGTTTCTGTTTCAATGTGTCGATCAGCTTCCGGTCCCCGTCAAGAAGACGGATCGCCAGCCATCTTGCCGGATATTCATCGCCAACGATCAGCTTCAGCTCCGTCTCAAGCTTGGCGATCTCCTCCTCCAGCCGTTCGTTATATTTCATGCGGTAAGGAGTCGTCCGAATGCTTCCGGTGCACATGAGAAGCAGCTGCTCGGACAGCGTATCCAGGCCTTCATTGTTTCTGGCGGAGATCGGGATAACCGGAACGCCGAGTCTTTGCGCAAGCTTGCCTGCATCAACCTTAATGCCTTTCTTCTTCGCCTCATCCATCAGATTGAGGCAGACGATCACCCGGTCCGTCATTTCAAGCACTTGAAGCGCCAAATTAAGGCTGCGTTCCAGCGCCGTCGAGTCCAGCACCAGCAGCGTCACGTCCGGTTTCTCAAAGACGATGTAATCGCGGGCTACCTCTTCGTCCGCAGAGTTGGAGAAGAGGGAATACGTCCCCGGCAGATCGATGAACCGGAAACGGGAATTGTTGTATTCGTAATAGCCGCTGGCCAAGCTTACCGTCTTGCCCGACCAGTTGCCGGTATGCTGCTTGAGGCCGGTGAGAGCGTTGAACAGCGTGCTCTTTCCCGTATTCGGATTCCCGGCCAGCGCAATCGTATAAGTTCTCATGATGGCATCACCTTGCCCCAGATTAACTGACTCTCCTCTTGTCTCAATGCGATGACCGTACCAGCTACTCTATAAGAGATGGGATCTCCCAGCGGACTTGCCTTCAGCACTTCAATGACGCCCCCCGGAACAAAGCCCAGGTCCAGAAGCCTGCGCTTCAGCTCACCCTGTATATCGACTCGCTCAATCAGGAAACGTTCCCCGAAAGACGCCTGATGCAAATGCTGCAAAATATTAGTCTCGTCCATAAAGTTTAACCTCTCCCTATTATATTGGTCCGAGCATATATTGTTTCCTTAAAGCAACTTTACGCCTATAGTATGACCGATTGGCTCCATTGTCAACTGGAGGAAGAAAATTTTTCTATTCAAATCCCGAATCGGATATTGCCGGATCATCTAATCTCGGCTATGAATTGAAACAAGCAGTGAAGTGCGGTAAAGTGGTGTTAAAAACGAGAGCCGTTAATGCCGGAGATGCCGGCATTCAATTCGCGGACGGCTCCCGGCTGACGGTCCGGAACATCGTTTGGGCGACGGGCTACGTCGCATCCTACGGCTGGCTTCAAGTGGACGGGGCGCTGATCCAAACCGGAAGGCTGTCCATACGCGGGGCGTCAGTCCGATTGAGGGGTTATATTACGTCGGCTTGCCCTGGCAAACGCACCGCGGCTCATCGCTGCTAGCCGGTGTCGGCCGGGACGCCCGCGAGATTGTGCGAGCGATGATGATTCGGAAAGAGGGGATAATGAATGGAAAAGGAACACCATGAGCTTCTACATGAGGAGCAGGCGATGGAAGCGTCCCGGCTGCTTAAAGCGATATCGGATCCGACGCGGATCCGGATTCTGCATTTGCTGTCCCAAGAGGAATGCCCCGTGGGTCATATCGCCGAGGTGCTCGGCATGAGCCAGTCTGCGGTATCCCACCAGCTCAGCTATCTTCGAAGCTTGCGGCTGGTCAAATACCGGAGGGAAGGCAACACGTATTTCTATACATATGAGGATGAGCATGTCATCGGTATTCTGCGCCAGGTGCTGGATCATCTTGCTCATTAAGGAAGGTTGAACTGCAAGCTTAACCTGCTTGACATGACAGGCGGCTTGGCTGTAATGTATTGGAAAATAAATGTTCGCGAAAATAACGATGACCAAGGACATAAGTCCGCAGGATCCGGCGAGACAGAGAAGAGGCCCCAGGCTGAGAGGCTTCGCTCGCAAGGCTGCGCGCTTCCTACCTTGCAGTTGCCTGGCCTTATGCAAGAAAGCCGGTGCCGGCACGGCCCGTTACAGCCGAGGATAAGGATCTTTCCGAAACCGCTCTTTGGCTATTTCGGAAGGTTGAATTAGGGTGGTACCACGAGCACATTCGTCCCTTTGGGATGAATGTGCTCTTTATATTTACCCGATCGATTCAGCCCTGGCTGCCGCTGTTGGCCGGGCCCTATCAGGTATTCGTTCACGAACGCTACTAATAAAGGAGGATGATGAACATGCGGCAAAGCCGATTGCTCATGAACACGAAGCGCGACGTGCCGTCCGAGGCGGAGGCGCTGAGTCACCAATGGATGCTGCGCGGGGGTTATATCCGCCAAAGCGCGGCCGGGATGTATTCCTATCTGCCGCTTGGGCGGCGCGTGCTGCGCAACATTGAAGAGATCGTGCGCCAGGAGATGGATGCCTCCGGCGCGCAGGAGCTGTTGATGCCCGCGATGCAGCCGGCCGAGCTGTGGCGGGAATCGGGAAGATACGATGTGTACGGGCCGGAGCTGATCCGGCTGCATGATCGCCATGAGCGCGAGTTTGTACTCGGACCGACGCATGAGGAGATCATCACCTCGATCGTGCGCCAGGAAATCGCTTCGTACCGCTCGCTTCCGGTAAATTTGTACCAGATCCAGACGAAATACCGCGACGAGCGCCGGCCGCGATTCGGCCTGCTTCGGGGACGGGAATTTTTGATGAAGGATGCGTATTCCTTCGACAAGGACTGGGAAGGCCTCGATCGATCGTACCGGATCATGTACGAAACGTATGAGCGCATCTTCAAGCGCTGCGGCCTGACGTTCCGGGCGGTTGAAGCCGATACGGGGGCGATGGGCGGACAAGGGGAGACCCATGAATTTATGGCGCTAGCCGATATCGGGGAGGATACCATCGTCTCCTGCAGCGTATGCAGCTATGCAGCCAATTTGGAGCGGGCCGAGATGGCGTATCCTGCGAACGCCCCTGATGCGGAGATTGAGGGCCGGAACGCTTTGAACCCGGTGCTGGTTCGGACGCGGAATGTTCGGACGATCGGGGAACTCACCGCTTTTATGGGGATCGCCCCCGAACAGGTGATCAAGACGTTGATCTACCGAGCCGACGATGAACTGGTCGGGGTGCTCGTTCGAGGCGACAGGGAAGTGAATGAGCTAAAGGTGAAGGGATATTTAAAGGCCGAGAGCGTTGAGCTGGCAGGCGCAGAAGAGGTTGCGGAGGCTACGGGAGCTCCGATCGGATATGCCGGCCCTGCCGGGCTATCGATGAAGCTGTTGGTCGACCGTGAAGTTGCCGCAATTTCCGAGGGAGTCACGGGTGCCAATCAAGCGGATGCCCATCTTACGGGCGTCCGTCCCGGCCGGGATTTTCCGCTTGCGCATACCGGCGATTTCCGCAATGCGGCCGAGGGGGATGCGTGTCCCCGCTGTGGCGGACGGCTGCAGTTTCATCGCGGCATTGAGCTCGGGCATGTCTTCAAGCTTGGCACCAAATACAGCGAGTCCATGAACGCGATGTTCCTGGACGCGGACGGGAGACAGAAGCCGCTGATTATGGGCTGCTACGGAATCGGCGTGTCCCGCGTCATGGCAGCGGTCGCCGAGCAGCGCATTTCCGGCGGACGGCTCGTCTGGCCGATGGCGATCGCTCCGTTCAAGGTGCACATTATCCCGATAGCGGTCAAGGATGAAGCCCAGATGCGTCTCGCTGAACAGCTGTACCATGAGCTGGCTGGCGCCGGACTTGAGCCGCTGCTAGATGACCGCGATGAACGGGCTGGCGTCAAGTTCAAGGATGCCGATCTGGCTGGCGCGCCGCTGCGGTTGATCGTCGGCCGCGGCGCCGCCTCCGGCGAGGTCGAGTGGATGGGCGAGGACGGGAGCAAGCTTCCATTGACGGTGGAAGAGGCTGTTCGCCGGGCCAGGGAGGCTGCTGCATCCAGCAAGTGAGGCTGATTTCAATTCACGATGCAGTAATTTTGTACAACAAATGGTTCCAAATTGCGGGGCTATACATCGGCCCGTATCCTTCTGCCCGCTGAGACGATCAAGGGAGGCTGTAATTTTCAAAAAATTGCTCAAGGTTCATGCATTGCGAGCGAGCGTAACTGAACCCAGGCTTGTGTCCATGTTGGAAGCCGGCTTATGATGATAGGTGAGATGAGTCGAAGCGACAGACCGATGGAGGTTTTATATCTATATGAATAAGAATCACAAAGGAGAGCATCCGGATATTTGCCGATTGGATGAGCATGAGCTGATCCAGGTCAAAATTACGCTGGCCAATCCGCTCCGCTGGGTGAACAGCTACGTGCTGCAGGGGGAAGAAGGCATTACCATCCTGGACCCGGGTCCGCGTACGGCTGACTCGGAGCAGGAGTGGCTGAAGGCCCTCTCCAGTCTGAGCATCGGCTTCGGGGACATCGCCAGCGTGGTGCTGACTCATCATCACCCCGACCATTACGGATTGGCCGGCTGGTTCCAAGAACGGTCCGGGGCCGACGTGTGGATGTCGCAGCGGGCGTACGAGGAGGCCGGGCTGATGTGGGGGACGAACTCCAGCATGGATCGGGCGCTGCCCGCGTATTTCCGCCGTCACGGCATGCCGGAGGCGAGGCTTGCGGAGCTGCCGGGGCATTTGAACAGCTTCTTTCCCCAGGTGAACCCGCAGCCCAAGGTGTCCTTGCTTCGCGAAGGGGTGCCGCTGCGCATGGGAGGCCGCTTATGGCTGCCGATCGAGACGGCCGGTCATGCACCGGGCCACCTCTCATTCTTCCATGAAGGCAGCGGGGCCCTGTTATGCGGCGATGCCGTGCTCCCGCAAATATCGCCTAACGTGAGCCTGCTGCCGGGAAGCGATCCCCAGCCGCTGGCCTCCTTCCTTGCAGGGCTGCGCCGCCTGCGGGAACTGCATGTCCGGACGGCGTATCCCGGACACCGTCACCCGTTCACGCATTTCCGTGAACGGATCGATGCGCTCCTCCTTCACCATGAGGAGCGGCTGACCGACATCGCCGGCAAGCTTGGCGCTGCCGGGCGACTCACCGCCTTCGAGGCATGCACCGCCCTCTTCGGCGACAAGCTCGGCATCCATCAGCTGCGCTTCGCCATGTGCGAAGCGCTTGCCCATCTCGCCGAGCTCGTAACCCGCGGACACGCGGAGCAGCTGGATGCAGGGGATGGCACAAGCTATTTTGCTGTGCGTAAGCGCCCCTGATCCCGAGCGGTAACGTGTCCGTTTACCAAGAACCGCCCGTTTACGACTGCTGCTCAAGCTGTCGTAGACAGGGCGGTTATTCATGTTCCGGCAGCAAATCTTCCAAGGCTCCTAAATTTCCGAAACTTCCGAAATTCCCGGAATTTCCGAAAATCCCTAAATTTCCTAAGATTCCTAAATTTCCGCTCCTCGCGCGTTTATCAGTCAGAGTTAGGCTTATTTCGCATATATATATGTACAGTCGCCGCAATTGCAAGCAGAATACACCGGGAAGAGAAATGCGGGCTGCATCCCGTAATCATGGCCTGAACATCAGAGTCGGCAGCGGTATTAGCCAACGGGTTATTGAATCGAGCGAACCATATAACGCCGCTCGGGGCCGTAATAAACCGCAGCGATTGCCGAAGGCTAAGCGGTATTGGCGGTCTTTCATACTGTATTTTTGCCGGATTAAAATTTAAGCCATCCGCATTCTATTGATACTACGGATCCGTCAGGAGGATTTCATTTGTTTAACAACAAGGAAGCGTTCAAACAGGTCTTTACAGAGCTATTGGTCAGCCGCTTGGGAAAAGGTCTTGAGGAAGCAACAGCCGAGGATGCCTACAAAATTCTCGGCGGCATGATCCGGGAATTCGTCGGAAACCAGTGGGCGGCATCAAACCGGACGTACCGGGATACGCAGCAGAAGCAGGTATATTATTTTTCGATGGAATTTCTGATCGGCCGTTTGCTGGGTGCCAATCTGCTGAATCTCGGACTGCTCGACATCGTCCGCAGCGGACTGAAGGAGCTTGGCTGGGAGCTTGAGGAGCTTGAGGAACAGGAGCCGGATGCCGGTCTCGGCAACGGGGGGCTCGGGAGGCTGGCGGCATGCTTCCTCGACTCGCTGGCCTCGTTAAGCTATGCGGGCCACGGCTGCGGCATCCGGTACCGATACGGATTGTTCGAGCAGCGCATTATGGACGGCGAGCAGGTGGAGCTGCCCGATAATTGGCTTCGGGATGGAAACGTGTGGGAGGAGCGGCGGGCGGACAAAGCGGTGGAGATTTCTTTTTGGGGGCGTGTGGAGATTTCGGAGCGTGATGGCAAAACGGTGTTTAACACGGTGGAGGACGAACGAATACTGGCTGTGCCTTACGATATGCCGGTAATCGGTTACGGCGAGTCGCAGGTGAACACGTTGCGGCTGTGGAGCGCCGAAGCGACCGTCGATTCCGCAGCCATTCGCCTGAGCCGTCAGAGCGGGTATTATCGGTATCTGGAATACGCCCGGCAGGTGGAGTCGATATCGGAGTTTCTGTACCCGGACGATAAGTCTTACGAGGGCAAGCTGCTGCGTTTGAAACAGCAGTATTTTCTGTGCAGCGCAGGTGTTCAGAGCATCCTTCGAACATTTGATAAGCTGGGGCTTCCGTATCGAGAACTGCCGGAGCATGCCGCGATTCATATTAACGATACCCACCCTACGCTCGTGATCCCCGAGCTGATCCGAATTCTCATTGATGACAAGGGACTTGGCTGGGATGAAGCCTGGGAAGTGGCCCATCGAACGGTATCGTACACCAACCATACGCTGATGAGCGAAGCTCTGGAGAAATGGCCGGCGGGCATGGTCCGGGAATTGCTGCCCCGCGTTTATATGATCATTGAGGAGTTGAACAAGCGGTTCTGCGGCATGCTCCTGGACCGGTATCCCGGGCAGATGGAACGGATTTCGGAGCTGGCGATCATCGAAGGGGATCAGATCCGGATGGCGAATTTGGCAGCTTGGGGCAGCTATCACATTAACGGCGTCGCCGGGCTGCACACCGAGCTGCTGAAGACGGATGTGATGAAGCCTCACTATGAGCTGTACCCCGAGCGTTTCAGCAATAAGACGAACGGCATTACCCATAGACGCTGGTTGATCCACAGCAATCCGGGTCTTACGCGGCTCATCAGCTCTGCGATCGGCACGGAGTGGATCACCGATCCCTTCGCACTGCGGGAGCTCGAAGCCTATAAGCGGGATGCCTCCTTTCAGGAACGGCTGATGCGGATCAAGCAGGACAATAAGCGGCGGCTCGCGGATTTTATCGCAGCGAGACAAGGCGTCCGGGTGGATCCGGATTCCTTGTTCGATGTTCATGTCAAGCGGCTTCACGGTTACAAGAGGCAGCTGTTAAACATTTTGAGGGTCATGCATGATTACAATGAGATGAAGGAGCGGCCGACGGTGGCCCGGGTTCCGCGCACGGTCATATTCGGGGCGAAGGCTGCGCCGGGGTACGATTTGGCGAAAAGCATTATCCAGCTGATCCATGCGGTCGCCGATGTCATCAATCGGGATCCCGAGGTGAACGATAAGCTGCGGGTGCTCTTTCTTGAGAATTATTCCGTTTCCCTTGCCGAGAAGATCATTCCGGCTGCCGATCTCAGTGAACAAATATCGACCGCAGGGAAAGAGGCCTCGGGTACGGGGAACATGAAGTTCATGATGAACGGGGCGTTGACGATCGGAACGCTGGACGGGGCCAATGTGGAGATGTACCGAATGATCGGGGAGGAGCATATGTTTCTGTTCGGGTTGCGAGCCGAGGAGGTGCTGGAGCTGTCCCGGTCCGGCGGGTACTTTGCCAGAGGCTGTTATGATCAGGATGTCCGCATCGCCCGCGTGCTGGATCAGCTGGCTTATCCGAGTCCCTTCAGCCGTCACGGCCGTCCGTTTGGTCGCATTCTTCAGGCGCTGCTCGATCATAATGACGAATATTTCGTGCTGAAGGATTTTCATGCCTATGTCGCCGCACAGGCAGCTGTTGAAAAAGCCTACGTCAATCCAAGAAGATGGGCTGAGAGCGCCGTTGTCAATATCGCCCATTCCGGGCGTTTCTCCAGTGACTGCACGATTGCCCGGTATGCCTCCGAGATATGGCGGGTACGGCCCGTGAAGAAGGGATAGGACGTCCGGCTTCGAAGGAATGAGCCGGGATCGCATGGGGGTAATAATCTATAATCCTACGAAAAAAAGCCCCGTTATAACATAACGGGGAGCAGCAACAGGTGCTCTATTGAATCGTTCTCATCATAGGATATGTTCGAGGTTTGAAGAATGACTAGATAGATTTACCGGTTAGAAGAAAATAAAAGCCCGATTATTTCGGAATATGCAGGACCCTATATTATAGAAGAAACCCGGCTTCAGAAGATGCGGCCTCGTTTCTATGACGGCTTACATTCGTCTATAATTCTTTGAAATCAGGGAAGCATTCGGCATCTCTTTTTCTGTAAAGATTTGATTCTTGTAACATATATCCATGTTAAAAGCAGCAGGCAGGCCCGCTTCCAGAAGCGAGCCTGCCTGCTTTGCTCCTATGTGAAACGAAATGTTTGCCATAGGAGGTGAAATGCCCTAATCCTTAGGGAGCTCTTCGGTCGTTCCATACAATTCAAGCTCCCGCTCCGCCTGCTTGCGGTGGGCGATCCGGCTGCTGGCCGCTGCGGCAACAGCCCCGACGATATCGTCCAGGAAGGTATGGACGTCTCCGTCCGTTTTGTCGTTAAGCCGCTCAAGGACGCCGGGCTTCAGCTTGTCGATGTATCCGTAGTTCGTAAAGCCGATGCTGCCATACACGTTAACAATGGAGAAGGCAAGAACCTCGTCTACGCCATACAGCCCTTCATCATTGGCCAGCATTTCCTGAAGGGGAGAAATAAGCTTCCCTTCCTCCGCGAGCTTGTCGAGCTGGATTCCGGTCAGCACCGCATTCTGGACTTCGCGCTTGCTCAGCACCGCGTCCACATTCTGAATGCATTCCTCCATCGTCAAATTCGGATAGTATTTCTTCTGAAGGATCATCACCAGCTCGGCGATCTCCTCCACCTTGACTCCTCGCTCTTTAAGCAGGCTTCGGGTGGCTTCCGCTACCTTTTTGCTGTTGAGACTATACGGGATTTTTGCATCCATTTCAGCCATGATGGATATCACCTCATTTTTCGTAGGTTGGTAAAAGCTGCGTATAAAGGTTGTTCAAAAAGTCGCGTCTTGATCACAAAAGTGAAACAGAAGTCTTCGGTGCTGAAAATCCGACTTTTTGATCTCGCACTTAAAGACGATTGTACTTTTTAGGGACCCCTTTGTCCAGAAAGGGAAACTGGAGGGTATTTTTTTGGAAAGGGCTCGTATACATAGGAGTACAACCTGTACTAAAAATGTTAGGGGAGGAACAATACATGACTAGTAAACGTAATCTTCGCAGGCTTTCGGCCGCCGGGCTGCTTGCTGTTCCCATTATCATGTCCGGCTGCGGCCCGTTTGCGGGTAAACAGTCCGAAGCGATTGACCCGCCGCCTGCTCAAGTGGAGAAGCAGATGTTGGATCATGTGAATTCCTCGGCAGCCCAGGGCGAGATCGGCATGCAGACGACGGTATATCTTGCCGATGCCAGGGGAATGCTTGCGCCTGTGACGCTGGGCATACCGAAGGCGGAGGCCGGGAGTGAGCTGAAGGAGTCCTTGGAAGTGCTCGTTAGCGGGGGACGCTATACCGGATATATTCCGCAGGGCTTCCAAGGCGTGCTGCCGGCCGGGACGGTGATCAACAATGTGACCGTCGATACGGAGAACAAAATGGCCGTTGTGGAATTTAATAAGGCATTTACCGAATACAAGCCTTCGGATGAACGGAAAATTCTCGAGGCGCTGACCTGGACGCTGACCGGACATGAAGGTGTTGAACAGATGCAGGTATGGGTAGAGGGCACCCGCCTGACCGAAATGCCGGTGAATAAAACGCCGCTGGATCGCCCGCTCTCCCGCTCGATGGGCATCAATCTGCAGAAGGCCGATGATGCGGTGTATTCCGCTTCTTCCCCGGTTACCGTATATTTCTCCTCGGTTACTCCGACCGGAATCCAGTATTATGTTCCGGTTACAAGGCTCGTGCCGAGCGGACAAGATGCGGTTACAGCCGCGCTAAATGAGCTGATCCGCGGCCCGCAGTACGGTGACGGTCTCGCAGAGGTCATTCCGGACAATACCAAGGTGAAGTCCATCGAGAAAGGGGAGGACGGCTCGGTGACCGTATCGCTTGAAGACGGCATGTTTGTCGAAGGGGATGCGGTTCCGGTCGAGCTGCTTCAAGCCGTCGTGCTGACGGTATCCGAAAACGCGGACGACGCGAAGGTCAAAATCCATATGAATGATCTGGCCGAGGTCATCGGGGAAGACAGCCGCAACTACAGCGAGCCAGTAAGCGCGCCGGAATTCATTAACGAAATCTCAATTTAAGAGCAGGGCATTTGACGATCATGCGAAGGAGTGCCTCTCGTCCAAAAAGGTGCTTTTATGCCAACACTTTGGTAGAATAGGGGATGCTAATCAGTGATTGCGATATGAAGTAGGAGGCAAAAAAATGAGATCTAACGGACGTAAGAGCGATGAGCTTCGCCCGATGAATTTATCAACCCATGTGAATAAATATGCGGAAGGCTCTGTGTACATCGAGATGGGGGACACCAAGGTGCTGATCACCGCTACCGTGGACGAGAAGGTTCCCCCGTTCCTGAAGGGGCAGGGAAAAGGCTGGGTGACGGCCGAATATTCGATGCTGCCGCGCGCAACGCAGTCCCGTAATCAGCGGGAGGCGAACCGCGGCAAGCTGAGCGGCCGGACGATGGAAATTCAGCGGCTGATCGGCCGTGCGCTCCGGTCCGTTGTAAATCTGAATGCGCTTGGCGAGCGGACGATTACCCTGGATTGCGATGTTATCCAGGCGGACGGCGGAACGCGGACGACCTCCATCACGGGTGCATTCGTTGCGCTGGCCATCGCGGTCAATAAAATTGCCGAGCAGCATAAGCTTGCGGTATTCCCGATTACCGATTACCTGGCATCCGTCAGCGTCGGTATTGCGGGCGGACAGGCGCTGCTTGACCTGAACTATGAGGAAGACTCCAAGGCGAAGGTGGATATGAACCTGGTCATGACGGGGAGCGGAGCATTCGTCGAGGTTCAGGGAACCGGGGAAGAGAGCCCGTTCTCCCGCGAGGAGCTGGATCAGATTTTGGAGCTTGGGCAAAAAGGAATCAGCGAGCTGATCGCTAGACAGCAGGAAGCGCTTGGACCGATCGCGGCAAAGATTGGATCGGTGAACGCGGGAAGCGGAGTGTAAGGCGATGGCATTCGTACTAGGAGATACACTTATCGTAGCGACGCGCAATGCGGGGAAAGTGAAGGAATTCGCCCATGCATTCGCAGCTTTCGGCACGGAAGTCAAAAGCATGTATGACTTTCCCGACCTGCCGGATGTCGTAGAGGATGGAGCAACGTTTGAAGAGAATGCCTTCAAGAAAGCCAAGGAGGTCGCCGAAGCGCTGGGGCTGCCGGTGCTTGCGGATGATTCCGGCTTGTGCGTCGATGCGCTCGGGGGAGCGCCCGGCGTGTACTCTGCCAGGTATGCCGGAACGCACGGCGCCGACGAGGATAACAACGCTAAGCTGCTTGCCGAGCTGGAGAAGCTGAAACTCGGTGAGGACACGGAGCAGCCGCTGCTTAGTCCTGCCCGGTTCGTCTGCGTTCTGGTATTGTATGATCCGCAGTCGGGAAGCAAGCTGACGGCTGAGGGAACGGTGGACGGCTGGATTACATCCGAACCGGCCGGAGGAGGCGGGTTCGGCTATGATCCGCTCTTCTACCTGCCGAGCCATGAGAAAACGATGGCGGAGCTGACCATGGAAGAGAAGCAGGCTGTCAGCCATCGCGGCGAGGCGCTGTCGAAGCTTGTGGCCCAGCTGAAATCGGAAATGTAGGGAACGAAGGAAACCATGCCCGGATAAGACGGCATGGTTTCTTTTTCATTATGCTGAAAGGTCCATCGTTAGCGGATCGAGACGTTGTACTCCTTAAGCCAGAAGTGAACCTGTGCCAGGTAGGCAAACAATTGCGGGCCTGACATCAGCTGCCCGAACCAAGGAAGGTTGGACGAGGCATCCGGAGAGGATGCCAGCTCGCGGATGCGCGCCTTATCGATGAGCGGCAGCAGCGGCGAGGAGGCATCGTCCAAAATGCGGATCACCTGGGCCTTGACCGCCGCGAGATAATTCGGATTATGGGTTTTCGGATACGGGCTCTTTTTGCGATAGAGCACATCGTCCGGGAGAACGCCTTCGAGCGCTTTTCGGAGGATCCCCTTTTCCCGGTTTCCCGTCGTTTTAATGCTCCAAGGAATATTCCATACATACTCAATGAGCCGGTGATCCGTATAAGGGACGCGGACTTCCAGTCCTACGCCCATGCTCATCCGGTCCTTCCGATCGAGCAGCGTCGGCATGAAACGGGTGATGTTAAGGTATGACATGACCCGCATCTTCGCCTGCTCTCCGGTTTCGCCGTCCAGCTTCGGGACTTCGGCCACCGCATCCGAATAACGATCGCCGAGGTATTCCAGCGGCCGGATCCAATCCCGGATTTCGGGGGACAAGAGACTTGCCCGCATCTCCGGTGCAACCGACCACGGAAAGGTGCCGGAGTTGAGCATTTCTTCCCGATGAAACCATGGATAGCCGCCGAAGATTTCATCGGCAGCTTCGCCGGATATGGCGACCGTTGCGCCTTTTTTGATTTCGCGGCAGAAGAGGAGCAGGGAGGCATCGACATCCGCCATTCCCGGCAAATCCCGTTTCCTTGTCGAATCGTCCAGCGCATCGACCAGCTCGGGCGTATCGAACTCGATCCAATGATGATAGGTCCCTAGCTCCTCATGCATGCGCTTGATCCACGGCCCATCGGCGCCAGGCTGGAAGGAGTGGGACTGGAAATGCTTGCTGTTGTCGACATAATCGACGGAGTAGGTATGCACTTGCCCTTGGCCTGTTCGCTGGTAATAGTCTACGGCCAGCGAGGAGAGCGCGCTGGAATCCAGACCTCCGGAGAGCAAGGAACAGACCGGAACATCGGATACGAGCTGGCGTTCCACCGTATCGCGGAGAAGGCCCTGCAGGTAGCTCGCCGTATGCAGGACATCGTCCTCATGAGGCTGGCTTTCCAGCTTCCAGTACGTATACTTTCGCAGCCCTTCCCGGCTAAAGATCATGGCCATGCCGGGGCGAAGCTCGGAAATATCCTTGTAAACGCCATGTCCGGGCGTTCTTGCAGGCCCGATAATGAACACTTCGGCAAGCCCTTCCGCCCCGACCACCGGCTCGACCTTGGGATGCTGCAGCAGTGCCTTCGGCTCGGAGCCGAAGATTAGCGTCCCATCAATATAACTGTAGAACAAAGGTTTTACCCCTACCCGGTCACGCGCCAGAAATACTTGTTCACGAGCGCTGTCCCAAATGGCAAACGCAAAAATGCCGTTAAGGCGCTCCAGGCAGTCGGGGCCCCATTCGATATAGGAGACCAGGAGAACTTCGGTATCGCATTTGGTGCTGAAACGGTGCCCGCGTCGTATGAGATCCTCTCTTAGCTCGACTGCATTATATAATTCCCCATTGTATACAATAGCGTAGACTTCCTCTTCCTGATGAATAATCATCGGCTGTGCTCCGTTTTCGGGGTCGATCACGCTGAGTCGACGATGACCGAATGCGCACGGGTTTGAAATCCAGGTGCCGGATCCGTCAGGTCCGCGGTGAGCCAAACTCTCTGTCATTTTTACCAGCAGCTGCGAATCCTGCGTCAAATCGCCGTTCCATTGTATAAAACCGGTTATTCCGCACATGACGGTTCATCCTCTCCTTGTCTTTATCATACGCTGTGTCATCTTTCTGCTCCCTTAGCCGCCAAAGTGATAACAGATATATGCCGAAGGAAGGCATAAAATGTCTGTCCTTTTACGAAAACTAAGGAACGACGGCGAATTCAAAGCGAAGGAGAGAAGCGTCCATGGACAAGTCAACCTACTATGTGTCCGTGCAAAGCCGTTCGGTTCTGACCGAACAAGGGGCAAGTCCGTATGAATGGGAGATCGAGGCCACGCCTGAAGAGGCGGACCAGGTCCGTATTGAGCTGGACATGCTGCAGGAGAAGGAAGAGGAGGCGTTCCCGGGATATGTCTTCCCATGGCCGGATACTCCGGAGCAAAGCACCAATTCCTTGTTTCAGACCTCGCTCGACAGCGTCTACCGGACCATCTACCGTCTAGGGACGCCCGAAACGCGTCAACAGATGGAGGAGCTGCGCCTGCTGTCCGATTGACTTGAAAATATGCAGGATGCTTGCAGGGAAGCTTGCATCCGGGTAAGGAGAATGAAACCATGTATGCAATTCGAGATGCTAAAATACGGCGAATTACCGAAGTGAACGGAGCGCCTTGCGCCGAGGTCGAGGTTTATCCGCAAGAGGAGGGAGAAAGCGCATTGCTGGCCTATTTGACCCCATCGTCTCCCTTGGGAGGCTATGATTTGGTCAAGATCGTGCGCAGCAATGCCAGCCTGGAGGTGGACTGGTATGATAACAGCATGCATGATGCTTTTGTGGATGCGACGGATGTGGCGTTTGAGAACAGCGCGGCATCTACGGCTGAAGAAGACCGGGATGCCTTCAAGCAGCAGCTGCTCTCCACCGGACAGCTGTACGAACAGCTGAATCAACGGCTGAGCGAAGGCCCGCACTATTTTTAGGCTCGCCCCATGAAACGATGAAGCGCGCTTTCCACCATCCTGTAAAAAAGCCTGGTCCCAACGTACCAGGCTTTTTTCGTGTCACATGGCCCAAGTAAAAGAAAAAGCTTCCGCCCTAAGCACAACATTCCTCGGATGTCTTTTGCATTTATTACGCAGTTCTGCAAGGGATAGGTCATCTGAAAACAGGAAGCTAGCGGATGGGCTTATCGCTCTGGGGAATAGGTACCAATGACAGCAGTTGATTACGCAAAATTAAGAAATAGGACTTATCCTCTATTTGATGGGAGGGGAATCTTGCCTATAATGTTAGATTAGTGTAAGCACGATTCTAGCATATTAGACAAGGGGAGATTGGATTTGCGCAAAACAAACAGAAATTTGACGAAGCTGCTGGGCGCGGGAGTGCTCGCTTTTTCGCTCGTCTTCGGACCCGTCCAGGGAGCTGTGAAGGCAGATGGCACGGAAGGCATCAGCATACTGGAATCATCCCATGAGCTTATCAATGGCAAAATGCGCGTCACTGCGGATGTTCGCAATGGCGGTTCCGGCAAAGAGGGCGGCTTTTATGTCGTAGGTTATGACGAGAACGGCAATGCGCTGGAGGTTGCCGGCAACTCGGAATATTTCATGAGCGATGAAATCAATACATATGAAGTGGATCTTGACGGCGGAAGCAGCATCAAGCGGGTAGAAGTGCTTCCAGCCGGTCCGGCAGGAAGTGAAGCCAAGCTGCTGGCATCCGGATCGAGGACAGACAACGGAGTGGTCAAGGTAACCGGTGTCGTTCAGAATGGAACCGAAGGCCGCAATGTGGGCATGCTGGCTGTGGGATACGACGCTTCCGGCAAAGCGGTTGAGGTTACGTCGGCAGACGGCTACTTCACCGGCAGCGAGGTGTCGGCATTCGAAGTTGAATTGAAAGCAGCCAAGCTCATTAAGACGGTAAAAGTATCCGCGATTGATCCGGTGGAAGATGCTGTGAAGCTGCTTCAAACCGGCAGCCGTCTCGAGAACGGGAAGCTGATCGTAACCGGCTCGATCCAAAACCGTAAAGAAGGCGGCCGGGTTGGCGTCATCGTCGTCGGCAGCAATGGCAGCGGCAAGGTGCTGGAAGTGAATACGACAACCGGTTACCTGAGCGGCAGCGAAATCGCGAATTTTGCGGCTGAGCTCGAAGCGGGCAAAGCGGCCAGCAACATTAAAGTGTTCCTGACTGGAAGCAGCCAGACGCCGAAAATCATCGCTGAAGGCCGGATGACCGTTAACAACAAGCTGGTCGTTACCATCGGGATCGAGAACGGGGATGCGTCCCAGCGCATTACCGTCAAATCGACGGCATACGATGCGAAAGGCCGCTCCTTGGGAACGGAGTCCAACTCTACGTTCATGTCGGCCCATGAGACGACAACGCTGCGAATCGACTATGATTCCCGCGTGAAGAGCGTGAAGCTGAAATATTATGATCAATCCGGCAGAGAAATCGGGCAAATGCCGATCCGCATCAAGCTGAACGGACAGCTGCAATCCTATGCCCAGGCGCCTGTCATGTCCGGCGGCAGCGTGTTGGTGCCGATGCGCGCGATTTTCGAATCGCTTGACGCTTCCGTGAAATGGGATCAGAAGACCCAAACGATAACCTCTGTCAAGGGCTCCTCCCAAATCAAACTGAAGATGGGATCGAAGCAGGCGGTGGTGAACGGAAAGAACGTTACGCTGGATTCCGCTCCGCGCATGGTAAAGGGCACAACGATGGTACCGCTTCGATTCGTCGCAACGGCTCTTGGCGCTGACGTCAAGTGGGACAGCAGCGAGAAGATGGTGCATATCACAACGAAATAATAAATAACAAGAACCATGCCGGACATGACGGCATGGTTCTTTATTTAGGCCACGATTGTGCGAACTCTTCGGTAAGAGCATTAGTAGCTCGGTTCGCGAAGAACCTGGATGCCCAGGACGATATTATATACGAAGCTGCCGAAATAAATGATGCCGAACAGAATCAGGTACCCGACCACGGAAGCGAATGAGCCCGAGGTTACCGCCATATAGATGAGCGGGATGGCTGCAAGAAGCGGAAAGAGATGAGAGAAGAGCGCTCGGCGCGCGTGCTTCGCCACATAAGCATCTTGGGATAGAAGCCATACCAGGATCGGGAGAATGAACGGCGCAAAGAAAATGCTGAAGTACGACAATGAGGATAGCAGCTGTCTCACGGGTACCACCTCCTGAAATGTTGTATTGATATTACAATACCCTGCGAGCGAGGGGCTGATTCCCTGAATGATGCTTTTGCAAAAAAAAATCTTTGAAAAATGGCGAAGATGCGATATAATATATTTCGTTACTGTTTGAAAAAGATGTATACATATGTCCCAGTAGCTCAGCTGGATAGAGCAACGGCCTTCTAAGCCGTCGGTCAGGGGTTCGAATCCCTTCTGGGACGTAAAATAACACCGCCATAATGGCGGTGTTTTTGCGTTCCATAAGGATGAGAACCCCAGTTAGGGGGGCGTCGGAGCATCCGCTTCGGGAGGTTGACTTCGCAGTCGGCCTGAAAGGCCGCATCCCTTCTGGGACGTAAAATAACACCGCCTTAAGGGCGGTGTTTTTGCGTTGCACGACAGCCGAAAGGCTGTATCCCTTCCAAGCCCTTAAGATGGTAAGATAGTATATACACAGGCAAAAGGCATTCTGAAAACTGATCAACCACGAAACTTATAAGTATGAAGCGATACGTATGAGAGGAGAGGAAATCCAGTGATCCAATACCCGTTCTTGCAGGAAGGGGCGACCATCGGCATACCCGCTCCGTCATCCGGCGTAGAGACCGAATTGCATGGGTTATTGACGCAAGCGATCAACCGGATGGAGGCAAGGGGATTCCGTACGATTGCCGGAGATACCGTCTGGATGCAGGACAAGGCTAAATCCGCTCCTGCACGTATCCGGGCACAAGAGTTGAATGCGATGCTGCAGAATGAGAAGATCGATCTGATCATTCCTCCATGGGGCGGAGAGTTATTGATCGAAATCCTGGAGCATATCGAGCTTGACCAAGCAAGACCCAAGTGGATTCTCGGCTACTCGGACACGAGTGTGCTCCTTTTGGCGCTCACGTTAGTAAAAGGCATCGCCACAGCGCATGGCACCAATCTCATTGATCTGCGCGGGGAGCAAACCGATCCGATGACTTCGCTTTGGCAAACCGTGCTGTCAACGTCCAAGGGCGGGTCTGTCGTTCAGCAATCTTCCGAAACCTATCAGAAGGAATGGCAGCATGACAACCCGACTCCCTGGGTCTACCATTTGACGGAGCCGACGGAATGGAAATCCGTCACGGGCGCTCCTGCCCAAATGAAGGGACGGCTGCTCGGGGGCTGCATCGATGTCATCCGCCACCTGATCGGCACTCCCTACGGAGATGTGACGAGGTTCCGACAGCAATTCATCGGAGATGAGCCCATCCTGTGGTACTTCGAAAACTGCGAGCTATCTACGACCGATCTACGCCGCTCTCTTGTCCAGATGAAGCTTGCCGGCTGGTTCGCGGGCTGCTCCGGCATTCTGTTCGGCAGAAGCGCTGCAAATCGTCCCGTCGAGAATTACGAGGCGGAGGACGTATACCAAGACCTTGCCCGGGAGCTTGGCGTTCCCGTCGTGTATGATATCGACTGCGGGCATGTCCCGCCGCAGATGACATTGATCAATGGAGCATATGCCGAGGTGAATGTAAGGGACGGCAAAGGAATTGTCGTGCAGACGTTTCGATGAGGTCGTAGACAGCTTATAACCGCTTCGTTCAGTCTGTGCTGGGGGATCGGAGAAAGGCCGAAGCTTTTTGCGGGAGGAATCGGTTCATTTTTACGGAAAGCTGGGGTATTATGAAATAATCCTACAGCAAGTACATCAGCGGCCGGCGTAGCGTTTATATCTTACACAGCTTCCCGTCTCACATCCGTGCGAGTCTTATAATAGTAGGAACTTATTTTTGATCATCCTTGAGGAGGCCTTTATCAATATGCAGCTTACGAAAATATCGCAAAATTCCGCCATTCTATTGGAGCATGCCAAAAACTCAGGAATGTCATCCGCAGAGCTGTTGGATGCCGTCCGTTCACGGGAGGTGGAACGGTTCGGGAAGGCCCAAACCGGCCATTTCCATTACGATGAGTTGTTCTCCTATGCCCGGGAGCACGGGGAGGATCTGGAGAAGGCTGTACAGGAAGGCTACAGAATTACATTTAATACGCGGAACGGCTTGAAGATCTGGCTGGAGGAGGCGTTTGGCATCAGCTCGGAATCCGACTTTCGCGTAGGCGAAGGGATCATTGATCAGCTGCAGCTGACGGAGGAACAGCTGGACCGTTTGAAGGATGCGCTCGCCGTCAATTGGACCGTTCAAGAAGAACCCCTGACTGGTGGGAAGATCCAGGTCAAACTTACGGTTAGAGGGCTGCAATAGAAACAGGAAAAAAGCCGTCATCCATCGGGATGGCGGCTTTTTTGGGACTACTCCCCGGTCCTTTAGAGGCGAAAAGCCTAAGCGTTCATCAGGCAATATTCCTTGAATAAGGAGCGGCCCGGATGCCCTGGCATACGATTTTTACATCCGGCTTGGTGTAGGCAGCCCCAGGACGTCAAGCGCATCGCCCAGCGTCTCTTGAAACACCGAGGTCAGCCATACGCGGAATTGGAGGACCTCATCCTCCGCCTTCAGGATCGGGCACGCCGAGTAAAAATTGTTAAACCATGAGCACAGCTCGTAGGCGAAGTTACAGATCGCGCTCGGAGTCAGCTCGCGTCCGGCCGTGACGAGGGTGTCCTGCCAAGTACTGATGTGTCTCAGCAAGGCGTGCTCGGCTTTTTCCATCGCTGGAAAATGCGCAGGCCTAACTGGCTGTATACCGGATGCCTTCGCTTTATTCAGGACGCTCAAGGCGCGTGCATAGGAATAGAGCAGGTATACCCCCGTATTGCCGGATATTTCGGTTGCCTGCTTCAGATCAAATACGACCTCGGTCTGAAGTGCAAAGCGAAGCAGATAGTAACGGATGGAGGCGATCGCGATTTCGCGGCTGGACAGTCCGTTCTTATCCGAGCGGGTCTCCTCGATTACCTTTTCCACTTGCCCGATAAGCTCCGTAATTTTAATGCCGATCCCTTGACGCCCGGACATCGCGTAGGAGGCCTTCCCGTCACTTGTATCAATTCCGAGATCCGCCGCAGCCGACGGACTGAGGGAAACGACCCCGTAACTGACATGACGAAGCTTCTCCGCTTCCTTGACGAATCCCAGGCTTTCAAGCGCCTGCTTGACCATCGCCTGCGGATATTGCTGCCTGTAGTCGATAACGTTAATGACCATGGAGGCTTTGCCGAAGGGCTGCTGCTCGCCGTCAGCGCTTGTTGTCCATACATGCTCCGTAAATTTTTTGTAGGCAAAATCCTTGGCCAACACCCCGTATTTCCACAAGTGATACGCGATGTCCTTGGCCGTGTAGGTCAAAATGCCGTTGGAGCGGACCAGCACCTTATCCATGCTGTGCTCGGCCTCCGGATTTCCCGCAGCTTCTTCGCCGCCGGATTGCTTCAGCACCCAGCATCCCGCCAGCCTGCCCTCGGTTTCCTGCTGGAACAACGCCGTATTCTTCAGCAGCTCAAATGCATAATCCCAGAAGCCCTCTCTCACGATGCTACTCTCCCACACCAGCAGATCATACTCGATGCCGAACTGCTTCATTTCCTCCAGATGCTCTTTAACGATTCGCTCCGCCACGAGAAGTCCGATCCATGACAGGTTTTGGTGTCCTTCCTCCAGGGCGTGAAGCACTTCGGTTCGATGCTGCACGAGCGATGGATCCTGCATATACGCCCGATTGGTGGCAGAGTAAACATCCCAGCAATAATCCCCGAACCGGGCATGCGCTTGAGAGAGCGGAGTGTGAAGGAGGCCGACGACCGTATCAGCAAGCTGATTCCCCAAATCGTCGATGTAGTTATGGACTTCGACTTGATAACCGAGCCTTCTCATCAATCTGACCAGGGTGTCGCCGATACAAGAATTTCGCAGATGGCCGATGTGCGCCGATTTATTCGGGTTGATGGACGTGTGTTCAATGACGATTTTCTCATCCGGGGCCGTAGGCAGCTCGAAATGCTGTCCCGCCCACGCCTCCCAGCGGATGCGCAGATTCAAAAAGCCAGGTGCCGCGACCTCAACGGAAGCTATGAGTTCGAGAAATGAGGCGTTCTGCTGAAGCTCCTGCTGAATCAGCCCGGCAATTTCAATGGGTGCCTTGCGCAAAACTTTGGCAAGCTGCATGGCGACGTTGGTCGCATAATCTCCATGCTCCATGCTGGCTGGCTGCTCGATGCGGACCTGTATGGAATCCGGCAGCTTCGTGCCGAAGCTTTGGCACACCTTGTTTACGGCTTGTTCCAGGCTTGCAATGATAAAGTGACTTAACATAATGGTGAAATCCCCCTTTTAACAGTGACAACGATGTCTGAAAAAATAAAAAAAGCCCGCGTCTCCTAAGAGACGAGGACTTTTGCTCGCGGTACCACTCTTGTTGTCAAACCCTCAAATGAAGGTCGGACCCCTTTGCTACGATAACGGTGTAAACCGGGTCACCCTACTGTATGCTTTCGGATAACCGTCTCATGGGTCCGTTTCACCGACGGCTTCGTACCGGTTCCCACCTGTCCCGGCTCGCTTGGACTGAAGCGCGTGCAGCTACTCTCCCAATCACAGAACTTAAGTAATAATCGAGTTTTTCATATTATAACCAATCTGCTTCGAAAATCAAGACGATAATTTTATTTCACCGCTACCAGGAGCGCACCGACCGCAATCAGGGCAACGCCGGCCGCGTTAATCCATGATATTTTCTCGCCCAGAAAAACAAAGGCAAGAATGACCGCAATTACGACGCTCAATTTATCGATCGGTCCAACCTGCGAAACTTTGCCGTACTTCAGCGCCAGGAAGTAAAACAGCCAGGATAAGGCACCGGCAATCCCGCTGAGCACAATGAAGCTAAGCGCCTTTTTCTGCGTTAGAATATCGCCGAGCTGCGAGAATTTCCCCTGAACGGCTATAACCCCGAGCAAGAACAAAGCCATGATGACCGATCGAATCGCCGTTGCGGAATTCGCGTCGATGTTCTGCAGGCCGATCTTGCCGAAGATGGCCACGAGCGCAGCGGCTACGGCTGACAGCAGCGCGTATATGAGCCATAAAGGCATACGTATCCTCCTTTTTTATGTATATAGCTTGGCAAAACATTCGAATCCGACAGGATTCTTTTTTATATTATAGGGTAATCGGAAAAAAGCCATTATTTTTTCGCGAAAACCAGGAACATGAAATTCGGACATCCGAATACTGTGGTAGGAAATTCCTTCCTAAGTGGAGAAATGGTAATGCATCAAATGTGCTTGGAGGGATGATGCTTGAATCGTGATCAAGACATGAATCGTTGGGGTTGGACAGGGGATAAGGTTATTCGGAGGCTCGTGATCAGCGTCTTGATCCTAAGCCTGCTCGCCGTACCTGTATCAAGCGTTCTGGCAGATACATCCGGTCAACAATCGGATGCTCTCGCTTCGGATGCTGCGAGCCGGTCAGCCGTTTTTGATCAACGGATGCAGCAGGCATTGGAGAAGGCGGAAGCCGTGATACTGAACGAAACGGACTTTCCAATTGAAGGAGCCGTTGGTTTTGCCAAAAATCGTACGCCGCTTCCAAAAGGCTTTCGTGAAAAATTAGCCGACCGGATCATGGATGCTGGCGGTAAATTCAACTCACTCAGCGATCATGTTCGTATATCACTCGGCTATATGGCCGCTGGCGGCGATATAAACCGCATCGGAAGCATTGATCTGCATGCGCTTCTGATGAACCATGCGGGTCTTGAACGGGCCGGCGTTCCGGAACTGGCCGAAGCTTACCTGATGTCATGGTATTACCATCCGACGGCTCTTAACCGGCTGGAGTGGTACCCGGATCTGATCGTTTATCGTCTGCGGGAACGGCAAACGAAGGAAGGCGGGTGGTCGGCCCGCGATTCTGGTCCCGGCGATATTCGAACTACGGCGAAGGTGCTTACAGCGATAGGGAGTCCCGATGAGCCTTCATCCAAGCCTGCACTGGATTGGCTTCAAACCAAGCTTGAGGGCAGCCGGACATCCGACCTTGAGACGACCGCTGTTTCCGACGTGGTGATTGCACTATCCAGCATTGGACTTGATGCGGCGGCTTTTTCAGAGACCGGCGTGCAGCTGATGGATACGCTCCTTGGGAGACAGCTCCCTGGAGGGGCTTTCGCCGAGGTGGAGGACGGCAGTGCCAGCATGGAAGCGACCGTTCAAGCTTATTTGGCATTGACTGCTTACAAGCTGTATGCCGAGGCCGGAGATCGATTGTATGCAAGCTTGAACCATCCGATTCCCAATAAGACGCGTGTACATGTGGAAGGACCTGAAGGAACGATCGCGGAAGGGTGGATGGAGTTAGGGAGCAACGAAAATTTGGTGGAGGCAGCAGCTGCCTTTTTGAAGAAATCGGGTGTTGCATATACAACGCGCGTGAGTGAGCACGGTGCATTATTCACCTCGATCGGAGGCGTAACGAACGGCCGCTATGGCGGCTTGGACAAATGGGAAATCGCTGTACGCAGCATCGGGAACTGGTACATTTTGAAAGATGACCTGATCTATTATTCTGACCCGGAGGAGGTGCTCCTCTATTACTCGGATCAAACTGCGCTCGTCGATCATATCCAAATCGAATGGAAGTATGAGAATGGGCAGATTATAGGTGGAACACCTAGAGCCGATACTCCGTTCACATTGACATTGAAAAAGGCAACACGACAGTTCGGGCACATGGCCGTGTCGTCAGGCATCCAGGTTTCGCTTGGCGGCAAAACGGCCGTAACCGACAAGAACGGAAGGGTATCCTTTCCTGGACTGAAGCCCGGAGTCTATGAGCTTACCGTCTCTTCCTATCGACAGGGCCGAGCGCCGTTACTTGCGAAGCGGACGGTTCCTTTTCCCGTGTCATCCCCTGAACTGTCGAGTTTTACAGACGCCGGAAAGGTATCGAAGTGGGCCGCCTATGACGTGGCATCGGCACTATCGGAAGGCTGGATGCAGGGCGTCAGCCCGGGATCGCGTCCGCAGCTAGCACCGAAGCGAGCCATGACGCGGGCAGAGTTTGTCGTTATGCTGCTTCGTGTCCTGCGTGAGCCGGCGAACCCTCGTTCATCGCGTTCGTTCGCGGATGTTCCGGGCGGAAGATGGTATAGCGGCGAAATTTCCAGAGCGGTGAAGCTTGGTATTATCGGTGACAAGCTTCGGTACTTTGGACCCGGTGAGCTTGTAACCCGCGAAGAAGCGGCTGTAATGATGGCTAACGCCCTGGGGCTTCAACCGCTTGGAAGTCCGGAACGCGTGCCGTTCAAGGATACAGCGGGGTTACCGGAATCAAGCAAGAAGGCTATTCAGATTTTATATGAGCAGGAGATCATGAAGGGAGAGGGACGTTTGTTCCATCCCGAACAAACCCTGGTCCGGGAAGAAGCGGCCGCGGTGTTGAATCGTTTGGCGCAGCTGATGCCGTATCGAGAGATATAGCTTTACCTGGAGTTCTCATCCTCAAGGAACGCAAAAACACCGCCATTATGGCGGTGTTTTTTTACGTCCCAGAAGGGATTCGAACCCCTGACCGACGGCTTAGAAGGCCGTTGCTCTATCCAGCTGAGCTACTGGGACACATTTTTTTCAAGCAAAAAATATATTATCATATGGTCTGGAATAATTCAACTATATATTTTTGAAAATAGAAGATTTTTGATGGGGCCCGATTATGACTAGGCAATCCGGGGTTATATTGATAAAATACGGTTGCTCTTTCCTTGATCGGTTATCCCGATCTCTCTAAGAATAGAAAGAATCCACGGAATCCGCGCTTTTTTTAATCTTGGTGGTACATATGCTATAATCAACGAATATTAAAAACAGGACTAGAAAGGAGGTGTCCTTATCAAGGACTCTTACTCCCCCGAACAAGAGGATAAGAACATCATCCTGTTTCCGAAGACGCTGGATTACTATCAGATTCAGCTAACGGTTATGCTCGAGAATGAACGGTATGGCGAAGCGATGGAGGTGCTGCGGTTTCTGTTGCAATGCAGCGGACAGAATGAGCGAAACTATGAGGAATGGCGGGCCCTTCTGGAATGGCTGGAGGCTGCCTTCCCCGAGGCAGCTGTACCCCGCGAGGATCATGCCGATACCGAGGAGAACGACGATCCGGACGAAGCGGAAATGACCCGTCAGATGGTCAACGATAAGGCAGCTCAGGATGCAGGATATGCGGATAAGCTTCTCGCTTCGGTCATGAACGGACCTTTGACCGAGCAGACGATCCTTGCGCTTGAGCAGCTGGCCTATCTGGACCGTCCGGAAATCGATGCGGCTCTGGCGGACTGGCTCAGCGAGGCTCCGCTTCATCCGCTCCTTCAATTCCGCGTGCTGCAGACGCTGCGCAGACGGGGCATGGAAGGGAGCATAACCCTAAAGAGGGGACAGGAAGCTGTCGAAATCGAGATTGACTCGGTACCGCTTGACCCTTCGGAGTTCCCGCCTGCGATCACGAGAATATTGGAGCGCGTTGCCGATCAGACAGAGGTTCATGAGCCGACGTTGTTTTATTTCGCACAGGAATTATGGTCGCAGTTCATTATGGCCATTTACGGAACCATGGATTACGAGTCCATGCTCGACGAGGATGAGTCTACGCTCGATATTTGGGCGGCAGCATTGCACGACATCGTGTCGGAGAGTTTAAAAGGGTTCCGGAATGAGGACGAAATCCGGCCGTTGTACGGAATTACAGACACCATGCGTTTTCGCTATGAGGGAGCATACCGTTCTTTAAAGCAGTTTGTAGCTGCCGGAGCGGAGGAATAGGCAGAGATGGAAAACGTTTACGGTATCGCTCCATAAGGGTACGCCCTTGAAAAAGCATGTAATGTTGTTTATACTATAGTGGTTATTCGGTACGTGATAGATTATTGCGCCGACCACGTGAACTATTTTGGAGGGGAAAGCATAAATGAAAGCAACTTGGGAAAAAATAGAGAAGAACCTTGGCGTTCTTGACGTTGAGGTTGATGCGGATCGCGTTGCGGCCGCCCTCGACAAAGCTTTTAATAAAGTAGCGAAAAAAGTAAATGTACCTGGATTCCGTAAAGGTAAAGTGCCGCGCCCGATCTTTGAAGCTCGTTACGGCGTAGAGAGCTTGTATCAGGATGCAATTGACATTCTGCTCCCTGAAGTATACAGCGAAGCTGTTGAACAAGCGGATATTTTCCCTGTAGATCGTCCAGAAGTAGAAATCGAGCAGTTCGCTAAAGGCGAAACCTTCAAATTCAAAGCGAAAGTAACCGTGAAGCCGGAAGTTAAGCTTGGCGATTACAAAGGACTTGAAGTTGCTGCTGTAACGGCTGAGGTTTCGGATGAAGAGCTGAACCAAGAGCTTGAGCGCCTGCAACAGCGTCATGCTGAGCTGGCTGTCATCGATGAAGGTTCGGCTGAATCCGGCGACGTCGTCGTGATCGATTTCGACGGTTCCGTGGACGGCGTTCCTTTCGAAGGCGGACAAGCTGAGCGTTATTCCCTCGAGCTTGGAAGCAACACCTTCATCCCAGGCTTTGAAGATCAAGTGATCGGCATGGCTACGGGTGACTTCAAAGACGTGGAAGTGACATTCCCTGAAACTTACCACGCGGAAGAGCTGGCCGGCAAGCAAGCGGTCTTCAAAGTAAAAGTGCATGAAATCAAGCGCAAGCAGCTTCCTGAGCTGGACGACGAGTTCGCTAAAGACGTAAGCGAGTTCGATACGCTTGACGAGTATAAGGAAGATCTGAAGAAGCAGCTTTTGGCTCGCAAAGAGCAGGAAGCTCAAGGCGTCCGCGAGAACGAAGTTGTTGAAAAAGCGGCGGCTAACGCTGAAATCGAAATTCCGGAAGCGATGATTCAATCCGAAGTTCAGAACATGATGCGCGATTTCGACAACCGTCTTCGCCAGCAAGGCATGAACCTCGAAATGTTCCTCAGCTTCTCCGGCCAAACCAATGCGGATTTGGAAGGTCAGATGAAGGACGATGCCGAGAAGCGCGTTCGCAACAACCTTGTGCTTGAAGCGATTGCGAAAGAAGAGAAGCTTGAGGTTTCCGAAGAAGAAATCAACAAGGAACTGGATAACATGGCTGAAACGTACAAGCGTTCCGCCGAAGAAATCCGCAGCATCCTTGCTGCCAACGGTTCCCTTGACAGCCTTAGCGAAGAGCTGCTCCTCCGCAAGACGATTGACTTCTTGCTGGAGAACAGCGTAGAAGGCGCTCCGGTGGAGAATAAGGAAGAAACTGCAGAAACTGCGACTGAAGAATAATAACAACAGGCGGCTGCCGAAGCTGCCGTTACATGAGATAGGGCACGTACTTTATGCGTGCCTTATTTTTACCTAAGAATAGCCAATTTTCAACTAAATGTGACATGAATTGGTTATTTTTTCGACATACATAATGAGACAAGTTGGCTGGATATATTCCTAGCGAAGTTCATAGAATGTAATCAGGGTTAAAAAATGACATTGCGCTTTGAACATGTTAGAATAACTTTTGTAACGCATAAGTAAATTTTCAAGGAAATGAGGTTGGTCGCATGAGTCTTGTACCTATGGTGGTGGAGCAAACCAGTCGAGGCGAAAGATCCTACGATATCTACTCAAGATTACTGAAGGATCGCATTATATTCCTCAGCAATGCGATCGATGACGATGTAGCCAATCTCGTCATTGCCCAGCTGCTCTTCTTGGCTGCGGAAGATCCGGAGAAAGACATCTCTCTGTACATCAATTCTCCTGGCGGTTCGGTGACAGCCGGGATGGGTATATATGATACGATGCAGTTGATTAAGCCTGATGTGTCCACTATTTGCGTCGGCATGGCCGCCAGCATGGGCTCGCTGCTGCTCACCGCCGGAGCGCCCGGCAAACGGTATGCGCTTGAGAACAGCGAAGTGATGATCCATCAACCGCTTGGCGGAATTCAAGGTCAGGCATCCGATATTCAAATCCATGCAGATTGGATCATCAAGACCAGACAGAAACTTAACCAAATCTATGTGGAGCGCACGGGTCAGCCACTTGAAAAAATCGAACGCGATACAGACCGCGACTTTTTTATGAGCGCGGAGGAAGCGAAGGCGTACGGTATTATTGACGAAGTTCTGTCTTCACCGACCAAATCATAAGGGGTGGTTATAGCATGTTTAAATTTAACGACGACAAAGGGCAGCTGAAATGCTCCTTCTGCGGCAAATCGCAGGAGCAGGTTCGCAAGCTGGTTGCGGGGCCCGGTGTTTATATATGTGACGAGTGCATTGACTTGTGCTCGGAAATCGTAGAGGAAGAACTCGGTCATGAGGAAGAAGTGGATTTGAAGGATATTCCGAAGCCGCGCGAAATTCGGGATATTCTTGACCAGTACGTCATCGGTCAGGACCAAGCGAAGAAGTCCTTATCGGTTGCCGTATATAACCACTACAAACGAATTAATACGCAGAACAAGATTGATGACGTTGAATTGCAGAAGAGTAACATTTTGCTGCTGGGACCTACAGGTTCAGGTAAAACACTGCTTGCGCAAACGATGGCTAAAATCTTGAACGTTCCGTTTGCCATTGCCGACGCCACTTCGTTGACGGAAGCCGGTTACGTGGGTGAAGATGTCGAGAACATCCTGCTCAAGCTGATCCAGGCCGCCGACTATGACGTGGAGAAAGCGGAACGCGGCATTATCTATATTGATGAAATTGACAAGGTGGCCCGCAAATCCGAGAATCCGTCCATCACTCGTGACGTATCCGGCGAAGGGGTTCAGCAGGCGCTTCTGAAAATTCTGGAGGGAACGGTCGCTTCCGTTCCGCCGCAAGGTGGACGCAAGCACCCTCACCAGGAGTTTATTCAGATCGATACAACCAACATTCTGTTCATTTGCGGCGGCGCATTTGACGGGTTGGAGCAGTACATCAAACGCCGGATCGGCAAGAAGGTCATCGGCTTCAACGCTTCCGCTGAAGGCCAGAAAGATCTGAAGCCGGGCGAATATTTGACAATGGTGCTGCCTGAGGACCTGCTTAAGTTCGGTCTCATTCCGGAATTTGTCGGCCGTCTGCCGGTTGTTTCCACATTGGAACCGCTGGATGAAGCGACGCTGGTACGGATTCTGTCCGAGCCGAAGAATGCGCTCACCAAACAGTATCAGAAGCTGCTTGAGCTTGATAATGTCAATCTCAAGTTCGAGCGCGGCGCTCTCGAAGCCATTGCCCAAGAGGCAATCAAGCGCAATACCGGCGCGCGCGGACTGCGCTCCATCATTGAAGGCATCATGCTGGATGTTATGTATGAAGTGCCGTCCAGAGACGATATCAAGGATTGCGTCATCACCGAACAGGTCGTTCGTGACAGAGTGATCCCTGAGCTGATGCAAGGCAAGGGAACGGAAGATGACAAGAAACAGGAAGAAAGCGCCTGAGGCGTTCTAACGCAGCAGACGTGATATAAATTTACGCTGATCCTCTCCACTTCCAGTTATGGCCAAGAGCCTAGGCTGGAGTGGAGCTTTGGCGTTATACGGGAGAGATCGTACCATGTTTTTGAGACAAGACACACGGCCCGTTAAGGTGGGGAACCTCACCATAGGGGGAAATAACCAAGTCATTATTCAAAGCATGTGCACCACCAAAACAGCGGATGTCGAGGCGACCGTCGCGGAAATTTTGCGTCTGGAGGAAGCCGGATGCCAAATCGTCCGGGTAACGGTCAACAATGAGGAAGCCGCCGCTGCCATTAAGGAAATCAAGAAACGCATTCATATCCCGCTTGTTGCGGATATTCATTTCAACTATAAGCTTGCCCTTCTCGCTATAGAGAATGGCATCGATAAAGTCCGGATTAACCCGGGCAATATCGGAAAACGCGAAAAGGTCGAAGCGGTCGTAAAAGCGTGCAAGGAGAAAGGCATTCCGATCCGGATCGGCGTTAACGCCGGTTCGCTGGAGAACCATCTTCTTGAAAAATACGGCTATCCGACGCCGGAAGCGATGGTAGAGAGCGCCCTGTACCATATTGGCATTCTGGAGGAGCTCGATTTCCATGATATCATCGTATCCTTGAAGGCATCGGATGTTCCGATGGCTATTGCGGCATACACGAAAGCGGCCGAGGTGATTCCTTACCCGCTCCACCTGGGCATTACGGAAGCCGGTACGCTGTTCTCCGGAACGGTGAAAAGCGCGGCCGGGCTCGGTGCGCTTCTGTCGATGGGCATCGGCAACACGATGCGGATTTCGCTTAGCGCCGATCCGGTAGAGGAGATTAAGGTCGGACGCGAGCTTCTCAAAACGTTCGGATTGATTTCCGATATGGCCACGCTCGTATCCTGCCCGACCTGCGGACGTCTCGATATCGATTTGTTCTCCATTGCCAATGAGGTCGAGGAATATATCTCGAAACTGAGAGTGCCGATCAAGGTATCCGTTCTTGGCTGTGCCGTGAACGGTCCGGGTGAAGCGCGAGAGGCTGACATCGGAATTGCCGGCGCCCGCGGAGAGGGACTGCTGTTCCGTTACGGCGAAATGATTCGCAAGGTTCCGGAGGCCACGATGGTGGAGGAACTGAAGAAAGAGATCGACAACATTGTGAAGGTGTACGAGGAGACGGGTGAAATCCCTGGCCGCAAGCATAAGTCTACGGTGTGAGCATGATGGAGCCAATCATGCACGCATGGCCTTTGGCTGTCGGTAGCTTGCGATAGCTAGAAGCCATATACGGTAACTCTAAGCTTGTGCCGAAATTACGAGCACCAGGCATGCCTTGCCATCCGAGCGTCGACGCTGATCATCGTGCAGCAGTGATCATTACACCGCGCGCCGGGGGAGGCACGCGGTATGCCGGAACTCCATGTGCATCTTTGCTTGGTAAGTTAATAGCGTTTGCCCTAAGCGGCAGCCTCTGATTCAAGAGGCTGCCGCTTTTTGTTATTCTTCATCGGGATCGTTCTCGGATTCAGCCGAATTGCGTTGCGTGAACTCAGGCAGGCGTTGGCGTCCCCCCCTTCTGGTGCGTCACGAAGTCAATGCAAGTACTGGAAGAGCCTGAGAGCGTGCAAAGTGACCCAATTGCAGAAAACGAGCAAGCAAGTCCTCCAAAGGGACTTGAAGAGGGAAAGCGGGCTCGGAAGGAGCAAGCAAGTCCCCAAAAGGGAATTGCCCGCCAGGAAAGCTTCAACGGAGCAGGCGGAATTGTTCTGAAGAAGCGAAGCGTTCTCCTTTGTCCGCGGATTTCATCAATAGGAACATAGAATTCAAAGAAATCCGAGGACAACAGAGATCGTAAGGACAATCCGCATGCGGAGTGCTGATAAACTGACAACGGTCCTACTGGCTGTGAAGATGTCCCCAAAAGGGGCTTGTAGAGGAAAAATGGGCTCCAAAGCAGCAAGCAAGTCCCCAAAAGGGACTTGCCCGCCAGGAAAGCCCCAACGGAGAAGGCGGAATTGTTCAGAAGAAGCAAGCGTTCTCCTTTACCCTCGGATTTCCTGATAGGAATCCAGAAATTCAAAAAAATCCGAGGGCACACAGAGATCGTAAGAACCACCCGCATGCGAAGTGCTGATAAACTGACAACGGTCCTACTGCCTGTGAAGATATCCCTTTATGGAACTTGTCAAGCAGGCTGCCGCTTTACAAATTGTTCCCGCATTGGCGTTTTACCTGCAAACGAATCGGCAATACTACCAAGTATTAACGTTGGATCTTGACATAATGGAGAAACAGGAGGAATGACTTGTGAATCTGAGTATCGTGATTATGCTGGTGCAGCTGTTTTTTGCAGTCATCATCGGCATTTATTTTTGGAACTTATTGCGTGGGCAAAAGACCAGCAAGACCGCGGTGGACCGGGAATCGCGCAAGGAGCTCGATAAGCTGCGCAAGCTCCGGTCGGTATCGTTGACAAAGCCGCTCGCGGAGAAGACGAGACCTCAGACCATGGATGATATCGTCGGGCAAAAGGACGGACTGCGCGCCTTGAAAGCTGCGCTGTGCAGCGCCAATCCGCAGCACGTCATCATCTATGGCCCGCCGGGGGTGGGCAAGACGGCTGCAGCGCGCGTGGTGATGGAGGAAGCGAAGAAGAATCCGCAATCGCCGTTTAAATATGATGCAAAGTTTACGGAGATCGATGCGACCACCGCCCGCTTCGACGAGCGCGGAATCGCCGATCCGCTCATCGGGTCGGTGCATGATCCGATCTATCAGGGGGCCGGTGCCATGGGGGTAGCCGGCATTCCGCAGCCGAAGCCGGGGGCAGTGACGAAGGCGCACGGCGGCATTCTGTTCATCGATGAAATCGGCGAATTGCACCCGATTCAGATGAATAAGCTGTTAAAAGTGCTGGAGGACCGCAAGGTCCTGCTGGAAAGTGCATATTATAATTCAGAGGACGCCAATACGCCAGCCTATATTCACGATATTTTCCAAAACGGACTTCCTGCCGATTTCCGCCTGGTTGGCGCGACTACACGTTCGCCGGAAGAAGTGGCGCCGGCTCTTCGTTCACGCTGCATGGAGATCTTCTTCCGTCCGCTGCTGCCCGAGGAGATCGGAAAAATTGCGGAGGATGCGATTCAGAAGATCGGTCTCGGTGCAGCGCCGGAAGCGGTGGACGTCGTGAAGCAGTACTGCTCCAATGGACGCGAGGCCGTCAATATGATTCAACTCGCCGCAGGGCTGGCCTTAACGGAAAAAAGAGACTCGATCCGCGCCTCGGATGTAGAGTGGGTAGCGAGCAGCAGTCAGCTGCAGCCCCGCCCGGACCGCAAGGTGCCGGAGAAGCCGCAGATCGGCGTTGTCAACGGGCTGGCCGTATACGGTCCGAATATGGGGGCGCTGCTCGAGATAGAAGTGTCCGCGGTGCCGGTCGAGAAAGGACAGGGCACCTATAATATTACCGGTGTCGTCGATGAAGAAGAGCTTGGCGGGGGATCGCGCAAGCTGCGGCGCAAGAGCATGGCCAAGGGATCGATTGAGAACGTCCTGACCGTGCTGGAAGCGATGGGCTTCTCGCCGAAGGATTATAATCTCCATATCAATTTCCCGGGGGGAACCCCGATTGACGGCCCGTCCGCCGGGATTGCGATGGCAACGGCGATCGTATCGGCGATGAAGGGAATTGAGGTCGATAATAAAATTGCGATGACCGGTGAGATGAGCATTCACGGCAAAGTGAAGCCAATCGGCGGGGTGATTGCCAAAGTGGAGGCAGCGTTCCAGGCCGGGGCCACCCGTGTCATCATCCCGAAAGATAACTGGCAATCGTTATTCCAGGATCTGAGCGGAGGCCTGCGGGTCATTCCGGTCGAATCGGTCGATGAAGTATTCCGCCAAGTGTTCGGCGGCTCGCTGGCGGCGGAAATCGTGGAGCTTCCGAACACCGACATGTATCCGGCCTCCTCGGCATCGCTTCTTCAGGCCACGCCACCGCGCAATGGCAAAATGACCGATGCCGGAGGCGTGTAAGTTTCCCGTTGTTGGTTTTTTATACGCAGATTTGATAAAATAGGAATAGTGTCAACATTGAGAGCCATTGGAGGTGCGAAAGCGATGGGACCAAGTAAAACCAAAGGTCGTCGTTTTCCTTTATTGCCTTTAAGAGGACTCCTTGTCTACCCGAGTATGGTGCTCCATTTGGATGTAGGCCGGGAGAAATCCGTAAAGGCTTTAGAAAAGGCGATGGTTGAAGACAATTTGATTCTCCTGTGTTCTCAATCGGAAGTGAACATTGAAGAACCGACGCAAGAGGATATTTTTCGAATTGGAACCGTTGCGAATGTACGCCAGATGCTTAAGCTTCCAAACGGTACCATACGCGTGCTTGTGGAAGGTATGGAACGGGCGGAAATTATTCAATATACGGATCAAGCGGATTACTACGAGGTCATCGCGCGCGAGCTTCCGGAGGAAGAGAACAATGACCCTGAAGTATCCGCTTTGATGCGGACGGTGCTGTCACAGTTTGAGAATTATATCAATTTGTCCAAAAAAGTTACGCCCGAGACGCTCGCGGCCGTCTCCGATATCGATGAGCCGGGCCGTCTGGCGGATGTCATTACAAGCCACTTATCGTTGAAGATCAAGGATAAACAGGAGATTCTTGAGACGATCGACGTCCGCAAACGGCTGGAAAAGCTGCTGGATATTTTAAACAACGAGCGCGAAGTGCTGGAGCTGGAGCGAAAGATCAACCAGCGGGTTAAGAAGCAGATGGAGAAGACCCAGAAGGAATACTATCTGCGCGAGCAGATGAAGGCCATCCAGAAAGAGCTTGGCGATAAGGAAGGCCGTGCCGGCGAAGTCGAGGAGCTGCGCAGTCAGCTCCAGGAGCTTCAGCTTCCGGAACGCGTCCACGAGAAAGTCGAGAAGGAAATCGACCGCCTCGAGAAGATGCCGGCCAGCTCGGCAGAAGGCGGCGTCATCCGGAATTACGTCGATTGGCTGCTTGCATTGCCGTGGACGAACAAGACCGAAGACGATCTCGATATCGCAAAGGCCGAGCAGGTCTTGGATGAGGACCATTACGGGCTCGAGAAGCCGAAAGAACGCGTGCTGGAGTATTTGGCCGTGCAGAAGCTCGTGAAAAAGATGAAGGGACCGATTCTGTGCTTGGTCGGCCCGCCGGGGGTCGGCAAAACGTCGCTGGCCCGTTCCATCGCCCGCTCCCTGGAGCGCAAATTTGTCCGCATCTCCCTCGGCGGCGTGCGGGATGAAGCCGAAATTCGGGGACATCGCCGGACGTACGTGGGGGCTATGCCGGGACGAATCATTCAAGGCATGAAGACCGCAGGTTCTTTGAACCCGGTATTCTTGCTGGACGAAATCGATAAAATGGCTTCGGATTTCCGCGGCGACCCGTCATCGGCGCTGCTGGAGGTACTGGATCCGGAACAGAACAATACGTTCAGCGATCACTTTATCGAAATTCCGTTTGACTTATCCCAGGTCATGTTCGTGACGACAGCCAACGCTTTGCACAACATTCCTAGGCCGCTGCTGGATCGGATGGAGGTTCTCTATATTCCGGGCTATACGGAGATCGAGAAGCTTCAGATTGCGAACCGCTATTTGCTGCCGAAGCAGAAGAGCGAGCACGGACTCGAGCCGGAGCAGCTTCAGGTAGATGAAGCCGCGCTCCTGAAGGTGATCCGAGAATATACGCGGGAGTCCGGCGTTCGGAATCTGGAGCAGCAGGTGGCCGCGCTGTGCCGGAAGGCCGCGAAGCGGATCGTTACGAACGAATCCGACTCCATCGTGATCGTTGCGGACGATATTAAGGATTATCTTGGCATTCCGAAGTTCCGCTACGGGATGGCCGAGCTGGAGGACCAGGTCGGAACCGTCACTGGTCTTGCGTGGACCGAGGTTGGCGGCGAGACGCTGACCATTGAAGTTACCGTCGTTCCGGGCACCGGGAAGCTGACGCTAACGGGCAAGCTGGGCGACGTAATGAAGGAGTCGGCTCAGGCTGCGTTCAGCTTTACCCGATCGAAGGCGGCAGAGCTCGGCATCGATCCGGATTTCCACGAGAAGCTGGATGTCCATATCCATATTCCCGAAGGAGCCATTCCGAAGGATGGACCGTCTGCAGGCATCACGATTGCTACGGCCCTTATTTCTTCCTTAACGAAGCGCCATGTCGCCCGTGACGTGGCGATGACCGGCGAGATTACACTCCGCGGACGCGTCCTGCCGATCGGGGGGCTTAAGGAGAAGTCCTTGGCCGCACATCGGGCCGGCTACAAAAAAATACTGCTCCCGAAAGATAACGAGAGGGATTTGCGCGACATTCCGGATAGTGTGAAGAATGACGTCGAATTCGTGCCGGTATCCCACATGGACCAAGTTCTCGAGCATGCGCTCGTAGAGCAAGCGGGAGTGCATTAGAGAGGAAGCTTTAAAATCATGAAAGTAACAAAAGCCGAATTCGTCATCAGTGCGGTCGGTCCTGCTCAATATCCTGAAGACGCCTTGCCGGAAATTGCTCTGGCAGGGCGTTCCAATGTGGGCAAGTCCTCACTGATCAACCGTATGATATCAAGAAAGAACTTAGCCCGTACAAGCGCAACGCCGGGCAAAACGCAGCAGCTCAACTATTACCGGGTCAACGAGGATTTGTATTTGGTCGACTTTCCGGGATACGGTTACGCCAAGGTATCCAAAAGCCAGCGCGCGGCGTTCGGCGAGATGGTCGAGAAATATTTGCTCAGCCGGGATGAGCTGAAGCTCGTTCTGCTGGTGGTCGATATGCGCCACCCGCCTACAAAGGACGACGTCAGCATGTACGAGTGGCTGCAGCATTACGACAGACCGGTGTGCGTCGTCGCGACCAAAGCGGACAAAATTCCGAAGACGCGCAGACAGAAGCATGTCAAGATTGTCAAGGAAACGCTTGGGTTTCAGCCTTATCATTCATTCGTCATGTTCTCTTCGGAGCTCGGTCTTGGCAAAGAGGAGCTATGGGAAATTATCGAATCACATATTGGATACCGTGAAGAAAATAGCGAAGAGGACAACCGTGATGTCCGGGATGCAGCCGCGGAAGACGGCGGAGCGAACTACAGCGATTTCCGGAATGCAGCCAAGGAAGACGGCGAATAAGCCTCATCGAGTGGAAATACCCGATTTTTTGAGGGTAATAAAGGGAATCGGTGTATTCTTCACAGGAAAGTGAGCATGTTGAGGGAAATCTCAGTCTGAATCCGGCTAAAACCGTTTTTTTATGAAATATGATGAATAATCTCGTTCGGACGACAGGAAAGACCGCTGGGATGTGCAGTATAATGGGAGTAAGTTAAAAGAATTGAGGGATTTTTATGGCTCAGCGGTTAGCCACAGAATATGTTAATGCCACAATGCAAATGACGGATGTTCAAATGGATCGATTTCTGCAGGGGACCCACGCTTTCCGGGTTAGCAGCCGGGTGAAAGTGATGGACGGCGGAGAGCATGAGTTCGTGCTTGAAGATGAAAGCGGGGAAGAAGTTCATTTGCCCTTTGAACGCAAGAATGGCCTGTACGTCTGTGAGCTGTCGTGCCGATTGGTAACTCCCCATTTGGCCGATGCCGTGCGCAAGCTGTTTACGGCTTTTAAGGGATCGGGGAAGGTCAATCGGATCTATCGCGGCTTTACAATGAGCTATGATTACCATGTCGGAACGGTTCACCGAATCACCCAGATGACCGGGAACGAGAGTATCGTCATATACGAGTACAAGAATACGGCCGGAGAGCTGCAGCGCTTATTTAACAGCAAGGAAGCGGAGAAAGAGATCGAATCCATTCAGCAGAACATTAACCTTCTTCTGGACCAGCGGATCGCGGCAGGCAATGACATGTTGAGGATCCAATCGATCGATGAACAGCTCCGGAGCTACAATCAGCGGCTATTCGTTCTCGAAGCATAAGGACTACGTAAGGCTGCCCTTAAATGGGCGGCTTTTTTATATGCTAAGGGGAGTAATCTTAGTCACAGCTTCGGAATTTGGCACATATATTGAGCTGTAAAATTATTTATGGAGTTATTTTTGAAAAAGGTGTTGCATTTCGCTGTCATAGATGTTATTTTTAATCTCGTTGAAAAGAATATAGGAACCAGGATTCACTCAGGACATGTAATGTTGCGAGAGATTATTCCCTCGGGAAGTGAATGACGTAGGTCCTAGCGGATGAAATTTTCAAACATTTTATTCCTAGGAAGGGGGAAACCGGAAGATGGAATACTCAACTTTCGGAAGACACGTTGCTGTTGATACTTGGGGAGTCGATTTTGAACTATTGAACAGTGCAGAATTTTTACAAGCTCAGATGGTCGAAGCCGCTGAAGCATGTGGAGCAACGGTATTGTCCGTCCAATCCAAGCAGTTCGAGCCACAAGGTGCCACGGTGCTTGTATTGCTGTCGGAAAGCCATCTCTCGATTCACACATACCCTGAGAGAGGTTTTGCTGCGATTGACTGTTACACCTGCGGGGAGACGGTAGATCCGCAATTGGCTATTGACTACCTGGTATCCGTACTGAAACCTGAAAAATGCTATGCTAAGAAACTCGTGCGCGGACTAGGAGAAATGAAGGTCGAGACGCCCGAGATGAAACTGGCCGAACTGGTTTAACAGGCCAACTACAAATTGTGAATACCTATAACCATGGAGTCCTCCATGGTTATTTATTTTGAGACGACCTTTTCAAGGAAAATCATACGTATATCTCCAGTGCTCAATATCCACAATAGTAAGGTGTCGGTAATTAGGAAATGATGGAGCTCCATGAACAGAATATAACGAAACATGGGGATTTCATAAACATTTCATAAAATAGACAAGGGGATTTGGCTGACTGTGATATAATGAACAAGGTCAGGGCAGACCGCTTGATCGCGGTCATACTATCGGAGAAATAGGCAGGTGAACATGCAATGCACATCGTCGTTGTTGGGTTGAATTATCGCACGGCGCCCGTGGAGGTCAGGGAACGCTTTACGTTTTCGGAAGCTGAATTGCCGGAGGCGCTGCGGGAGCTGAAATCAACCAAGAGCGTATTGGAGGGCGTCATTGTCGCTACCTGCAACCGTACTGAGATTTATGTTGTGGTAGATCGCCTTCATATGTGCGGCTACTTTATCCGCAGTTTTATGGAGCAGTGGTTCGGCATTAACCGAGAGGAATTTACACAGCATCTCTATATATATGAAGATGAACAGGCTATTTCCCATCTGTTCAAGGTAACCTGCGGCCTGGATTCCATGGTGATCGGAGAGACGCAGATCCTGGGACAGGTTCGCAATGCCTTTTTAACATCCCAGCAGCATCATGCTACTGGAACCTGGTTTAATATGCTGTTCAAGCAGGCCGTAACGCTCGGAAAACGCGCGCACTCGGAAACCTCGATCGGCGAGAGCGCCGTGTCGGTCAGCTATGCAGCGGTAGAGCTTGGCAAACGGATTTTCGGCACGTTCAACGACAAGAAGGTTATGATTCTCGGGGCAGGCAAGATGAGCGAGCTTACCGTCAAGCATCTTTATGCCAACGGCGCCGCCGAGGTAATCGTGGCTAACCGGACGCTGGGCCGCGCCCAGGAGCTTGCGAGCAAGTTCAAGGGCACGCCTTGCACGATGGAGGAAGGCATGGGGCTTCTTTATGACGTAGACATCATTATCAGCTCCACGGGTTCGAACGAATACGTGCTGAATGCCGACCGGGTAAGGGAGAGCATGAAGAAGCGCCAGTCCCGCCCGCTGTTCATGATTGATATCGCCGTTCCGCGGGATATCGATCCGGCTGTCGGCGAGCTGTCGAATGTATTTTTGTACGACATCGATGATCTGGAAGGTATCGTTGAGACGAATATGGAAATGCGCCGAGTCGAGGCGGCCAAGATCGAGGTAATGATTCAGGCGGAGATGGAAGCCTTTCACACTTGGCTGAAGACGCTTGGGGTCAGACCGGCGATTCGCGCTCTGCAGGAGAAATCCAATACCATCCATGAAGAAACGCTTGAAAGCTTATTCAATAAGCTTCCGGAATTGGACGAACGTCAGCGTAAGGTTATTCGCCGATTGACGAAGAGCATCGTGAACCAGATGATGCATGACCCGATCAATCGGATTAAAGAAATGACCGGCGGTAAGCACGGCGGTGAAGCGCTCGACTATTTCACTCAAATTTTCGCGCTGGAAAGCCTGATTCATGAAAAAGAGCAGGGGACCCGCAGCCACACCAAGGACCAAGCAGCTACCAAAGCTGAAGCGATATCGAGCGCTGCCGAACGGCAGGCAGAGGAGAAGCCCATAAAGGTATCTCTTGCCCCAGCCACCCTATGAGGCGGGTGAATTCATTCCATGCTGCTAAACCTTATTTATAATACCGGCATTTGTATCTATGCCCTGAGCCTTCTGTTTTTTATCTCGGATTGCGTATCGCGCAATTCGGTGGCGAAGCGGATAGGCACAGGGCTTCTTGGCATAACGGCGCTGTTTCAGCTGGGGGGCATCGGGATCAGGGCAATGGAGGGCGGGCATTTTCATCTCCCCGTGTTTACGTTGTTCGATTTCTTGCTTCTCCTCGCATTCTGTATCACGATTACATCGATGGCACTGACGTATTTGAAGCGTTCCGAGTATGCGGTGCTGCTGATCAACCTGGTCGGCTTCTGCGTCATGCTGGTCAACCAGCTTTGGTTCAAGGCCGGGGATAACGCCCTGTACAGCTGGGAGACCGAGCATCGGCTCCTGCTGATCCACATCGCGCTGGCGAGCGTAAGCTTTGCCGCACTGACGGTAGGGGCTGTTTTTGCCGCAATCTATATGTTTCTGCACCGAAAGCTTAAGCACAAACACTGGAATGATACGGTACGAAGATTGCCCAGCTTGGAGAAGCTGGATATTTACGCTTATAAGGCATTGATGACGGGAACGGCGATTTTGGTCCTGTCCTTGATCGTGGCGATTATGTCGGTTGCCATGGCAGGGCGATGGCAGCTGCTCCTGGATATCAAAGTGCTGTCTACGCTCATTGCGCTCAGCATGTATATTGTTTATTTCCTGAAACGCAGCCTGCTGAAACGCTCCGGGATGGAGGCAGCGGTTTGGGCGCTGATCGGGTACGGATTCATTATATTGAACTTTTATCTGAATACGTGGTCCGGATTTCACAGCTGGTCAGGAGTGTGACGGATGATGAGTGATTCGATGTACGTGCCCGTAATGCTGAAATGCAACGGGCGTTTATGCTTGCTGGTCGGCGGAGGCGCCGTGGCCGAACGGAAGGCTGCGGCGCTGCTGGATGCCGGAGCAAGCGTACATATCGTAAGCCCCCAATTAAAGAGCGGACAGCTTCGCAGGCTGGCTGATGAAGGGGCAGTCCGATGGACAAGCCGGGCCTATGAGCCGGGAGACTTGCAAGGGGCTTTCCTGGTGTACGCCGCAACGGACGATGATGCGCTGAATAAAACGATCGCGCTGGAGGCCGACCGGCTTGGAATATGGGTGAACGTCGCCAGCGACGGAAAAGCGGGCTCCTTTATCAGCCCGGCGGTCATGCGACGGGGAAGATTGACCTTGGCGGTAGCTACATCAGGGGCAGGGCCTGCTGCGGCTGTGCGGATTCGTCAGCAGCTCGAAGAGCAGTTCGGCCGGGAATACGAGGAATATCTCGATATTTTATACAGCATGCGTTCGGCGATTAAGGCACAAGCGGCATCCGCTGAGACGCGCAAACGGCTGTTGGACCGGTTATACCGATTGGATATTCTCGGCGATATTCGCCGCGGAGGTTACGAGTCCTGGAATACGGAAAAAATCAAGCTATGGATTGAGAACAATCAGGAGGAATGAATATGCGCACGATCGTGGTTGGCAGCAGGCAGAGTGCTCTTGCACTTACACAAACAGGACAAGTTATCGATGATTTGAAGCGGCTAGCAAAGGAGCATGGCTTAGAGTACGAGTTTACCGTCAAGAAAATCGTCACGAAAGGCGATCGCATTGTCGACGTTACCCTGTCCAAAGTAGGCGGGAAAGGGCTGTTCGTGAAGGAAATCGAGCAGGCCATGCTGGACGGAGAAATCGATATGGCTGTGCACAGCATGAAGGATATGCCGTCCGTTCTTCCCGAAGGCCTCGTATCCGGTGCCGTTCCTAAGCGGAAGGATCCCCGCGACTGCCTCATTTCCATGGAGGGCTCGACATTGGATGATCTTCCGCAGGGGGCGAAGGTGGGAACCAGCAGTCTGCGCCGCTCCAGCCAGCTGAAGGCGTACCGGCCGGATCTCAAGATTGACTGGATCCGCGGCAATATCGACTCCCGGATCCGGAAGCTGGAGAGCGGAGAATTCCAGGCTATCATCCTGGCAACGGCAGGCCTTCAGCGCATGGGCTGGGAGGATCGGATTACGTCCTATCTGCCGGTCGACATCAGCTTGCCGGCCGTGGGACAAGGCGCGCTCGGAATCGAATGCCGCGAGAACGATCCGGAGCTTCTGCATTTGCTGTCCCTTTACAATGATGAGGTGACCGCCCGGACCGTATCGGCAGAACGCAAGTTCCTGAGCGAGCTGAACGGGGGCTGCCAAGTGCCGATCGGAGCGTATGCTGTCATCAAGGAGGATTCGGGAGATTCCCGCGGAGCCCAAAACATTATACAATTAACAGGTATGGTAGGTTCTCCGGACGGGGAAATCATCCTGAAAGAAACCGCGGAGGGAACCGATCCTGAATCGCTCGGAATCGAAGTGGCCGAGAAGCTGAAAGCTAAGGGAGCAGAGAAGATTCTGGCACAAGTTAGGGGATGAGGGGATGGCTGGGAAGGTTTATCTCGTAGGAGCGGGTCCAGGCGACGCGCGCCTGATTACAATTAAAGGCAAGGAATGCATAGAGAAGGCCGATGCCATTGTTTACGACCGGCTTGCAAGTCCAAGGCTGTTAAAGTGGGCAAAGCCGGGCGTTGAGAAGGTGTATGTCGGCAAGCTGCCCGACCGGCATACGATGAAGCAGGAGGAGATCAACCAGCTGCTCGTTGATCTGGCGCTGGAGGGCAAGGTTGTCGTTCGATTGAAAGGCGGCGATCCGACGATATTCGGCAGAGTCGGGGAGGAAGCGGAGCTGCTGAGGCAAAACGGCATTTCATATGAAATCGTGCCGGGAATCACGTCGGCCATCAGTGTGCCGGCCTATGCGGGCATACCGGTCACGCATCGCGAGCATGCCTCTTCCTTGTCCATCGTGACAGGCCATGAGAGCCCGGAGAAGCTGGATCGGATGATTCAGTGGGATAAAGTGACCCATGCAACCGGGACCTTGATCTTCATGATGGGCGTAGCCAAGATCGGTTACATCAGCCGTCAATTGATCAAGCATGGCCGGCCTCCGGCAACCCCGGTAGCTCTTGTAAGATGGGGAACCCGCGCCGAGCAGGATACGCTGACCGGCACGCTCGCGGACATTGAGGAGAAGGTCATGGCGGCCGACTTCCAGCCGCCAGCCGTTATTGTCGTCGGGGATGTTGTCCTGCAGCGGGAGCGGCTGAAGTGGGCCGAGAAGCTCCCCTTGTTCGGCAAGCGAATTCTCGTTACGAGAACCCGGAGCCAGGCCAGCTCGCTCGTATCGAAAATCGAGGACCTTGGCGGGGAGCCTTATGAATTTCCGGTCATCGAAACGGTTGCTCCGACATCGGAAGAGGCTGTTGCCGGCCTGCGGTCGGCACTGGACAAGCTTTCGACCTTCGATTGGGTCTTCTTCACGAGCACCAACGGGGTTGAATTCTTCTTCCGTCATCTGAAAGAACACGGGCGGGACATCCGCTCGCTAGCCGGTGCCCGGATCGTTGCAGTCGGCCCGGCAACGGCCGAAGCGCTTCGACAATACGGCATAGTGCCGGAGGTGCTGAAGGAGCGGTTTCAGGCCGAAGGCTTGATCGACGCTTATGGTCCCGAGCTGGCCGCCGGGCAGAATGTGCTGCTTCCCCGGGGGAATCTGGGCCGTTCGTGGCTGCCGGAGAAGCTGACCGAAATGGGGCTGTCCGTTACGGAAGCAACGCTGTATGAGAACGTATTGTGCGGGGAGGATGACGAGGAGCTGATGAAGCTGCTTGCCGAGGGCGGAATTCATGCCGTTACGTTTACGAGCTCCTCAACCGTAACGAATCTGCTGAAGGTGCTGGAGCGGATGGGGGCCGACAACCCTGCTGAGCTGCTGAAAGGCTCCGCCATCGCTTGCATCGGTCCGCTCACGGCCCAAACGGCGGCCGAGGCCGGATTGGACGTTACGATCATGGCGGAGGAGGCAACCATCGACAGCCTGGTGGAGGCCCTCTGCAGCTGGAATCAGCAGGAAGACGATCCCCGCAGACGATAGGGCTATCATTATTCGTATAATTTCTATATATTGCTTGTCATCCCGCTTGTAGTCTCCTAAAATTGCGAGTTCAAAAAGTCGGGTTTTCAGCACCGAGAAGGTTGGATGAAACTAGGGAGTGAGGAGCGGAGCATACGTTATCGGTACGTGAGCACCGGAAGGACCGGTTGAATTCAAGATTCGATGTCGAGTTACTTCTTGATTCACTTCGTGATCAAAAGACGACTTTTTGAACAACCTCTAAAAAAGAAAGGTTGTCACAGCTATGAGTTTTCCAATTGTACGCCATCGCCGGCTGCGTCAAAATGCCGGCATCCGCAGCATGGTCCGCGAGACGGTGCTGCATCCCGAGGATCTGGTGCAGCCGATCTTCGTTACCTACGGCAGCGGCGTGAAATCCGAAATTTCATCGATGCCGGGCGTCTTTCAGTTTTCGCTCGATACATTGAAGGACGAAGTGGATGAGATTGTGCAGCTGGGCATTCCGGCTGTGCTGCTGTTCGGGATCCCGGAGACGAAGGACAGCATCGGGACCTCGGGGTTTGCCGACGACGGAATCGTTCAGGAAGCGACCCGTCTTATTAAATCCTGGTACCCGGAGCTTCTAGTCATTGCCGATACTTGTCTGTGCGAATTTACGGATCACGGGCACTGCGGCATGGTTCATACGTATGAGCGAGACGGCCATGTATGCGGAGACGTCCTGAACGACGAATCCCTGGAGCTGCTCGTCCGTACCGCCGTATCCCAAGCCAAGGCGGGCGCGGATATTATCGCGCCGTCCAACATGATGGACGGCTTCGTACAGGCCATCCGTTCAGGCCTTGACGAAGCCGGTTTCCAGAACGTGCCGATCATGTCGTATTCGGTTAAATATGCTTCGGCGTTCTACGGCCCGTTTCGGGAGGCGGCTGACTCCGCACCCCAATTCGGCGACCGTAAAACATATCAAATGGACCCGGCGAACGTGAGGGAAGCGCTGCGCGAGGCGGAATCCGACGTGCTGGAGGGTGCGGACATGCTGATGGTCAAGCCGGCGATGGCTTATCTTGACGTTGTAAGATTGCTTCGAGATCAATTCGACTTGCCGATCGTCGCTTACAATGTCAGCGGGGAATACTCAATGATCAAAGCCGCCGCGCAGCAAGGCTGGATCAGTGAGAAGGCGATCGTTATGGAGCTGCTGACCGGAATGAAACGCGCCGGCGCCGATATTATCATTACGTATTTCTCCAAGGATGCGGCACGCTGGATGCGCTAATCCGTAACGATACGATTATACAGTTAGGAGTTGCTAATATGAGCCAAGGTTTGAGAAAAGAAGAATTGTCGCGCTCTGCCTTTGAGGAAGCCAAGAAGTATATTCCCGGCGGTGTCAACAGCCCTGTTCGCGCGTTCAAATCGGTGGGACTGACGCCGATCTATATCGAGCGCGGGGAAGGAAGCCGCGTCTATGATATCGACGGCAACAGCTTTATCGATTATGTCGGCTCCTGGGGCCCGCTGATTATGGGACATGCGCATCCGGAAGTGGTGGAGGCTCTCCAAGAGACCGCGAAGAAAGGCACCAGCTTCGGTGCGCCGACGCTCCTGGAGACGGAGATGGCGAAGCTCGTCTGCGAGCGCGTGCCGTCCATCGAGATCGTGCGCATGGTTAACTCCGGCACGGAAGCGACGATGAGCGCGATCCGCCTTGCCAGAGGCGTTACCGGCCGCAGCAAAATCATCAAATTCGAAGGCTCCTACCACGGCCATGCCGACAGCCTTCTTATCAAAGCCGGTTCAGGGATCGCGACGCTCGGCCTGCCTGACAGCCCGGGCGTTCCGGAAAGCGTAGCCTCCAATACCATAGCGGTGCCGTATAATGATTTGGTATCCGTTCAGCTTGCCTTCGAACGGTTCGGCGAAGAGATTGCAGCCGTCATTGTAGAGCCGGTTGCCGGCAATATGGGCGTCGTGCCGCCGCAGGAAGGATTCCTTGAAGGACTCCGTAAGGTGACCTCCGAATATGGCAGCCTGCTTATTTTTGACGAAGTCATGACCGGATTCCGGGTCGGCCTGAACTGTGCACAGGGCCGGTATGGCGTCACGCCGGATTTGACCTGCCTTGGCAAAGTGATCGGCGGCGGACTGCCGGTGGGCGCTTATGGCGGCAAGCGGGAGCTGATGGAGCAAATCGCACCGGCGGGTCCGATCTATCAGGCGGGAACGCTTAGCGGAAATCCGCTGGCCATGGCAGCAGGCTATACGACGCTGAAGCTGCTCACGCCTGCGGTGTATGATCAGCTGGAGGAGCGCGGGGCGCGCTTGCAGGCCGGCTTTGAACGCAATGCGAAGGAATTCGGCATTCCGCTCACGATTAACCGAATCGGCTCGATGGTCTGCCCGTTCTTTACCGATGTGCCGGTCGTTAACTTTGACACCGCCAAAACAAGCGATTTGGCGCGGTTCAACCGTTATTTTGCCGCGATGGTGCAAGAGGGCGTTAGCGTGCCGCCGTCCCAATTCGAGGGCATGTTCATATCCGCGGCGCACACGACGGAGGATATCGACGCAACGATCGAGGCGAACTACAACGCCTTCAAGAGCTTATGAGCTATCAGGGAAGCTGGGTCCGGCGGGGCGAATGGCTTGAAATGACGCCGGGTAAAGCACTGACCGGACAAGCGGACCGGGAGGAAGCCGCCGGCCGGTGGCTGCTGGATACCGTGGGGATGCCCGAGAAGCTGTATCGCAAGCTCCGTCAGGAACAGGGAATACGATGGAGAGGGGACCGGCTGTCGCTGGTCCTTTTTCCTTACCGGGAATATGGGATCGAGCCGAGGTGGCATGAGCTTGAGGTGCTGTACGAGGATGAATTTTGCCTCGTCGTGAACAAGCCCGCGGGGATGTCCGTTCATCCCGCAGACCCTGCCGGCCGGGAGATTACGCTCAATCACACGGTTGCCGCTTATTATGAAACGGCTGGAATCCGCGCGGCGGTCCGGCATATCCACCGGCTGGATAAGGATACGACGGGCCCGGTATTGTACGCCAAAAATGAATACGCCCAGCTCAAGCTGGATGAAGCGATGCGGAACAAGGAGATCGTCCGCATCTATGCCGCCATCGTTCAAGGCCGCGTAGGGGCCGATTTGAAAACCATCGATCTGCCGATCGGGAAGGATCGCCACCATTCGGGCCGCCGCAGGGTCTCGCTGACCGGGCAGCCGGCCATTACCCATATAATTTCCTCGGAGATCTATTCGAGCGCGAGCTTGGTGCGCGTAAAGCTTGAAACCGGACGGACGCATCAAATCCGGGTTCACTTGAGCCACATGGGGCATCCGCTGCTCGGGGATACGCTATACGGAGGCAGGGCATCCCGCCTGGACAGACAGGCGCTTCACGGGGAAAGTTTGCATTTTTCGCATCCCTTCACCGGCGAACCGCTGGAGATCCATGCGCCATGGCCGGAGGATTTGACGGCGCTCCGGAAGCAGTTCGCGCACGAGTAAACCGAGCGAGTATGTATACCAGCGTTATTCTGGCAGCCCTACAATCCTGCCGGCTGCCTTTCAACTTCTGCAGATAAGGCTGCCAGCCGGCTGGATCCAGCATCAAGATTCAGACCCGATCCGTAAAAAAGTCATGCACTCCTTTTTCCAGCATATAAATAAGTTGAGTGGCAAAAAAAGGCTCATGCCGTGAGCGATAGATCACGGATAGTATATGCCGAAAGGAGGACATTCCCGTGTTTGACCAGTCCTACGGATTGCGGTTTGATATTTACGAGCGTATTAATTTGGCGGAAGATCTGCCGGGAATCGAAGAATTAGAGGAAGCGGAACTGATCCCGCATATTCAAGTCATCAGCCAGCAGGATCAGGCTACGCTCCGGGGGCATCTGCTTCTGGCGGGCGTGTATAAAGGCGATACCGAAACCGGGGAATCGGAGCCGCTGGAGCACTGGATTCCAGTCGAAATTACCGTCCCGATGAACCGGGTATCATCGCTGGATGACATTGCAGTCGAGATCGAAAACTTTGATATCGATCTGTTATCGAGACGCAGTCTTAACATCACGGGCGTTCTGTCGTTAAGAGGCATTCAGGCAGCAGCTCCGGGAGTCCGGGATCAGGCTTGGGCGAATGAGGAATTCACAGTGGTACATGCTCCCGAGGCTTCCGGCACGCAGCCTTCCGGCGAACCGGCGGCAGAAGAGGGGCGGTACGAGCCGTTCCAAGCCAGCGACAGTGAGGAGCTGACCGGAAGCAATGACGACGCCGCCTCGCAAGCAGGCGAAGCCGCGCCTTATGTAAACTTCCGGGCCAGCATCCAGGAGCAGGAGGAGCGGACCCAGCAGTATCTGGCCTCATGGGCCCAATACGAGAATCAGGTCAGCCGCGAAGAAGTGCCGGCCCCGGAAACCCGCAGCCCGGCGGCTGACGATGCCGATGCCCGCGATACGGTGGAATACGCCTTACATAATGATCCGGAGCCAGCCGCCCAGGAAGCGGAGCCTTCGGTTCCAAGTGTATGGCAATTTGAACGCAAGGCGGAGCCGGAGCCTGCTGCCGAGACGCAAGCAGAGGAAGCGGCATCGGCGTTTCCGGGCGTAGTCGACCGCAAGGGTGACGACGTGGAGGCTGTGCCTGACCTGCAAGCTGTTGAAACGGTGGCCCAGGAAACGTACGAAGCGCCGGAGCTTGCCCACAACGCAGCTGAGGAGCCTAAAGTTGCCCTGAAGGCCGAGGAGCCGTCCGAACCCGGCAAACCGGAGCTGAAGGTTGCATTTTCGACGAAGGGCAGCGACGCTTCCGCTTCTTCCGGCGTAGGATTCTCTTCCCTGCTGCATTCCAGCCGGCTTGTGCAGGACCAGGACATTGCCGCTCTGGATGAGGAAGAGAAGGACGAGGCATTGCCGGAGCCGGCATCATCCGAGGATGTCGAATGGAAAAGCTTGTTCCTGGGCAACCGGAGAGAGGAAACGCCGTTCCGTAAGGTGCGGATGTGCATCGTTCAGCGGGAAGAGACGCTGGATATTATTGCGGAGAGATATCAGCTTTCGCCGCGCGAGCTCTTGCTGTACAATCGGATGTCCGAGCAGAATGTGGAGGAAGGGCAAGTCCTTTACATTCCTCAGTAATCTGCTAGCAATAGGAAGCGCAGACTAAGCCTCCAGCTGCATTCAAAGCTGTCCCTTGCAAACGCCATGCAAGGGACAGCTTTTTTATTTGACCGTTTCTGACCTCAAGCAGGTATGCGGCAGCAAAATGCCGGAAATACTCGATATATTGACTATATTGCACAACCGCGTTATATTTGAATAGAATATGTACAGGTATTTCTAAAGTGAACAACGTTGAACGGGAAGAGTAGGAAGATATGGCCTTCAGAGAGCGGAATTGCTGTAATAGGCGCTGTGAAATTCCGCAGGAACCAGCTTGCCCAATGTCGCCCGGGAGTTGCGTGCTTGAACCGGAGCATCCACGATGCCCGCCGGTCAGAGCCCGCCGGCTGCAGCCGTTATCTGCGTAAAGTGTCGCGCTTCAAGTTCTTCATTGATACAGCACGGTAAGGAACGGAGTTCCTGACGGCTGCTAAGCGCGAAACAAAGGTGGTACCGCGAGAGAACAGTCTTTCGTCCTTTGAGGACGAAGGGCTTTTTTTGTTTTCACGCCGCCGATGTGATCTTAACGCCCTGTTTAGGGCGGCTAAAACATTTTGGGATGGCAAAACTGATTAACAGTAACGGAGGTACGAAAATATGGAAGAAAAGCAAACGCAATCTCAGACGCAAATGCCGACGACGTATGACCCGAAGGCTGCGGAGCAAAAATGGTACCCTTATTGGAAGGAAGGCGGCTATTTCGAAGCGGGCAAGCGTCCGGACGCGAAGCCCTATACGATCGTAATTCCGCCTCCGAACGTGACGGGAATGCTCCATATCGGCCATGCCCTTGATTTCACGCTGCAAGATATCCTGATTCGCTTCAAGCGCATGCAGGGCTATGATGCGTTGTGGCTCCCAGGCTCCGACCATGCGGGCATCGCTACGCAGGCGAAGGTAGAGCAGAAGCTCCGCGAGGAAGGCGTTACCCGCTATGATCTTGGCCGCGAGAAATTCCTCGAGAAGGTATGGGAGTGGAAGGAGCTGTATGCCGGCACCATTCGCGATCAATGGTCGAAGATCGGTCTGTCCCTTGATTACTCCAGGGAACGCTTTACGATGGACGAAGGGCTGTCGGATGCGGTTCGCCAGGTGTTCGTCAAGCTTTATGAAAAAGGGCTGATTTACCGCGGCAAGCGGATCATCAATTGGGACCCGGCAGCCCGGACCGCATTGTCCGATATTGAAGTAGAATATAAAGAAGTGAACGGACATCTGTATCATCTGGAATATCCGCTCAAAGACGGCAGCGGCTCCATTACCGTTGCCACGACCCGTCCGGAGACGATGCTCGGCGATACGGCTGTAGCCGTTCATCCGGAGGATGAGCGCTATAAGGATATGATTGGCAAAACGCTGGTTCTGCCGATCGTGGGCCGTGAAATTCCGGTCATTGCCGATGAGTATGTTGAGAAGGAATTCGGCAGCGGTGCCGTGAAAATTACGCCGGCGCACGATCCGAACGATTTTGAGATGGGATTGCGGCATAACCTGCCTCAAATTACGGTGATGGACGAGTCGGGAACGATGAACGAGTTTGCCGGCCGGTATGAAGGTTTGGACCGCAGTGAATGCCGCAAGCAAATCGTCAACGACCTCAAGGAGTCCGGCGTACTGGTCCGGATCGAGGACCATGTTCACCAGGTTGGACACAGCGAGCGAAGCGGTGCGGTGGTAGAGCCTTATTTGTCAACGCAATGGTTTGTTAAAATGCAGCCGCTTGCCGAAGCGGCAGTCGAGGCCCAGAAGTCCGGCAAGGGGGTAAACTTCGTACCTGAACGGTTCGAGCGCACCTATCTGCACTGGATGGAGAACGTCCGCGACTGGTGCATCTCCCGGCAATTGTGGTGGGGGCACCGGATTCCGGCGTGGTACTCCGAATCGACCGGCGAAGTCGTCGTGGCGATGAACGAGGAAGAAGCGCGCGCGAAGCTCGGCAAGGACGATCTGAGACAGGATGAGGACGTGCTGGATACGTGGTTCAGCTCCGCATTATGGCCGTTCTCGACCATGGGCTGGCCGAACGAGGACAGCGAGGATCTGAAGCGCTACTATCCGACCAGCGTCCTCGTGACGGGATACGACATCATTCCGTTCTGGGTATCGCGGATGATTTTCCAAGGGCTTGAATTTACAGGCCAAATGCCGTTTAAGGATACATTGATCCACGGCTTGGTTCGCGATAGCGAAGGTCGCAAAATGTCGAAATCGCTAGGCAACGGCATCGACCCGCTTGAGGTCATCGAGAAGTACGGCGCAGACGCGATGCGCTACATGATTTCGACAGGCAGCACACCGGGGCAGGATCTGCGGTTCCGCTGGGAACGCGTCGAGCAGGCGCGGAACTTCGCGAACAAGATTTGGAACGCCTCCCGCTTTGCGCTCATGAATCTCGAGGGCTTCACCGCCGCCGATATCGATATTTCCGGGGAGCTCGGCACCGCCGATCGCTGGATTCTGCATCGACTGAACGAAACTTCCCGCGATATTACGCGTCTAATTGATGCCTACGAATTTGGCGAAACCGGTCGACTGCTCTACAATTTCATCTGGGATGACCTGTGCGATTGGTATATTGAATTTGCGAAGCTGTCCCTCTATGGCGAGGATCAGGCAGCCAAGAAAAAAACGCAATCCGTGCTTGCTTATGTGCTCGATCGCACGATGCGCCTGATTCACCCGTTCATGCCGTTCATCTCGGAGGAAATCTGGCAGCATCTGCCGCATGAGGGCGAGACGATTATGCTGGCTTCCTGGCCGGCGTATGATCCGGCGTTCGAGAATCCGGAGTCGGTTGCGGAAATGAATCTGCTCATGGATGTCATTCGTGCGGTCCGCAACATCCGGGCTGAAGTGAACGTGCCGATGAGCAAAAAGGTCGAGCTCCTGCTCAAGCCGGTGAACGAGCAGATCGCGGGCATTATCGACCGCAACGCCGATTATATCCGCCGATTCTGCAATACGTCGGAATACCAGTCCTCGCTTGAGCTGGCAACGCCGGAGAAGGCCATGACTGCGGTTGTTACCGGTGTTGAATTATACCTGCCGCTGGCCGGACTGATCGATATTGCGCAGGAAATCGCCCGCCTGGAGAAGGAGATTCAGCATCTGAACAGCGAGGTCGAACGGGTGGAGAAGAAACTGAACAACCCCGGCTTCGTTTCCAAGGCGCCTGAAAAAGTTATTGAAGAAGAGCGTGCGAAGCTGGCAGATTATTCGGATAAACGCAGCAAGGTCATCGCGCGTATTGAAGAATTGAGAGGCTAAACAGCTTATGAATCTGGACCAGAAGGTGAAATCAATGGGGGATCATTCGGGAGCTGCCGCTGCAGCTCCATTCCAAACCTATGAGGAAGCGGTAGATTGGATCAACGGCTTAGTGGCATTCGGGATTCGTCCGGGCATGGAGCGGATCCAGCAGCTGATGGAACGGCTTGGTCATCCCGAGCGCCGCTTGAAATTTATCCATGTGGCCGGGACGAACGGCAAGGGGTCGACCTGCGCGTTTCTGACGAAGACGCTGCTCCAAGGCGGATTCTCCGTCGGAACGTATACCTCCCCTTATATCACGAAGTTTACAAACCGGTTCCAATATAACGGCGAAGACATTCCCGAGGAGACGCTGCTTGCGCTTGCCAACCGTTTGCAGCCGCTCGTTGAGGAAATCGCGCAATCAGGACTTGGCTCACCGACCATGTTCGAGGTGTCAACGGCGCTGGCCATCCTGTATTATGCCGAGGTGTGCTATCCCGACGTTGTGGTGTGGGAGACCGGGCTCGGCGGCCGGCTCGATGTGACCAACATCGTGCATCCGGTCATATCGGTGATCACGAATATCGGGATGGATCATACCGACGTTCTGGGGGACACCATTGAGGAGATCGCAAGGGAAAAGGCCGGCATCATCAAGCCCGGCGTACCGGTGGTAAGCACCGTCACGCAGCCGGAGGCCATAGCGATTCTGAAGGAGACGGTGGAGCGAAACCGGACGACGCTGTATCTGGCCGGCGAGCAATTCACCTACGAGCGTCTTCGCAGCGATGAAGAGGGCCAGACATTCCATTTCCAAGGACCGTTCCGGAGCATGGATATCGACATTTCGATGCAGGGAGAGCATCAATGCTCGAATGCCGCGCTGTCGATGATGACTTTGGAGGTCCTTCGGCAGTACATGGCTTTTATCGTGGAGGATGATGATCTGCGTCAAGGCTTTAAGCAAACGTTCTGGGCGGGAAGGCTGGAGCTCGTGCAGCGCTCGCCGCGGATCGTTCTCGACGGCGCGCACAATCCGGAAGGGGCGGAGGCGCTGGCGAAAAGCCTGCCGCAGATCTATAAATACCGGAAGCTGAACTTGATGATGGGAATGCTCGCGAATAAGCATCATGATTCGTATTTGCAGCATATACTGCCTATAGTGGATACGCTTATCCTGACTGAACCGGATTTCCGGAAGAAATTGGACGCCAAGGCGTTAGGGGACATCGTAGAGCAGGTGAGGGAGCAATATGCGAAACGTACACTGCAAATCATCATAGAACCAAATTGGAAAAACGCACTTGAAGAGTTGAAGTCACGGACGGAAGCGGAGGATCTTGGGGTGGTGTCGGGCACGTTGTACCTGATTGCCGACGTGCGTTCCAGCCTCCTGGGCCTTTCCGATTCTGAAAAAGGTTGGTGATATCTGTTGAATACATCAGAACATGTACATTTCATCGGAATTGGCGGCTACGGGATGAGCGCCATTGCACGAGTTATGCTGGAGATGGGTTACAAAGTCACGGGTTCTGACGTGGCATCTCAGGAATTGACAGAAAAGCTGGCGGCCAAAGGCGCCAAAATATATATCGGACATACGGCGGAGCAGGTGAAGGGAGCGGATCTCGTTGTCTACTCGACCGCGTTGTCGAAGGATAATGTGGAGCGCGTCGAGGCGGAGAAGCTCAATATTCCTGTTCTTCACCGCGCCCAGATGCTGGCCCGCTTGCTGAATGAGCGCAAGGGTGTGGCTGTTGCGGGGGCGCACGGCAAAACGACTACTTCATCGATGATCGCCCTCGTCATGGAAGAGTGCGGAGCGGATCCGACTTTCATCATCGGCGGCGAAATCATGAACGTCGGCACGAATGCCAAAGCCGGAGAGGGCGAGCATGTCGTAGCGGAAGCGGACGAGAGCGACGGCTCATTCCTGCAATATCATCCATGGCTTGGGGTCGTGCTCAATATCGAAGCCGATCATCTTGAAAATTATGACGGCGACTTCAATCGTCTGAAAGCGGCCTATGTGCAGTTCCTCAGCCAGATCAAAGAGGACGGCACGGCGGTCGTATGTGCGGATGACGCGAACATCCAGGCGATCCTTCCGGAGCTGCGCTGCAATGTGACGACGTACGGCATTCATTCGGATGCCGATTATACGGCAACCCAGCTTGTGCTGGGCGATCGTCATGTCAGCTTCATGATGCTTCACCGTGGACAGGAGCTTGGTACGATCGAGTTGTCCGTGCCCGGCAAGCATAATGTTTATAATGCGATGGCTACGGTCATCAGCTGCCTGAAAGCCGGCATTTCCTTCGAAGCGATCGCAAGAGCGATCGTGAAGTTCAACGGAGCGAAGCGCCGGTTCCAGGTGCTCGGGGAATCGAACGGCATCCTGGTGATCGACGATTATGCGCATCATCCGACGGAGATTGAAGCTACCATCAGCGCCGCGAAAGCGACGGGCAAGCGAATTATTGCCGTCTTCCAGCCGCAGCGGTATTCAAGAACCTTCTTCCTCCTGGACGCGTTCAGCCGTGCCTTCGGAGACGCGGATGAGGTGATCATTACGGACATTTATTCCCCGGCCGGCGAGAAGCAAATTGAGGGCATCAGCTCGGCAAAGCTGGTTGAATTGATCGTGCAGAACAGCAATCCGGGAGCCCGCTATTTGCCGACGAAGGAAGATGTGCTGGGCGACTTGAAGGATCGGGTCAAGGACGGAGACCTTGTCCTGACGATGGGGGCCGGCGACATATGGAAGGTCGGCGCGGCACTCGCGGAATCCATTAAAAGCAAGTAGCATTACAATTACACCATGCCGTCAGGCGCGGGCTTAAGCTGCTTTAAGAGCATAAGCTCGCCGGTCTTGACGCGTCAGGGCCCGTTTCCCGTTGTTCGGACGAACTCGGTGAAACGGGCCCTGATTTGTTCTTTTCGCCGCTGCACATAACTTGCCAAGCCCTATCATATAGCTAGGTATAGAGAGGACAAGTGAGGTGTGTGAATATGAACAAAGCGCGGATGACCATCCGTTTCGATCATGACCCTCCCAAACCGAATCATCGGAACGGCAGCGTTGTGCAGGAAGAGCCGGGCGCGAATGAACATGGGCCTTCCAATTGGAACAGGCAAGACGATTGGAATTTCAATAGGCCGGGAATGGATGATGACGATACGCCCGGAAACCGGGATTCGTACGGCTTCACCAGCCATTCGGCTTTCTCGGCCGATCCCAAACCGGAGCCTCTGCGGGTGGTTCATCCCGAGGCCGAGACGGATCAACCGGATGCGCAGGATGATTGGAGGCTGCGCAGCAGCCGGAACTCCTCGCGAAGAGGGCGGCTGGCCGAGGAGCGAAGGCGGCTTCAGTCTGCCAACGAGCAGCTTGCCGGCAATTCAGAGCGCACGGATCCGTATGAGGATCTTCCTGAGGTATGGGATGGCGGCGCGATTGACTCCCGCACGGGGAACTTCTCATACGACACCCCGCTGCAAGACCCGTGGGACAGCGGACAGCAGGACGACGTTTTTTATGAGGGATCTCAGGGAGAGGATTACAGCTATTACCGGACGAAGCGGCCGACGTCCTTCTGGAAGATGTCGGCTGCCGTCAGTGCCGCGGTCATCACCGGATTGATGTTTGGGTATATGGTCCTGACGATGTTTAACGGCGGTGCCGGCGGCACTAGCAATGGGAACATGCCTGCGCCAGGGACGGGCAGTGAGACGGTGATAGAAAACGAAACGGGGACGGGGGACCGCACGGGGACACCGGCACCTTCCGGGCAACAGCCTGCCACGGTCGTGCAAATTCCGGGCTCGACCTTCTATATGCTGCAATACGGTGTATTCAGCACGCCTGAGCGCGTGGAGCAGGCGAAGAGCGAGCTGCTTGCGGCAGGGATCGCGGCCGGCGCGGATCCGAATGAGGAAAACCGGGTCTATGCGGGCATATCCCCGGATCGGGAGCAGGCGAAGCTGCTGAGCAATCAGCTCAAGGCCGAAGGGGTCGAGCTGTACGTGCGGGAAATTTCCTTGCCGCAGACCGAGCCCCGGGTGTATTCCGGTGAAGCGAAGACGCTTAAGGACTATTTTACAGTCAGCGGTCAACTGGTCTCCGAGCTGAGTGCGCTGTCCGCTACTCTATTGAGCGAGCAGGAGGGAGGAGGTCCCGTAGCCGCGGAAGCGATGAAGAGCGTGACAAACCTCCATCAGCAGTGGATCCAATCCGTCAAACAGCTGTCCGAAGGACTGGGACCGGAGTCTCTGGCTGTGCTTCCGATGATGGAGCAATCCATGAACGGATCGGTCATGGCGCTCTCCGAATATATCAAAAATCAATCCAAGGGGCATTTGTGGGAGATTCAAACAGGCATGATGAACTATATCATGGGCCAGAAGAAGCTCCTGGACGGCCTATAATTTCAAATGATCGTCAAATCCGGCAAGGAATTGGAAATAGTTCCCCCTGCCGGATTTGTGTTTGTATTGCTTATCGATTCACCGTATAATAATTAGGGTGTCAAAAAATGGCGAGGGAAGAGGATGCATGAAGAAAAATAAAGGAATGCTCATCTTATTTTTGCTGTTAGGGTGGCTTGCCGGCACATGGATCGCGAAGGCGCTTGAGCCGGTAAAGGCGGTGTCGTTTCTAACGGCGTCTACGCCCATCAAGTGGTCCCCTTCAGCCGACCTTGACATCATCATTTACGACATTAACCTTGAACTTCATTTCAGCCTGCTTAGTCTGCTGGGCATCATTGCAGCGATCTGGCTATACCGCAGGCTCTAAGACATGACAAAGGAGACTATCCCCTTGAAAGAGAAGAGAAATCGCCGTATAATACTGGCTTCGACCTCTCCTCGGCGCCGGGAGCTGATCGCCTCCCTTCGAATTCCATTCGAGATCGTGCCGAGTGAAGCGAATGAGGATACGCCTGCAAAATGGTCCCCGGACCGGATTGTAGAATCGCTGGCTCTGCGTAAGGCGGAGGCGGTTCACCGCAAGCTGAATACGGACCAGGGCGGCGGGATTATCGTCGGAAGCGACACGGTTGTTGTACTGGAGGATCTCGTGCTGGGGAAACCGGTGGATCATGACGATGCGGTGCGAATGCTGACCATGCTGCAGGGACGCGCCCACCGGGTATTTACGGGAGTTGCTTGCATCGATCTGGCATCGGGCGCGATCAAGGTGTCTCACCGGGAAACCAAAGTGAGCATGAAACGCTTGAGTCCGGATGCGGTTGAAGCTTATGTAAGGAGCGGCGAGCCGATGGACAAGGCCGGTGCGTATGCGATTCAGGGCCTTGGCGCGACGCTTGTCGAAGGAATTGAAGGCGACTATTTTAATGTCGTCGGCCTTCCGCTTTCTCTGCTGTCGGACATGCTGTCTGAGATGGGGATGGATGTACTAACCGAATCGTAGATATAAAGGCTGATCGGTTCGTTGTCTTCGGGAGCACCCCGGGCAAGCTGTAACCGATTGATTTTATTCTTAGAAAGTAGGGGAATCTATGGAGTCGCCAACATTATTGCTGCGCGACATCCCCCATGACGAACGACCAAGAGAACGCATGATGCATTATGGGGCGAGCGCACTGAGCCATGCGGAGCTGCTGGCGATATTGCTTCGAACAGGAACCCGCCAGGAATCTGCCGTACATATAGCCCAGCGGCTGCTTAAGGAAGCCGGAGGAATCCGGCAGCTCGTGGACCTCAGCATCGAAGAACTTACGCAAATTAAAGGAATTGGAACCGCCAAGGCCGTTCAGCTGAAGGCTGGCATAGAGCTTGGACGGCGGTTGGCGGCATCCAGGCATGTGGAGCCTGTCATTATACGCAATCCGCATGATGCGGCGGAGCTGCTCAGTGAACAGATGCGTTATTTGCAGAAGGAGCATTTCGTCTGCTTGTTTCTAAATACGAAGAATCATGTCATTGCCCAGGAAACGTTATCGATGGGGAGCCTCAACGCTTCCATCGTCCATCCCCGCGAGGTGTTCAGAGCGGCTATCAAATGCAGCAGTGCGTCGCTGGTGTGCGCGCACAACCATCCAAGCGGAGATCCGACGCCCAGCCCGGAAGACATCTCCCTTACCTCCCGTCTTGTGGAGGCGGGACAGATTGTCGGGATCGACGTGCTGGATCATCTGATTATCGGGGACGGATCGTTCGTAAGTTTGAAGGAACGGGGCTTGATGTAATATAATAGTTCAGATTGAGGAAGAAAGGGAGATACATCATGTTGGGTGGTTTTACAAAAGATTTGGGAATCGATTTGGGGACGGCGAATACGCTGGTCTATGTCCGCGGTAAAGGAATTGTCGTCAGGGAGCCGTCCGTGGTTGCACTGCGTACAGATACAAAGACGATTGAGGCGGTCGGCGAGTCCGCGAAGAAGATGATCGGACGCACGCCGGGCAACATCCGTGCCATCCGTCCGATGAAGGACGGCGTCATCGCTGATTTTGATACGACGGCAACGATGATTAAGTATTTTATTCGCCAAGCGCAGAAGCAGCGCTCCATTTTCCCGCGCCATCCGAATGTGATGGTCTGTGTTCCTTCGGGCATTACGGCGGTTGAACAGCGTGCGGTAGAGGATGCGACCAAGCAAGCCGGTGCACGCGAGGCGTATATCATTGAGGAGCCGTTCGCGGCCGCGATCGGTGCGGACCTGCCTGTATGGGAGCCGACCGGCAGCATGGTAGTCGATATCGGCGGCGGTACCACCGAGGTTGCGGTTATCTCGCTGGGCGGCATCGTAACGAGCCGTTCGGTTCGCGTTGCCGGCGATGAGATGGATGATTCTATTATTTCCTATATCAAACGACAGTATAATCTGATGATCGGTGAGCGCACTGCCGAGCTGTTGAAGATGGAAGTCGGCTCCGCCATGCCGCTTGAAACGGTGGAAACGATGGAAATCCGCGGGCGCGACCTGGTAACCGGTCTGCCGAAGACCATTACGATTACGTCCGATGAGATTAGCGAGGCACTGGCTGACACGATCAACGCCATTGTGGATGCGGTGAAGGTTACGCTGGAGAAATGTCCTCCGGAGCTTGCAGCGGACATTATGGACCGCGGTATCGTCCTGACCGGCGGCGGCGCGCTGCTGCGCAACCTGGACAAGCTGCTTGCCGAAGAGACCGGCATGCCGGTGATCGTTGCCGAGAATCCGCTGGACTGCGTGGCGATCGGTACGGGCAAGGCGCTCGAAAACATCCACCTGTTCAAATCCCGGAGCAGCTCTGCCGTCCGTTCCAAACGGTAGACCCAAGATGCGTGTAAACCCCTAATGTTGGGAGAGAAAACAGTAAGGTTAGAGGGTGTTGCAACTGTTTAAGCTGCTAGGCAACAAGCGCTTGTTCATCATGCTCATCGGACTCGTGGCGTTTATCGCGATCATGGGATTTACGCTCGGTCCGAGAGCTTCTTTATCTTGGCCTGAGAAATTCGTCAAAGATACGGTCGGTTTTGTGCAAAGTGTGTTTTACAAGCCCGCTGCCTATATAGCGGGTTTCTTTGAAGACGTGCGGAATATGAAGGCAATCTATGAGGAGAACGAAGAGCTTCGCCGGGCGGTTGCGCAATATTCGCGAGAGAGCGCTAACTACAATACGATGAAAGCCAAGTACGAGAGGCTTCGGGATAATCTCCGATTTACGCAAAACCAGAAAAACCGGGATAAATACGATTACCGTACGGCAGAGGTGATCAGCGTCAATTCGGATCCGAACAACCGGACGCTTGTCGTCAATTTGGGCGAGCGCGACGGCATCCGGCCGAACATGTCGGTCACCACGGTTGACGGCATGGTCGGCATCGTAAGCAACGTGAGCAATTTCACCTCCACGGTGAAGCTGCTGACAACGATGGATGCCCAGGATCCGAATCCGCAGCCGATCTCGGTTACGGCGATCGGCAAGGAGGACAAAACCTTCGGCATTGTGGAGACCTATGACGAGAAGACCAATACGCTCCTGATGACGCGGATAGCGGAGGATGACCCGATTAAAGAGGGAGACAAGATCATATCGTCCGGCGCGGGCGGAGTTATTCCGCCTGGCCTGATCATCGGAACCGTGGATAGCGTCCAGATAAGCCAATTCGGGCAGAGCAAAACCGCGACGATCACCCCTGCCGCCAAATTCGAGGACTGGAGATACGTCATTATCGTGGTTACCCCTGAGGAGCCGAAATGATGGCGCGCAAGCAGATTCTCATCCTCCTGTTGTTCGTTTTGTTCATCCTGCAAGGCACGGTGTTCTTCTGGTTAACGCCGAGCTCGCTGCAGCTGCAGATCTATCCTAATTTTGTTCTGGTCGCCATATTTTTCGTCTCAATCTATTATCACCGCCATACCGGCCTTGTGCTCGGACTTATATTCGGTATGCTTCATGACATCGTATACTACGGCGAAATGATCGGCACTTATTCTTTTGCTATGGGCGTATCCGCATATTTGCTGGGACTTGTGTTCAAGGCGCCGCGGGCTCCGCTGCCGATGATGATGACGATCGTCATCTTGGGAAGCCTGCTGTTCGATAGCACGCTGTTTGGTATCTATAAGGTATTCCGGCTTAATCCGACCTCTTACAATTGGTCGCTGCTGCATCATATGCTGCCGAATCTCCTTGTTCACTTTGCCTTTGCTTTGGCGATCTATGTCCCGGTCCGCAAGCAGCTGGAGCTGATCGCGAAATATCAGCGGAGAAAGACTGCTTCCTAAGCCCACGCCAAGACATTTTACGAAGACTAGCAGGAACTTGAAGGTTTGAGCGCGAAATGTACTAGGATGGGAGGGACAGGTCTTATGGCTGTAAAATCCAATCATGTGACGATTAAGGGCATTAAGGATGGCCTGGTATTCCTGCTTGACGATCAGTGTGAGCTTGACGAGCTGCTCCAGGAGCTTAGGTATAAGCTGGAGCACAGTCACCAGAATATATTGACCGGACCGATCATTCATGTGGATGTAAAGCTGGGATCCCGTAAAGTATCCGAAGAAGAAAAACAGATGATTCTCGATATATTGAAGCAAAAAGGAAATCTTCTCATCCGCAATGTAGAATCCCCGCCGATCGAGCCGGAGACCCCTCCCGGCAGCCGGCTGGAGCTGATGACGGGAATCGTGCGATCAGGGCAGGTGCTGCACCATGATGGAGATCTCTTATTCCTGGGAGACGTCAATCCCGGCGGCGTCATTACGTGCACCGGCGATATATACATACTGGGCGCGCTGCGCGGAACCGCGCATGCCGGTGTGGACGGCAACGAAGAAGCGATTATAGCCGCTTCGTATTTTGCTCCTACCCAGCTCCGGATTTCTCAGATGATCAGCCGGCCGCCGGACGAATGGGAGACGCGCGAGACGGTCATGGAATTTGCTTATTTGAAGAACGGAAGCATGGAGATCGACAAGATCAGCAACATCTCACGTTTGGGTCGGGATTTTAATGTGTTTAAAGGGGTGTAGTACATGGGAGAGGCAATCGTCGTAACTTCTGGTAAGGGCGGAGTCGGTAAAACGACGACATCGGCGAACATCGGCACAGCTTTGGCACTTTTGGGAAAAAAAGTGTGTTTGGTGGATACGGATATCGGTCTGCGCAATCTGGATGTCGTCATGGGCCTTGAGAACCGGATTATTTATGATTTATGCGACGTTGCAGAAGGGCGATGCCGGCTCAATCAGGCGCTGATCAAGGACAAGCGCTTTGACGATCTGTATATGCTGCCTGCAGCCCAGACGAAGGATAAGAACGCGGTTTCTCCGGATCAAGTGAAGGATATCGTTCTCGAACTCAAGAAAGAATTCGAATACGTTATCATCGATTGCCCTGCAGGGATTGAACAGGGCTTCAAGAATGCAATTGCCGGCGCCGATAAAGCCATTGTCGTTACGACGCCGGAGAACGCAGCGGTTCGGGACGCAGACCGGGTTATCGGGCTTCTGGAGAGCTCCCATGTGGAATCGCCGAAGCTGATCGTGAACCGGATCCGTCCGAACATGGTCAAGTCCGGCGACATGCTGGAGATCGAGGATGTGCTGCAGGTGCTGAACATCGATTTGATCGGTATCGTGCCTGATGACGAGAAGGTAATCAAGGCAGCCAATATTGGGGAGCCGACCGTCATGAATCCGGATTCCCAGGCAGCGATCGCCTATCGGAACATCGCACGCCGAATTCTTGGCGATACCGTGCCTCTGATGCAGATTCATCAGAAACAGGGCATGTTCACCAAGTTCAAGAAGTTTTTCGGAATGGGTTAAGCGAAGTTTCAGTTTCATATAGAGCAGCAAAAGGGGTATCCCATCAGATTCCGGATCTGGCGGGGTACCTTTTTTCTGTTGGAGGTCCCCCCAATAGCAACGGTTCACCACAACCGGGGAGGCTCTCGCGAGCGGAACGTGCAATTCCCTCCTGCTATGGCTTGTGAAGTTGAACAGGGCTTGTTCTAAACGGCTTTCCCTCCCTCATATGATAGGACAAGAAGAGATCTGCCGGATGTTCTTTAGGCAGACAGACCAACAAGCCCCAAGGGGGAGAGCTTATGGACGTTAAATCCTCAGTGAAACATCGCAGGGAAGCCCGGATCCGGGAGCTGCTCGAGGGCGGGCAGCATTCGCTCCCGCCGGACAAGTCATGGCCGGCGCTGCCTGGACAAGTTGAGACGGTCAAGCCGGAAGCCAAAGAGCCCGAATGGACGCAGAACGCCAGACCCGCATTGCCTGATCGGCCTTCCGCCGATACGGAGCCGGATCCCGAGCGGCTCTGGAAGCAGCAGGGATATCGCGGCTGGTACGATTCTCTAGACCCCGGCGACGCTCCGAATCCGCCGCGAAGGGGCTCCTTTCTGTCCGGCTTTGTACGCCGGATCGTCGTGAGCGCGCTGCTGTTCGGCATCGTGTGGGGGATATTTTCCATGCAGCAGCCATGGGCTCTGCGAACGCAGGCCTTTATTATCGAAGGGCTAAGCCGTGAGATGGATTTCCGCGCGGCCCAGGTATGGTACGAAGAGCATTTTGGGGAAGCGCCGTCCTTTATTCCGATTTTCGGGCAAACCGATGAGCACTCAACCAAAGTAAATGCATCCACGTCGCTCATTTCTCCGCTGGAAGGTCGGCTGGTGCAATCCTTTGCCGTTGATCTGAAGGGAATCGTGCTGGAAGCCAAAGGAGGATCTTTATCCCAGCGAGCGGTTAGAAGCATTGAGACCGGCCGGGTACTGGAGGTGACAGAGCATCCAGAGAACGGGATCTCGGTCTTAATTCAGCATACGGGAGACCGGAGGGCGATTTACAGCCGACTGGCGGAGACCGGGCTGAAGGTCAATGACTGGGTGCAGGGCGGAGATACGATCGGTACCCTTCAGCCGACGGATTCGGGCCGTCCCCCGACGCTTTATTTTGTTCTCAAAGAGGGCAACCGGGACGTGGACCCTGCGGAAGTGATGCCGCTTGATTAATTTTAAGGGCACAGCGCTGTCGCTGCATCCGCTTTTTGTCATCGTCATGCTGGCTTCAGTCGTAACGGGACGTTTTCTCGAGCTGCTTACATTATTCATCATCGTATTTATCCATGAATTAGGTCATGCCGCCGCCGCGGCAGCGATGGGGTTCAAGGTGAGAGCCATTCAGATGCTGCCGTTCGGCGGCGTTGCTGTTATTGAGGACGATGGGCGGATGACGGCATGGAAGGAAATCGTCATCGCTCTTTCAGGGCCGCTCCAAAATGCCATCATGATCGGACTTGCCCTGTGCTGCCGCTGGGCAGGCTGGGGAGACGAGGCGATGCTGGGCTATGTGATCCAGGGGAATGCGATGATCGCTTTATTCAATCTCCTGCCGATTCTTCCTCTCGACGGAGGGAAGGTGCTCCAGGCGCTGATCAGCTTAGCCGCGCCTTACCACGCTACGCTGGTATGGACTTCCCGGGCCGGCATTTGCGGCGGTCTGCTGATGATCGCTTACGGGCTTGCTCCCCTATTATCGGGAGGAGGCATCCGCCTCAATCTGCTGATGATCGGCGTGTTTCTGGCCTACTCCAACTTCGAGGATCACCGGAATGTTCCTTATCGTTTTCTCCGATTTCTTGTGAACCGCAGCGAGATTTACGAACGAAATCTGGATCGGCTCGGACCTGCACAGCCGATCGTAGCCGATTCTGCGAAACCTTTGGGTGAAATCATGCGTCTATTTAAAAGAGAGAAGTATCATTTGATATATGTGATGGGCGGACCGGGCCGTTTGCTCGCGGTTGTGCCTGAACAGCATGTCATATCTTCGTACTTCGCATCGAATGGACCGCCCTGATATGCGTAAAATCGTAAACAACATGAGGGAGACGCAGGGTGGGCCGGATTCTGTCTGCTTCATTCATCCAAATTGTGGTAGGATAGAATCATAGAGTTCGTCTTCCGTTTGTGAGGTGAAGCCATGAGGCAAATGATAGTTCATTGTGAACATGAGACCATTGAGATGGCTCTCATCGAGGATGGGAGATTAGCGGAGTTCGCAGTCGAGCGAAATTCCGAGCAGAGCGTCGTCGGAAGCATTTATAAGGGAAAGGTTGTCAATGTGCTGCCCGGGATGCAGGCAGCCTTTGTCGATATCGGGCTGAAGAAGAACGCATTTTTATATGTCGATGATGTGCTTCATCCGCATCTTGAGAAACAGCCGAAGCAGAAACCCTCGATTTCGCAGCTGCTGACCGTCGGCCAAGAGCTGATCGTTCAGGTGATGAAGGAGCCGAGGGGAGGCAAGGGGGCGAGGGTGACAACGCATTTCTCGCTGCCGGGCAGATGCATGGTCTACATGCCGACGGCCGATTATGTCGCCGTCTCGAAGAAGATCGAGCGCGATGCAGAGCGAAGCCGGCTGAAGGGGATTGGAGAGCAGCTGCGAACCGGGGAAGAGGGCATCATTATTCGGACCGTTTCGGAGGATGAGCCCATCGATTTTATCCGCAGTGATCTTGAGTTTTTAAGGGAAGAATGGTCGAGAATAACGGATAAGGCACGGAAGCTTCAAGCTCCCGCTTTGCTGCATCGGGATCTTGGCCTTCTGCAGCGCCTGATCAGGGATTCATTTGACCCTTATGAGGATGAGCTCGTGATTGACAGCCTGCCCAAAGCCGAGGAGACGATTAGCTACCTGAAGGACAGCGTCCCGGGCATCGAGCCCAAGGTTATCCATTATTCGGAGAGCGTCCCGCTCTTCCAGGCTTACGGGATAGATGATCAGCTGAAGACCGGCTTCGCAAGAAAGATTGCGCTGCCGGAAGGGGTTACGATCGTCATTGACCAGACTGAAGCGATGACCATTATTGATGTCAATACCGCCAAATATATCGGCGGGGATAATCTGGGCGAGACGATTCTCCAGACCAACCTGCTGGCCGCTCGCGAGATTGCCCGCATATTGCGGCTGTGGGACATCGGAGGGATCATTATCGTCGACTTCATCGATATGGAGCGCGAGGAGCATCGGCATCAGGTAGCTGCCGCAATGGAGGAGGCGATCCGGAAGGATCGGAGCAAGACATTTGTCGTAGGCTGGACCAAGCTGGATTTGCTGGAAATGACCCGTAAGAAAGCGAGAGAGAGCATGCCGCTTCCCTTTGCCAAGCCTTGCGGTGCCTGCGGAGGCAGAGGCTTTGTTCTTCCTTCTTGAGGTTGACGCTGATTAAGGATTATGATATTATCATTGGGTATGTGTGAAGTAATCTATTGCTGCACATGCTGTAACCGCTCCGGTTGGGTTGATAAGCGCTGTTCAGCATGAACGGACACCTTTTCCAGGCGAGTCTGAGACATAGGGAGGTGCAAGCAAATGTACGCTATTATCGAGACAGGCGGTAAGCAATACAAAGTTCAAGAGGGCGATGTATTGTTCATCGAGAAGCTGAATGCAGGTGACGGAGAGAGCGTGACTTTCGACCGTGTACTGGCCGTTTCCAAAGAGGACGGACTGGTAGCAGGTACCCCGGTTGTAGCCGGTGCAACTGTGACTGCGAAAGTGGAGAAGCACGGTAAAGGCCGCAAGGTCGTTGTATACAAGTACAAGCCGAAGAAGAACTACCACAAGAAGCAAGGTCATCGTCAGCCTTATACGAAAGTAACCATCGAGAAGATCCAAGCGTAAGAGGGTGCGGTAAGTGATTACGGTACAGATCCTGCGCGGGGAAGATGGACGAATCCGTAGCTTTAAGGTTGAGGGACATGCGGGCTATGCCGATCCCGGACAAGATATCGTGTGTGCCGGAGTATCCAGCATCACGGTGGGAACGGTCAATTCCGTCGAGGCTCTTACCGGAACCGTTATGGAGACCCGGATGAAGGGCGGCTTTCTCAGCGCGAATCTTCCGAAGAGTGCAGACGAATCTGCATCGGGTCAAGTTCAGCTGCTTCTCGAGTCGATGGTTGTCATGTTGCAGGGAATTGCCGATTCATACGGCAAATATATACGAATACAAGAACTGACTACTTAAAGAAGGAGGTAGACAACATGTTGAAATTGGATCTTCAGTTATTCGCATCGAAAAAAGGTGTAGGTTCCACGAAGAACGGCCGTGACAGTGAAGCGAAGCGCCTTGGCGTGAAGCGTGCGGACGGTCAAGTTGTGACCGGCGGCAGCATCTTGGTTCGTCAACGCGGTACGAAAATTCACCCAGGCACGAACGTGGGAATCGGTAAAGACGATACTTTGTTTGCGAAAGTGGACGGCGTTGTGAAATTCGAACGTTGGGGCCGTGATCGTAAGAAAGTGAGCGTCTACCCGGTTGAAGTCGCTCCTGTAGCGGCTGCAGTGGAAGCTTAATCGTTTCTTATACTGCTTACAGAAGAAGCCTTTCGGCATCGTTGCCGGGGCTTCTTTTTTAATTATAAGAAGGGGCTTGCTTGGCTCCGCGGGCGAGTATCCGGTCGTCGAGATGGTTGGCATCTTCGAATCCAAGGTGGAGCAGTCGTTAGCCTGCAGCGCCTTCGATCGCTGGTCCTCCACCGTAATTCGTATTGAAATTTGCCAAGTTCATCATCCAGGGGATGAACCGTGCGGAAAGACTGTGATATACTGAGATCTGGTGAATGTAACCAATTGCTGTTGAAAGACGAGGAGAAGCGATGAAATCCTGGATATGGATAACGGCTGGGGCCGGTTTAACCTCAGTCTTGCCGGTAGCATGGATGGTATGGAAGCCTAGTCTCGCAGCGGGTGCCGTAACGGCAATCTGGGCTGCGGCTGCTTCGGTTGGCGCTGCATGGCTTGTGCTGCGGTCGGAGAAGCGCAGGCAGCAGGCGATCGTTCGGAATATGGAGCACGCGTCGATTCGGATGTTGAATCATCACCGACATGATTGGATGAATGAACTTCAAATTTTATACGGCTATATTCAATTAGGTAAGCTTGATAAATCCGTGGCTTGTGTGGAAAGAATAAAAGAGCGGATGGCGCTGGAGAGCAAAATATCCAAGCTGGGCATCCCTTCTCTGGTTTTTTATTTACATTCATACCGGACCTCCGGCAACAATCTGCAGCTGGAAGTTGACATTGTGGATCAAGTCCAGTTGGAAGGCAAGGTCTCGCCAGGAACGGCCGATCGGGTGGCCGAAACGATTATTCGGACGGTCAAGGCTTTCCAGATGAGCGGGAAAGCGTCATGGGGAGAAACCCGGGAGTTAGCGTTAACATTTATGCAGCAGGAGCATGAGCTGATTGTATGGGCACAGGGTGAGGGAGACTTCGGAGAACCCGACAGCTTAAGGCTTCAGATCGAACAAGCCGTACAGGACGAAGGCGTTCGGGTGGAACAGACGGAGCCGGGGGAACCCACGTACCGCTTATACCTGCCGTTAGTGACTTGAGGAAGGTGATATCATGTTTGTAGATAAAGCGAAAGTTTACGTAAAAGGCGGAGACGGAGGAGATGGCCTTATTGCATTCCGCCGTGAGAAGTATGTGCCTGAGGGCGGCCCTGCCGGCGGTGACGGCGGCAAAGGCGGCGATGTCATATTTCGCGTGGATGAAGGACTTCGTACGCTGATGGATTTCCGTTACCAGAAGCATTTCAAGGCCAAGCGCGGAGAAAAGGGACGGAATAAAAGCCAGCATGGCGCCAACGCTGAAAATTTGATTGTGCGCATACCGCCCGGCACGATCCTGATGGATGACGATACGGGCGAAGTAATCGGGGATCTGACCCGTCATGGGCAGCAGGTCGTCGTAGCTAGAGGCGGACGCGGCGGACGGGGAAATATCCGTTTCGCAACGCCGAACAATCCCGCGCCGGAGCTCGCTGAGAACGGCGAAGAGGGCGAAGAGCGATATGTCGTTATGGAGCTTAAGGTGATGGCCGATGTCGGTCTGGTCGGCTTCCCGAGCGTCGGCAAGTCTACGCTGCTATCGGTCGTTTCCGCCGCACAGCCTAAGATTGGAGCCTATCATTTTACGACCATCACGCCGAATCTCGGTATGGTGGAAGTGGGCGATGGCCGAAACTTCGTTATGGCCGATCTGCCCGGACTGATCGAGGGCGCCCATGAAGGCGTCGGACTCGGACATGAGTTCCTCCGGCATGTAGAGCGGACGCGCGTCATTATTCATGTGGTGGATATGGCCGGTACGGAGGGAAGGGACCCGTTCGAGGATTGGGAGAAGATCAATGATGAGATCAGGCTCTACAATGCGGCTCTGATGGACCGCCCGCAAATTGTGGCTGCCAATAAGATGGATATGCCTGAAGCCGAAGAGAATCTGGCCGTCTTCACCGAGAAGGTAAAGGCGATCCGCCCGGACATTGAAGTTATGCCCATTTCTTCACTGACCCGTCAAGGGATCCAGGAGCTTCTGTATCGGACGATGGATATCCTTGAGAGCATGCCGGAAGAGCCGACGGTGGAAGAGGTGACCGAGGTTGCCGAGCGGAAGGTCTACAAGTTCAAAGCCCAGAATGACAACACGTTCACGATTACCCGCGACAATGAAATGTACGTCGTGCACAGCGAGCGAATCGAGCGGATGCTGAAGCGTATGCAGATGAATTCGCATGATGCAATTCTGAAGCTTGCCCGGACCATGCGCCATATGGGCGTGGACGAGGAGCTTCGCAAGCGCGGTGCAACGGATGGAACGATTGTACGCATCGGGGATTTTGAATTCGAGTTTGTAGAAGGAAGCAGCTATTATTAAAAGCAGGGCTAGAAGGAGGCAGCTTCCCGGAAACGGGGCCTTCAATGCCGCTCGTTTGGATAGATAAAGAGTTACCGCTAAGTCTGTGTATAAGCAGGCTTGGCGGTTTTTTTGTGTGCAAAAGCGACGACGAATGGTCCGATTCCCAAATTTTTCATCCATTTACCGGCCAAATCGTATACAATAGTAGTACATTTGTACCTATTTTTATCGATCATCCGATCGGACGAACCATGCAAAAGGAGAGCAGAACTATGGCTATCATTGATGTTGTTAAATTTGAAGGCCCGCCGGATGTGTTTGCTTGGCGTTATCCCAACCAGGAGCTGGGCACCTGGACCCAACTAATCGTTCACGAATCGCAGGAGGCGATTTTATATAAGGGCGGCCAAGCCTTGGATTCCTTCTCTGCAGGCAGGCACACGCTAAGCACCGCAAACATTCCGATTTTATCGAATATCACCAATCTCCCGTTCGGAGGCAAATCTCCGTTTACGGCAGAGGTTTGGTTTATCAACAAAATGCGCTCTTTGGATGTGAAGTGGGGAACGAGCGCACCGATTCAGCTGCAGGATCCCAAATATCATATTATCGTCTCCGTGCGGGCATTTGGACAGTTCGGGGTCCAGATCAGCGATCCGAGAAAGTTTTTGGGAGAAATGGTCGGCACGCTGCCAACCTTTGATCAAAGCACCTTGGTCAAATATTATCGCGGAGTGCTTATGTCCAATATTAAGGATATTATCTCCTCGTACATCATTTTCAAAAAGATCAGCGTCGTCGAAATCAGCGCCTATATGACGGAAATATCAAAGCATATTATGGAAGCGATTGCTCCATCGTTCGATGAGATGGGGATTACGCTGCTCAATTTCTTTGTCGATTCCATCAATATTCCGGAAGATGACCCCGCTGCTCTTCGAATTAAGGAAGCATTGGCGAAGAAAGCGGAAATGGACATTATCGGCTATACCTATCATCAGGAGCGGACCTTCGATACGCTGGAAGGAGCCGCGAAGAATCCCGGGAGCCCTGCTGGGGCGATCGGCAGCGGACTGGGCATAGGGATCGGCATGGCTGGTCCGGTATACGAAACGATGACACGGCTGTTAAGAGACACCGAGGTTCAGACAGCAGACGGACCCGGACTGAAGCCAAGAGCCTGTACCGAGTGCGGGACGTTAATGGATGAGCATTCCCGGTTTTGCTCAGGCTGTGGCCAGCCTGCTCATGTGCAGAAGCCGGATAAGCCGGCCCGCGATATTTTGTGCACCGATTGCGGTCATGTGATCCCACGCCATGCGAAGTTTTGCCTGAACTGCGGTGACCCGTACAGAGCCTGCCCATCCTGCGGCTATGATTATCCGGCGGATGCCAAGGTATGCGCGGAGTGCGGTGCCCAGCTGCCGATCCCTTGCCGGGAATGCAGCCACTTGCTGGACCCGGGTGCAAAATTCTGTCCGAACTGTGGAGCAAGTCATAAGCTTCAATGCACCAACTGCAATCATGAGGTAAAGCCGGGGCAGAAGTTCTGCATGGAATGCGGGCACCGGATAATGGAAAGTGAAAGCGGTGATCCATCATGACGTCAAGAGTCGCGGCTCGATACGGTTTCTGGTTGGCTGCCTTGATTGTCCCGGTTGCCACGATTCTCCTATTCGGCATTATTGGCGGGCTGACCGATATCAACGCGTGGGTATCCGGCATTGCCGTTGGCTTCGCTGAAGCGTCTGTGCTTATTTTTATCGGATCCTGCATCCATCAATGCAGACGCAAAGCTGCTTCCTCCAGTGCCCCCTTTACGATTGCCATGGGCTTCATTATCGGGGTGTATGCCTTATCCGTCATCCTTGAGGTCATTTTGCTGGGGAGCTTGTTTAAGCTCTCGGGACCGGCGTATCTCAAAATCCATGCGATGACGTTATTGGGATTCGCCGTTGTTTTGGTTTTAGTCTCTCTGCTCGGCAGGTATGTCGCCGGTCATGAGGAGAAGGAGGGAGAGCTTACGGCAAGGAAGCGTGAAACGGTCGCTTGGATTGGCGCAATCCGGGGTAAGCTGAACCAGCTATCCGGCGAGGAAATCCACTCGCTGGACCGGGACATGGCTGAACTGGAGGAGACGCTCCGCTACAGCGATCCCATTCCGCATGCATCCCTCCATGAAGTGGAAAATCTGATCCGGGAGAAAATCGCTGTATTGGAGGACCAGGTGACATTGATCGGTGAAGTCAGCGCCGAAGCCCGGCAAGGGGTGACCGAGGAAACGGCACGGATGATCCGGGATATCCTCAGGACGGTACAGGACCGTAACATGCAGCTTTTGCACGCCAAAGCGGGTTCTACATAAAAGCAGATCAAGGAGATAACGTATGGGTGCGCCTTTTAAACCTTATAAATTGAAGTTTTCTACAACCGATGCCCTTATCCTTGGGGCTGCCGTTTTGTTCTTTCCGCTCGCGATGGTGCTGGCCGCCATCCGAATGATGGCCAGCCATCGGCGAAACAGCTGCAAGGGAAGAAATTACAGGCTCTTGGGCTGGGTATTGCTAATTACGTTTATGGTTCTTGAGTTTTTGATGATCATCGGCAGCACGGACACCGGAGAGACCGGGAGTCTTATGGAAGTCACAATCTTCTTGGGAATCGTATTTTTGGTTCCGGTAGTCATTTTGTTCGTGATCGGAAATAGGCGGGACCAGAGCTTCGGAATGCTGATCGAGGTTTACACGGATACCATCGTGCGAAGGAGGCTGTTCCATGTCCCGTATATCGCCCAGGCGGTCAGACAGGGGCCCGAGCAGGTGATTCGGGACTTGAACGATTTGTTTCGTTTGCATTTGCTCCCCTATGGACGGATCGAGAACGGTGTCGTGAAAATCCCGTCCTTGCGGAGCCGGGAAGACTTCAGCGAAACCAGCGGTGCACAGAGCCTTGATGAGCAGCTGAACTCGGTCCTCAACCAAGCCGCTGTAATTATGAAGGCAGAGAAGACGGAAACGCAGGAAGAGGACGGCCCATATTGGGTAGAATGCTCCGGATGCGGTGCGAAATCGTCCGTGGCCCGCGGAGAGCACAAGGAGTGCGACTATTGCGGCACGCTGCTGAGGCACAGCAGGATCGGGTAGACGATTTATTAAGAAATTGACAAGAAAGGTGATACTATTGGTTGAAAGCAAAACAACGACAGAATATAAATACGAGCCCAAGCCCGAGCCTGTTGATCTTGCGCTGTTTACGGCCAGCTTGCTTCTTCCTTATGTCCTGATTCCTTTGTCGGTATGGAGGGCTAGGGCAAACAAGCACCTTAATTATCGACAAGGATATCATTACAAAATGATATCATTTCAGTTATTTACAAGCTTTATATCGTATCTGGTCTATGGATTTTTCTTTAATTCGATTCTCTCTTATATTTTTGCGGTCCTCATTGTTTCCTTGCTGCTGTTTTTTATATTAACCGGAATCTATATGAGACGAAGCGAGTGGTACATAAAACTTGTTGAACAATATAAGCAAATTATTTTCGATCACGGGATTCGCCGCATTAGCGAAATCGCGGAGCAGGTGCGACAACCCCAGCTTAACGTAGAGCAAGATATGGAGTATTTAATGTCCATAGGTCACTTCCCGGAAGGAGCCTTAGTTGAGGGGGTGTTGACATTCAAACAAGATTATGCAAATAAATCCGATGAAGTTTTCGGCCATTCTGTCACGAATCAAGAAGAGACAACTCCGTCAACACAACAATCTCACGTTGTGGAGTGCAGGGGATGTGGTTCCAAATTGATTCTGAGATCAGAGGAATCAAAAGAGTGCGAATACTGCGGGCTATTGGTACAATCCGTGTCATGAGAACAAGTCAGGAGAGGAGAGATGGTACATGGAAGAAAGTAAACGTATCATAGAGGAGCAGAAGTTTGAAGCGGAACCAACCTCCTTTGATAAAGCTTTGGTCATAGGCAACCTTTTGTTTTTTCCGGTTTTTTTGCCTCTAGGTTTGTGGAGGTTCTTTCGCCAATACTCCCTTAACTATGCGAGAGGTTTTCAATATGGTCAGCTGGGTCGACAGCTTGGTGGGATGTATTTGGGTATGGTATTATATGCATTTTTTGTACTGTACAGCGATATGGAACCATCTCAAAGGGCTGATCAAGGTATCACGATTGCATGGCAATTGGGCATCGTGTTTTTGATATTTATTGCCGTTCTAAGCATGTTGAGGGTCCATCATAATAAACAGTTTTATCAACTGGCGAAACAGTACGAGGATCAGATCAGACGGGGCGTCCTTTCGGTTGAAGAGATTGCGGCGGAAGTGAAGCAGCCGGGTTCAAGAGTTATAGAAGATTTAAAGTATTTGTTGAATCACAAGCATTTCATGAGAGGGATTATAAAAGACGGATTTATCCGCCTGGATGCAAATGCGCCTAAGAATGCGTCGGTTCAACCAATAAACAAGGCAAATAACAACCGAGCTTCTAGTTCTACGGGAGTCGTAACGTGCTCCGGATGCGGCTCAGAAGTAGTGATCCGGAAAAATCAACCAGTCGAATGTGCATACTGCGGTTCTGTCATGAATCATACGGGCTGAACAGACCCTATCAGCAGCTCCCGAAAGGCCGGGAGCTGCTTTATTATTTGGGCACATTTTTACGAAATGAATACAATCAACGATGAGTTCCTATAAAATTTGCGATATAGTATAGGTTATAGCATGGACATGAAGATGCTGCCAATGCGAAAAAAGGGACATTTATGTATTGCCCTTGCCCGATATATCCAGTATAATGTCCACTATACGAAAACAGTAGTCTTTGAGGAGAGGACGTTTTGTGAAGGAACGCTATTATTTGGTCCGGGAAGACATCCTTCCCGAAGCTGTGGTCAAAACCATGCAGGTGAAGAAGCTGCTGGCCTCCGGCGACGTCAAGACGGTCCACGAAGCTGTTGAGCAGGTAGGGCTTAGCCGCAGCGCCTTTTATAAGTATAAGGACGGCATCCATCCGATCAATCAGCTGGAGCGGGATGAAATTGTCACCATATCGATTGATATGGAGCACCGTTCGGGCATGCTGTCAGAGGTGCTTGGATTGGTTGCCGGTGAAGGCGGCAATGTGCTGACCATCCATCAGAGCATTCCTTTGCAAGGGATCGCGAACGTGGTGATCTCCGTTGAGGTTTCCCGCTTGATTGAAGAGCTCGACGATTTGTTGGACGGTCTGCGCCGCATCACCGGCGTACGAAAAGTACAGATGATCGGGCAAGGATAATTTGTTTCATAGTTAAGTAAATCGCTTATTGTGATGGGATACGGGAGGTAATCGTAGGAATGAAGCCGGTGAAGATAGGACTTTTAGGATTGGGAACAGTAGGAACTGGGGTTGTAAGAATTGTGGAAGGTCATCAGGAGGATCTGAGCAGCCAGGTCGGATCGCCGATCGTGATCGAACGGATCGCGGTAAAGCATATGGAGAAATACCGCAGCGTTAGTGTGGATCAAAGCAAGCTGACGGAGGATCCATGGGAAGTGATCCGGGATCCGGAAATCGATGTTATTGTGGAAGTTATGGGCGGCATCGAACAGACGAAGACGTACATTTTGGAAGCGCTGGACCGGGGCAAGCATATCGTGACGGCGAACAAGGATTTGATGGCTCTGCACGGCGCTGAGATTTTGGCAAAAGCGCAAGAGAAGCAGTGCGATGTATTCTATGAGGCAAGCGTAGCCGGCGGTATTCCGATTATCCGGACGCTGATCGAGGGCTTCTCATCGGACCGCATTATGAAGATTATGGGGATCGTGAACGGCACGACCAATTATATTTTGACGAAAATGAGCCAGGAGGGCGCATCCTTCGAGGACGTGCTGGCTGAAGCGCAGGCGCTCGGCTATGCGGAGGCGGACCCGACCTCTGACGTGGAGGGCCTGGACGCTGCGCGCAAGATGGCGATTCTCGGAACGCTCGGTTTCCGGACGAATGTCGAGCTGCAGGATGTATCGGTCAAGGGAATCTCTCAAGTAACCAAAGAAGACATTTCGTACGCCAAACGTCTGGGCTATGAGATGAAGCTGCTCGGCATCGCCGAGCGTCAGGACGACGAGGTCAGCATCAGCGTGCAGCCGACCATGGTACGCACGGGACATCCCATCGCAGCCGTTAACGGTGTATTCAACGCCGTCTACGTGTATGGGGAAGCTGTAGGGGAGACAATGTTCTATGGTGCCGGTGCCGGCGAGATGCCGACGGCGACCTCCGTTGTCGCGGATCTGGTAGCCATAATCAAAAACTTGAAGCTCGGCGTGAACGGTCTGAAAGCGATCGTCCCGTATAAACCGAAGAAGCTCAAGACGGACGAGCAGATTTCGTATAAAAACTTTATCCTGCTGCATGTCGATGATAAAGCGGGGGTTCTCGCCCAAATCACGCAAGTGTTCGCGCAGCATGACGTGAGCCTGGAATCAGTTGTTCAGCAGCCGAATGACCAGAATCCGGATGCAGAGATCATCATCGTTACGCACCATGCAAGCAAGGCCAATATGGATAAGGTGCTGAATCATTTCGAAGGCCTGGAGGTTATCCGGCGGATCAAGAGCGTATACCGGGTTGAAGGCTAGGCCATATGGCCACGAAGTGTACATCAGAGCCGAAACTATATTTTTTCATAGAAAAGGAGATCATGAGAGATGCCGTACGAAGGATTACTTCAAACTTATAAAGAATATTTACCCGTCAATGACCAGACCCCGCTGCTAACCCTTAAGGAGGGGAATACGCCGCTGATCCGTGCCGAGAACCTGTCGGAGGAGCTTGGAATCGACCTGCATTTTAAATTTGAAGGACTGAATCCTACAGGCTCCTTTAAAGACCGAGGGATGGTCATGGCGGTAGCCAAGGCGATGGAGGAAGGAAGCCGCACCATTATGTGCGCCTCGACCGGCAACACCTCCGCTGCAGCTGCTGCTTATGCGGCACGCGGCGGATTGAACTGCATCGTCATTATCCCGAACAACAATATTGCCTTGGGCAAGCTTGCACAAGCGATGATCTATGGCGCTAAAGTCATTGCCATCGACGGCAACTTTGACCGTGCACTGGAAATCGTGCGGGAGATCACGGCCAAGCATCCGATTACGCTCGTCAACTCCGTGAACCCGTACCGGATCGAGGGACAGAAGACGGCTGCTTTCGAAGTGGTCGATCAGCTGGGGAAAGCGCCGGACGTGCTGGCGATCCCGGTGGGCAATGCGGGCAATATCTCCGCGTATTGGAAGGGATTCAAAGAATACCATGCAGCCGGCAAGGCGGCTTCGCTGCCTAAGATGCTCGGGTTTGAGGCCGAAGGGGCCATGGCCATCGTGAAAGGCGAGCCGATTCCTAATCCGGAAACGGTCGCAACGGCAATCCGAATCGGCAATCCGGCCAGCTGGAAAACGGCGGTAGCCGCAGCCGAGGAGTCCCGCGGGCAGATTAACTACGTTACCGACGGGGAAATATTGGAAGCCTACCGCAAAATCGCGTCACGTGAAGGAATCTTTGCCGAGCCGGGTTCCGCGGCTTCGATTGCAGGCGTATATAAAATGAAACGGGAAGGATATTTTAAAGGCGGGGAATCCGTCGTCTGCGTTTTGACCGGACATGGATTGAAGGATCCGAACATCGCGATTTCGACGGTCCAATCGGAACCGCTGGTCGTATCCGATACGGAGTCCGCGGTTATGGAAGCCATCGCGAAGCTTGAAGGGGCTGCGCAGGTATGAGTTTGTCCCAAGGCTTGAGGGTTAAGGTTCCGGCCAGCACGGCCAACCTTGGTCCAGGTTTTGATACGCTCGGCATGGCATTGTCACTTTACTCCTGGATCGAGCTGAAACCTGCTGATCGTACCGAAATTCATCTCCACGGAGATGAGATGAAGGGCTTGCCGGTCGACAAAAGCAACATGATCTATAAAGTGGCGCAAATGGTGTTCGATGAAGCAGGAGAATCGGTTCCCGAGCTTGAAGTATCGATGTATTCCGATATTCCGCTGGCGCGGGGACTCGGCAGCAGCGCTTCCGCCATCGTTGGCGCTTTATATGCGGCGAATGCGTTGATCGGCTCTCCGTTATCGGAGTCCAAGCTGTTCGATATGGCGACTGCCCTTGAGAAGCATCCGGACAACGTGGGCGCATCGTTGTTTGGCGGCATTATTACAGCGGCATGGGATGGCAAGCATGCGGATTATATCCGGATCGAACCGCCAGCCCGCCTCGGGACCGTGGTCGTCATTCCTGATTTCCACTTGGCCACCTCCAAGGCGAGGGAGGCGCTGCCTGCCCAGGTCAATTTGGCGGATGCCGTATATAATATTAGTCGATCGTCCTTAATGACGGCTGCTCTGTCGGCTGGCCGCTTGGATCTTGTCCGGGCAGCGATGCAGGACCGCATTCACCAGCCTTACCGGGCACCGCTCGTGCCCGGGATGCCGAGAATCCTGGCGGAAGCGCCTGATCAAGGCGCACTGGGGGTCGCGCTCAGCGGAGCTGGCCCGACGATTATCGCGTTCGTGGATCGTGATGATCGGCGTGTGGATGATCTCAAGGCTTACTTGGTGAGAGCGATGGAGGCCGAAGGCATCCCGTCCTCGTGCTTCAGTCTGGACCCGGCAGCCGAGGGCGTCCAGATTATGGACGACATCAACAACAGATCCTTTTTGGATATGATTAGAGGGGAAGTAACCGCATGAAAAAAATAGCCTTGTTGCCCTCAGGATCGGTATCTCATGAAGCGATACGATATCTTCTTGGCGATCAGCCTGTCGAGCTCGTCCACTACAAACTGATCTCTGATGTGTTCATGTCTACGGTCGAAGGCAAGAGTGATTATAGCGTAATTCCGATTGAGAATACGATTGAGGGCTCCGTAAGCCTCCATATGGATTGGCTTGTCAACGAGGTGGATATGCCGATGCAGGTGGAGTGGGTGTATCCGTCGATTCAAAATTTAATCGGCAATGCGTCGGAATTCCGCGGATCGGAGGGGGCGATGGATTTCAGTAAAATTACGAAAATCTGGTCCCATCAGGTTGCGACCGCCCAGTGCCGCCAATTCCTGGCCAAAGCCGCCCCTCAGGCGGAGCTTGAACAGGTAGGCAGCACGTCCGAAGGCGTTAAAATCGTAAAAGAAAATCCGGGCAAAGGGTGGGCGGCCATCGGAACATCCCTCGGTGCAGAGAAGCATGGATTGGATCTGCTTGCAGAGCGGATTACGGATCACGACAACAATTACACCCGGTTCGTGCTGATCGGCCGTGAGCCGATCGCGATTGACCGTTCACCGGAGCATGTCAAGACGAGCATTCTGGTTACGTTGCCGGAGGATGTGCCGGGTGCGCTGCATCAGGTGCTTTCGGCATTTGCGTGGAGACGGCTGAACCTGACCCGAATCGAATCCCGGCCGACCAAGAAAAAGCTCGGCAACTATTATTTCTATATAGATGTAATGGCTGCTGCCGATTCCGTTCTGCTGACGGCTGCCATGGGAGAAATCGAAGCACTCGGATGCCAAGTCCGCACGCTTGGATCGTATCCGAGTTACGCCTACGAAAGCGAGAAAATGGGGGTAAAGTAAATGTCTGAGCAATGGATCTATTTAGACGGAGAATTTGTCACGAAAGAGAATGCGAAAGTTTCGGTATTTGATCACGGCTTCCTGTACGGGGACGGCATTTTCGAAGGCATCCGGATTTATAACGGCAACATCTTCAAATGCAAAGAGCATTTGGACCGTTTATACGATTCGGCCAAGTCTATCGATCTTGTGATTCCATTGGCCTATGATGAGCTGCTGGAGGCAATGGCGGAGACGATTCGCCGCAACGATATGAGAGACGGGTACATCCGCCTCGTCGTGTCGCGCGGTGCGGGCAACTTGGGTCTTGACCCTCGTCGCTGCCCGAAACCGACGGTACTGATTATTGTCGAACAGCTGGCGATCTATTCAGAAGAAGCGTATTTGAACGGTTTGCGAGCGGTTTCCGTGGCGCAGCGGAGAAACATTCCGGATGCGCTCAATCCGAAGATCAAGTCGCTGAACTATTTGAACAACATCCTCGTTAAGATCCAGTCCAACTTCGCCGGGGCTGATGAAGCCATTATGATGAACGCCCAAGGATATGTTACGGAGGGTTCGGGAGATAATATTTTCATCGTGAAAAATGGTGTCGTCACAACGCCGCCATGTTACCTGGGCGCACTAGAAGGCATTACGCGCCAGGCGATCATCGAGCTGTGCGGCAAGCTTGGCATTCCGCTCAAGGAAGAGCCTTTCAGCATGCATGATGTGTATATCGCCGACGAGGTATTTTTCACAGGTACGGCTGCCGAGGTGATCGCCGCACGCGAGATTGACGGGCGTACCATCGGCAAGGGGCAAGCGGGGCCGATTACGCTTCAATTGCTTGAAGAGTTCCGGAAAATCGTTGAGATTGACGGGTATAAAGTTTGGGAATCCTAAGTATTACGGACAAGAAGTTCAAGCGTATTAAAAAATCCTTTCATGTCGATGAAAGGATTTTTTTTGCATCGAGGGATGTCAATCGCCCATTTCCTGCATAGGATGTAGTAACGAACACGGGCGAATAACCATAGCGCCTAGAAGAGTGTAGGAGGTTTTAGCGGCGTGAAGATACACATCGTCAAGGTAGGCGACACCCTATATGAGCTGTCCAAAAAATTTGACGTACCGTTAACGAAAATCATCGATGCCAACCCGCAGCTGGTCGATCCGAATAAGCTTGATGTCGGGGCTAAAATTAAAATTCCGACAGAGCCCGTTCCGGTACCTGGCGGCAGCCAGCCAATTATCCATAAGCATACGGTAAAACAAGGGGACTCCTTGTGGAAGCTGTCCAAAGCCTGGGGAGTAACCCTGAAAGAAATTATCGATGCCAACCCGCAGCTTAAAAATCCGAATGCCCTTTTAGTGGGAGAGATTGTCAATATTCCTTCGTCGGGCATTTATACGGAGACGGGAGATAGCGATGGCATTACGATGAGTGCTGAAGTCGCTCCGGGTAAAAAGAAGCCGGGAAGCAAGGATTATACGGGCGTGAAAGAAGAAATTACCCAGCCCGTACCGCAGCCGCCGGTGGCCCCGCCACAGCCAATGCCAGAGCCGCCTGTGTTACCGAAGCTTCCGGAGATTGCGCCTTTGCCGGAGGAGCCTAAAAAGGTAGAGCCGGAGTACAAACCGGAGATTAAGCCCGAGATTAAACCGGAGATTAAACTCGAGTATAAACCGGAGATTAAACCCGAATTTAAACTAGAATACAAACCGGAGTATAAGCCAGAGTTCAAGCCAGAATTTAAACCGGAGTATAAACCGGAATACAAGCCTTTTGAGCCGGAGCAAATGTATCCGTTAAAGACAATGCCGATGCCGCATCCGGTTCTTCCAGCCGATGATCCATGCCCGAAGGTTGCTGACTTCCCGGTCCAACCTTTCATGCATCCATGTCCGGAGTTTCCGATTCATCATGTTCCGGATCATCCATGTCTTGGTCCGTACCAACATCACCACCATCATGGATATCATGAGCCTCAGTTTACGATGCCGCAATACGTCTATCCGGAATCTCCATGCGGGTGCCACGAGCCGGTAAAATGGCATGGAGAGAGTGTTCATCCATACTATCATATGCCGCAGCCAGCCGTTCCGGCATCCTATGGAGACGCCTGGGGAATTCCGGCGGAAGGCTATCCTGGAGTGTCCGGAGATCCGGTCGGAATGGAGTATTCCCAGATTTCCGTTTCCGAGTCCTATACCGCAGGAGCAACTTCTAACTATATGCCGTATCCAGAACATCAAGGGATTTCGCCGCTTGGGTATGCCTCATCTCCTTGCGGCTGCCAGGGCGGAGAAGTGAGTCCTTTTTACGGGATGCCTCAAAACAGTTATCCATATGCTCACCAGGGGGGAGCGGAGCATGCCATGCCTTATAATTGGCAGCATGGTGCCATGAATTCGTCGGGTGCCTACAGCGTTCCTTCGGAACCGCTTGGAGCTTTCGGCGCAAATCCATCATTCGTGAACCCTTATGAACAGATGTGGATAGACCGTCAAAATGAAGAACAAGGAGTCGGAATTGCTTCAAGCTTTACGGAAGATGCTTCTCCAGCGAATCATTCCGTTGAAGAGAGCGATCAGGAAGCTGAAATTCGTGACGCTGTGATTGAAGAGAACAGTAAGGCGCCCAAGGCAAAGGTTCATCGTCAGACGGGGGGGAAAGCCTCCAGAACTGCAGCCAAGAAAACACGGAAGCCGCAGTCGGCAAAGAACAAACAGCAAAACCCATGGATAAAAGGATAAGGTAAGCGAAAAAGACAAGAGGTAACCGATTCATGGTAAGTTCTAAGTGGGTTAGAGCGTGCTAAGGTTTATTAGAAGAAGACGGCCGGTCACCGGCCGTCTTGTCACGTTTGTGGAATCAAGTGGCGGTAGAATATAGAGCTAAACCAGTTCAAATGTTTCGGAAGCAACATATATCCCTAGTACAAGTTATAATATTAGAATTGGAAAAAATTATGCATTGTTTATTGATGTTGATTCATGATATATTATAAATCCAGTCGCGAAACGAAAGCTTTTGCGGCAGGGAAGAGATCAAGGAATGCTTTTGGTTTCGAATTTAAGAGATCAAAAAAACTTCAAAAAACCTCTTGCATTAACGAAAAAGATATGATATATTATAAGAGTTGCTGATGCGAACGAGATTCGCCGGTAACGAAAAGGTTGATCTTTGAAAACTGAACAACGAGTGAGTAAAAACGAACCGCTTCGGCGGGGAGTTACAATAGAGAATTGAACAAATTCTCGTCAGTTTTTCTAAATGAGCTTAATCGCTTTTTCAATCAATCATCCGAAAGGATGATCTTTATTGGAGAGTTTGATCCTGGCTCAGGACGAACGCTGGCGGCGTGCCTAATACATGCAAGTCGAGCGGACTTGATGGAGTGCTTGCACTCCTGATGGTTAGCGGCGGACGGGTGAGTAACACGTAGGCAACCTGCCCTCAAGACTGGGATAACTACCGGAAACGGTAGCTAATACCGGATAATTAAACCTGCTGCATGGCGGGGTTATGAAAGGCGGAGCAATCTGTCACTTGAGGATGGGCCTGCGGCGCATTAGCTAGTTGGTGGGGTAATGGCTCACCAAGGCGACGATGCGTAGCCGACCTGAGAGGGTGAACGGCCACACTGGGACTGAGACACGGCCCAGACTCCTACGGGAGGCAGCAGTAGGGAATCTTCCGCAATGGGCGAAAGCCTGACGGAGCAACGCCGCGTGAGTGATGAAGGTTTTCGGATCGTAAAGCTCTGTTGCCAGGGAAGAACGTCTCATAGAGTAACTGCTATGAGAGTGACGGTACCTGAGAAGAAAGCCCCGGCTAACTACGTGCCAGCAGCCGCGGTAATACGTAGGGGGCAAGCGTTGTCCGGAATTATTGGGCGTAAAGCGCGCGCAGGCGGTTCTTTAAGTCTGGTGTTTAAACCCGAGGCTCAACTTCGGGACGCACTGGAAACTGGGGAACTTGAGTGCAGAAGAGGAGAGTGGAATTCCACGTGTAGCGGTGAAATGCGTAGATATGTGGAGGAACACCAGTGGCGAAGGCGACTCTCTGGGCTGTAACTGACGCTGAGGCGCGAAAGCGTGGGGAGCGAACAGGATT